>NZ_CVTS01000065.1:0-114658 GCF_900004755.1 Pseudomonas sp. 25 R 14 | reverse complement strand
AAGCCTGGCTTGATCGGGGGCGTACGCCGACCCGGCTGTACCGCGACCAGACCTTTCGTATCGCCGCCAGTTCACGGTTCAAGATGCAGTTGGAATGCTCGATTGTCATGGGCAACACCTGTGGCTTGCGCAACGGCAACGGTGATGAGGTGCCGGTGCAGGTTGCCGTGACGCTGCCAGGTGGCATCGACGGGCAAGGCGACCAGGCGGTGCGCAAACGCCCCCTGCGGCTGGATGGCACGGGCACCGAGCTGTTCCAGCCGCTGTTTTACGTGAATGACCGCCCCGGCATCCTGCACTTTGAAGTGCTCAGTGATGACATGCGCGAGATGCTCAGCCGGCCAGGCAGTACCTATTCGGGCGTGGTGACCGCGGTCTGGGACTCTGAGGTCTAAACATGAAGCCTGCAGTTTTTGCTTTTTTGTAGGAGCGAGCTTGCTCGCGAAAAACGTCAACGATTAGGCGTGCTGCCTGAATGTACACGCTGTCCTTGAGTGTTTCGCGAGCAAGCTCGCTCCTACAGGAGGTCTCGTCCGCTTAACTGATCGGCATTGGCTCTTTTGAGTGTTACATATGCCTCCGGGCGGGTGTTACAGGCCTGCGTTTTTCAGTGCCTGGCGTGTCAATTGCCGGCCCAGCTCATTGTAATCATGCTGAATATCGTCGTAGAGCTTACGCACGGTAGCGTCCGATAACGGCTGTTCGGTGAGCACCACGATGTGCGGGATAACCAGCTCATTGGCCAGTGTGATGAGTTGTTCGCGCAGTTCAGCTTTACGCTCAGGTGTCACTTGCGGGCTAGCCCATTCCTTTTGAGCGTCCAGCAAGTCCTCCAGTTGACTGCCTGCGTTGTTGCGTTTCTCACGTTGGGTGTTGAACTCTTCCAGGTGCGCGTCTTGCAGGTAGTCGCTCCAGAACGGTTGTTCAAGCAGGCCGTTCACCAGGCCATCGCCTTGCTCTTGCTCGGCGATACTGGCCGCCGCTTGGTCGAGATGCGCTTGCGTCACATTGGCTGTGTTGCGGTAGACCATGTGCTCGGATAGCCACGGCAGGTCGAGGCGCGTCTTGAGTCCGGTCTGGTAGGCGAGGTACACCTGCACGTCGTCGACGGTGTTTTCACCGAGGCCGAATGTCTGCCCCAGCCCACCCTCACTCTCTGGGGCTACACGATGCTGGATTTCTTGGTGGGCGAGTTGGTTGACCCGTTCCAGGCGCCAGGATTGCCTGGCTAGCGTTACCAGTTTCTTTTCGCGGGTCGATAGGCCTTGCGGGGAGTCATCTTTGCGGATGTTTTCCAGCAGGGTTTCGACGCCCATGCGGTTGAAAATATGAGCGCCGGCGTCTGCACAGTTGGCGGGGGCACCGGCCAGACTGAACATCCGGTCGCGAAATTGTGGGTTTTCATCTACAGCAAACAGTAGTTGCCAGACGCGAACAGAGAGGTTACCCCGGCCTCGTTGAAACAACAGCTCATCGATATCCGTCTGGAACGCCTCAGGCGGTTGCAACAGTTTGAGGACATCGAAGAAACCCTGGGAGCCGTGCTCCTTTTCGACATCATCCCAAACCGTTGCAAAGAAGAGGTTATCGGCTTCTGTCGGGCCAAGCAGCCAGTATTCTCTGTCGGCGCTGCCCCCTCGTGGTGCGGTGCGGTAAGGGTCGATACCGAAGGCGCGGCGATAGCTGACAAACAGGTCTTCATCCAGGCGCCCAAGCTTTGTGCGATCCACCCAACTGTTGGCCACTATTTGAGCGCCTATAGAGCCCTGGGCGAACGCGGGAACGGTCTTGACCTGGGTGTTGCTCAGGTCCAGCGTCGGGATGGAGCGTCTTGGGCTGTCCAGTCCGACCGGCCATTGGGTAATGTTGGTTCTGCGCAGTACCAGTAGCCGCAGATCCAGCATCTGGTTGATGTTCGGCGGGACTTCCAGGAGGCGGTTACCTTCCAGGTTCAATGAGCGCAGATATGAACATTGTTCAAGGGTCTGATAGTCGGAGGGTAACCATACGATTGAGTTTTCGCTCAGGTTCAGAGCGGTCAGGCTTTTCATGTTCTGCAGTCGTGACGGTACCTCCCCCAGGCCATTGTCTGACAGGTCCAGGGCGCGCAGGTTGGGGAAATTGTCGAGAAAGCCCGTATCCCCATCACTTAACCGCGTACCGCCCAGGTTCAGTCGTGTGACATGGCTGAAGTTTGCCCTCAGCGGCGCCAGGCGACGTATGTAGCGACCCAGGACCAGCTCGCTCAAGTCCAGCAACGTACCGCGTGGTCTGGGTTCAGGGGGGAGCATGCGCTGGTAGGCGCCTTCTGCCCAGCAGGTTTTCAGTTCATTGATGATCAGGTCTCGCATGAGTTTTTCATTCAGCGTTATCGTGGCGCTTGCCCTGATGAGTGCTGGTTTTTCTCTGCGAAATATGTCCATGTCTTCGTCCAGCGTCGCTCGGTCGGTTATCAGCGTTTTCAGCAACTGTTCCCCCTCCGGCGTGCTCAGGTAGGGCATCACTTTCTGTATCTGTTCCTCGCTCAAACGGGGGCACAGTTGGGTCAGTGTTTCTTTGAGCGTGGGTGGCTGCCTCGGTGGATTTCTCCGAAGTAAGCGGCGGAAGGCCCCGAGCATGGGTTTTTGCAGTAAGCGTTGTGTCGTGCGGTCATCGGCCTGGCGGCGAGTGGGTTCCTCCAGCACCTTGCGGCGTTCGGCCAAGGGTTCAAGTTGCTCGATGAGCCATGCCTTGAATATGCCTCCCTGGCCCGGCAGGTAGTCGAGTGTGTTCGCGGGGGTAGCACGCAACAGCGCCTCGTAGAAGCTGTATTGCGCCTGGGAGGCAGAGGGTTCGGCATCGTAGATCTGGTAGCGCCCGGGGCTCTTGTACACGAGTATTTTTTTCGTGCCGGCGTCTGCAGGTCCCACCTGGCAACGCAAGGCGCCGTTGGGGGATTGCTCATGAATGGCAATGTTCAAGTCACCCAGGGCATCGGTGTGCAAACGCACGATATTGAGCGCCATGCGCTCGGTATCCGCTGTCAGCAAATCGTCGTTGTAGAACCCTTCAGCCGCGTGGCTGGCGCGGACTTCGTTGGCCAGTTCCCGGGCCAGGTTTTTCAGGCGCAGAGGGATTCGTTGTTCGCTGCTCATTATTGTCAGTTCTTGCGGCGAAATGCGTAGCAGCAGTGTCGCCACCAGGTCTTTGGGCAATTGCGGGAACTGCTGTTGAATCAACCGGCCATGAGGCGTGTCGATAACCTCTCGGGTGCTGTAAAGGTGGCTGAATACGGCAGTTTTTTCCTGCATCAGGGCATCGGCCAGCAGATCGCGCAGGGCCTTGATTCGTCCGGCCGGGGTTTCAGGTACGGGGGTGGACAGCAGGGTAGCGAGCTCTGTTTCACTCAAAAAGGCGACGAGTTGCTCGGGCAATTTGCCCGCTTCCACGTCCCGGTGACTGATCTTGAGGGTGTTGGCCTCCGTGGCGTCCTGGGCCCCGTAAGGCATGGCGTTACCCACCAAGTCGTCACTTATAAACACCTTGATGGCTTTGTTCGACGGCCAACCCGCACGTTCACTGGTGGTTTGCGCCGACCAGTTGGTTGGCAGCTCAGTCGTGGCCCCGGTGCGGATTTTTTCTGGCATGCGTTCGAGTTCCCCGCGTAGCTTCATGCGCTTGAGACTATCGGCCAGCAGGGGCGGTGGGGTATCGCGGTTGGCGTACATCATGCGCAAGGCGCCGTCATGGGTGCCGCTGGTTTCACAGGCTTGTTCGAGTTGAGCGGGGGAGAGACCCTTGACCACGGGCCCGAGGCGGCGGCGTAAGGTTTCGCTGTCCCAGGTGTTCGGGTTCTCCCCCTCATGGGCCCAGGCGCCACTGCCGTTATGGTCGAGCGTGGGTGAATAGGCCTCGGGACGGGTGGGGTGTTTGATCCGGTAAGTATTAGAGATTTCTTCGTGTTCGACGACGTAGTGCTGGTCATCCAAGGGCAGGATTTTTTGCTCCTGGTGTGAATGCAGGCCCAGCTCATCGGGACGCGAGTCGCTCGGCAACTGCAGGTCTTTCTTGGCATAAGGTGCAAGGTCAGGGTTCCACAAGCGTTGTTGATCCCCCACCTTGACTGCCCGCAGGCCATCGACGAAGGAGGAGCGTTTGAAGACGCTCACAACTTCTCCACCCTCGGCGAAGATTGCCAGTTGGATCAAATCGGTCGCCACGCCGATGAAGTGCTCAGCGCCTTCTATGACCTGCCCCTCCGCCAGGTCGACAATCCCTTCGAGCACGTCGTTGGCCAGTTGGAGGGCGGTGTAGACCAGCATCAACTCGCCCAGGCCCGGCACGAACGGGGTGATGACCATCAGGGCCGCGTTAAAAATATCCGAGAGGATTTTTGTAAAGTTATCCCACCAGGCCCAACGTTGTGCGCTGTCGGTATCGGCCGTGGAGATGGCGATGCTTCGTCCATCGTTAAGGATCTTGTTGAAGGATTGCTGGTAGAGGTATTCCCACAGGTCACCCTCGATTCTGCGTGAGGAGGACCGCAGCTTGGGATCGTCCTGTGGGACTTTCTGGCCCCCCTGGAGCGTGCACAGCCGTTGATCCAGCCCGGCAAAGAAATGCCCGCGTTGGGCATGATCGACAAACTGACTGAAGAACTGCTGGTAAGTCTGTTGCTGACGAGAAGGGATGGGCGCGTTGGCTTGCAGTTTGCGGGTCAGGTCGCGCATGAACGCAGGGATCGAGTTGTACTCCTTGACGGGGCTCTCTGGGTCATGGGGTATGTAGGCGATCACTTTCGACTCGCTGGTGGCCTGATCCGGGTCTGCTGCAATCAGCAGAATACCGCTCAGCGCCGTCTCCAGAATGCTCAGTTGGTAGAACTGCATGACGCCTCGTTCACCGCGTAACGCGCGCATCAACACATGGTAGGTGGCCATCCCCAGGTCCGGCACCTGTTGCGCATCGGTTTTCAGGCAGGCCAGTTGCACTGCGGCCATGAGCGTGGCTTTCTGGCTGGCGGTGACCTGCTTCTTCAATTTCGCGCGGGCAGTGAGGTTCGTCGGCAGCAGATGGGTGTTCAAGTGTTGTTGGTACCGGGCGCCGAGGTCCAGTTCACGACACAGCGCTTTGAACTGGTCGATGGACATCGCGTCGGTTAACGGTTTGATGGTGAAGTGACCGCGATAGTCAGGCTGGCTGATGTAACAGGAGTTGTCTTCAAACGTTTCGCTATCGGCAAAGTTATGCAACGCGGCGTCCAGCAGGGACACTTTTCGCGAAGTCACCCCCTGGGCGATATTGAAGGCGTACCTGGGCAGCATTTTGGGGATGTACAGGTTCAGGAAGGTTGTCTTGACGTCCAGGTCGAGTTGGTACTTGTCCTGAATGGCCTTTTTCAACAGCGGTTCGGCAAAGGCATACGCATCCTGCACGTTGCTCAGTTGCTGGTCTACGGCGTTTTGCGCACGCCAGCCCTCGACATTGGCAGTCTTGAGGGCTTGATGCTGGTCGGGCGTGGCGCTGGTATGCCAGGCCGGTCGAGAAAGGACCGCATTGTTTAACTGACTGACTCTCGCCAGGGAAGTTGTGGATAGCCAGTCCGGGATTTTTTGTTTGATCAGATCATAATGCGGGCCTTTATAGGGCGTTGCAGGCGTACTGGATGGGATTGAAGGTTTTGGCATTAAGTTAAACTCGTAGAGGGTTTTAATTATTAGCGTATCCTTTGTGGTGGAGAATAAAAGTTCAAAATTCTGAGCAATTTTTAAGTGTTAAGTGTGTTGGGGTTTCGTTATTCAGATGTGAAATATATATAACTAATGCCTGAGGTCTGCGTTAACTAACGAGTCCCTGTCGGAGCCTCCTGATAAATGTGTAACTCCCAATAATGCCGTAGGAGCGAGCGGGCTCGCGAAAAACTCAAGAACGCCGCGTTTATCCAGCCAATACGCGTTATCGTTCACGACCTTCGCGAGCAAGCTCGCTCCTACACACCTGGTATTAAGACATGCCTCGGCGTCTTATTCGTCGATCCGTCCCAGCGACAGGCGGGTCTGTTCCCGCAACCATTCCTGGCGTCGTCGGCCCAGGTCATTGAGCAATTGGTTGTAGAGCTCATCGGACATCGGCTCGTCAGGCACTACTCGGTCTTCGATTTGTAATTGCTCGACCATGAGTTTCAGTTGTTCGCGTTTTTCAACTTTCTGCGCCTCGGTCAGGTCCGGGGATTGGGTCAACGCTTGCTGTTCGCTTTGCAGTTCATCGAGGAGGGCAAATTGTTCATCAATGCTGCTCTCGTTGGCCTCGTAGTCTGTCGCATAGTGCTCCTTGAGGAAGTTTTCCCAGTAAGGCTCAAGCAGTATTTGATCCACCAGCCCGTCACCTTCACTCAAGGCCAGTACTGCCGTGTGCGCTCGTGTGATGGATAGCTCACTGACCCTGGCGGTCTCCCGGTACAGCATGTGTTCGCTGACCCAGGGCAAACCGAGCCTGCGGGCCAGGCGCGTCTGGTAGGCCAGGTGAACTTCTACTTCATCAACGGTTCCGGGCTCGCCGTTGATCACGTCTGAGGTCAGTCGCAGGCCGAGCCCGCCTTGTTCGACAGGTTTGAGGCGCTGAGCGATGTCGGCGCGCGCCACGTGGTTCAACAGCTTGAGGTTGGCCGCCCCCTTGGCCAGTTTGATCAGTCGCTCTTCACGTTCAGCGGGTGTTTTGCTGAAGCGCCTGGCCTGGCTCACCTCAACTTCGATACCCATACCGTTGAATATTTGCATACCCGCATCGGGGCACAACCCGGGGAAACTGGACATCCGAAACAGTATTTGCCGCAAGTCGCGGTCGTCGTGCATGGACGACAGCATGCGCTGCACTTGTGATCTCATCATTGCGCTGTTCTGTTCATAGAGGGCCTCGTCGCTCGGGTCTTCGAAGAACTCTGGGGGCTCCAGGGATTTGATCACTTCGAAAAAACCTTGGGAGCCGTGTTCATGCTCCAGGTCTTTCCAGATTGCTCTATAAATAAAGCGGTTTTCATCGTCCAGATCGTCGAGCCAGTAACGGCTGTCGCCTTGGGGCTCATAGGTCCGATAAGGGTCAAGCCCAACGGCGGTTCTATAGGCCTCATAGCGCTCCTGGGCCTCAACGGTCAGTCTTGCACGGTCCAGGCGGGTCTGGGCGACAACGATGGCCGATTCGGAGTTGCTGGCAACCACGGGGACGGTGGTAATGGGGTTACCGCGCAGTTCCAGGATGAAAGCCTCGTTGCGTGGTTGTGCAAACAAGCCGGTAGGCCATTCACTGATACCGGTATCGCTTAACAGGAGTAGATCTAACTCGGGCATCTTGCTGACATCCGGCACGATGCCCAACGGGTTGTTGGCCAGGTTTAGAGCGCGTAGGCGCGACAGGTTACTCAACTGCTCGGAGGTCGAGGCGTCCAGGACAATGTTGTTTTCGGCCAGGTTCAGCTCTCTGAGATGGGGCATGCGCTGAATGGCGGGAGGCAGCGTTGTTAGAGCGTTGCCTGTCAGATCAAGGATCCTCAGGTTTGGAAAGTGCTGTAGGAAGTTGGCGCTGTCCGAAGAGAGCTCGCGGTCGATCATGTACAAGCGAGTGACCTGTCGCATTTCGGT
This sequence comes from Pseudomonas sp. 25 R 14, assembly GCF_900004755.1. Taxonomy (NCBI): domain Bacteria; kingdom Pseudomonadati; phylum Pseudomonadota; class Gammaproteobacteria; order Pseudomonadales; family Pseudomonadaceae; genus Pseudomonas; species Pseudomonas sp. 25 R 14. The sequence continues at coordinate 107,045 of NZ_CVTS01000065.1, read as the reverse complement.
GGGCAGCATGGGCAGTTTGTCCGGCCATGGCGTTTCAGATAAATCCAGCTTGACGCCACCGCGCTGAGTGTTGAACTCGTCATGCAGTCGCGTATAGCCCTCACGCCAAGCCTGCATCAGGCTGTCAGCAAACAGGGCTCTAGTACGACGAGTCACGGCCTCCAGGCGATGGCCCGCAGGAAACTTTGTTGCGGATCTGACGTAGTCGTTTAGCGTGTTTTCAAAGGCTTGGCCTTCGGTTTCCAGGCGCTCCAGTTTTTGTAGGCCTTCCGCTGTTTCCGCCACTTGAGAAAAGCGTCTTACACCTTGCTCTGACATTTCGGGGAGCCATTTTTTGATGCGTTGTTGCAAGGTGACGGTAGAGCTGTCTTCGGCCAGTGCCCCCCGCAAAGTGCTGGTATTGCCGCCCCCCAGCAAGGTGAGGGTTTCACGTTCGGCCTGTACGCGGATCGGTGGTTCAGCCATTATCAGGCGCCGCTCTACGGGGGCCGTATTTTTTGCGATAAGCCATGACCTGAGGCGCTCACCGTCGATGAAGCGTGCGTCGGTGGTCAGGGTATGGAAGACCGCGCTATAGAAGTCTGTCGTCCCATGCAGCAGTGTGCCTTGAGCATTAAAGACCCGGTATTGGGCCTTTTTGTTGCGCACCAGGATGCGCAGGTTTGCAGCGTCCTGTTCACCGACCTGAATCCGCAAGTCGCCAGTCGGGGTTCTTTCACGGATTTCGATACGCAAGTTCGCCAGCGCGTCGGTGTAGATTCTCAAGGTATTGAGCGCCAGGCGTTCGGCCTCTTCCGACAGGGGATGGTCTTGAAGGATCTGCTCGAAGACCCGTGTGCTGGTGACCTCGAACTCCAGTTCCCGGACCTGGTTCTTGACGTCCAGTGGCAGGCGTTGGTCCTCGGTCATCACCTTTAGGTGGCGGTTTCGGGTATGACGGACCAACCGTTGGGCGATGCTCAGGGGGAGGTCAGGGTACTGGGTGCGCAGTAATTGGACATGCGGGTCGTCAGTGGCTTCTTGTTCGAGGTAAAGGTGCCGGGTGAGCGATTGACTCTGTTGTTCGACATGCTCGGCCAACCGATCACGCAGTGCCTGTACCTGTTCCGGTGCGGGCAGGGTTTCGCCCAGTAAGCGGGTGAGCTGTTGTGGGTCGAGAAACGCCACGACTTTTTCCGGCAGTTGGCCGGACATGACGTCGGCGATGCTGAGCGTCAGCACGTCATCTCCCTGGGCAGTCGAACTGCCATAGAAACGGGAGTCGCCGGACAGGCCGGAGTGTTGATAGACCCGCAGCGCTTTGTCCTGCGGCCAGCCTTCAAGCTCGGTGACCATTTGCTCAAACCAACTGGACGCAGAGTCAAGCGGTTGTGCCATGCGAATTTTTTCGATACTGGCCTTGATCTGATGGTCATTTTTGAAGCGTTTCAACGTGTCGGCGAGCAACGGCGGAGTCGGTTCATTCTTGACGTACATCTGGCGCAACGCGCCGTATTCTACCCCGCTGATGACGCGTACTTGCTCAAGTTCTGTGTTGCTCAAGCCATCCGTCTGTGGCCCCAGCCGGCGCAGTAATCGGGCATTGCTCCATGTGCGCGGCTGTTCGCCTTCCAGTACGCAGGCGCCGCTGCCGTTGAGTGTTACGGGTGGGCGATAGGCGTCGGAGCGTTGGGGGTGGGCGAGTTGGAATGCCTGGGTTTCGGGATTCTGCCGGACTTCATAATGACGGTTATTCACACGCACGATCTGCTTGCCCTGGTGGGAGTGCAGGCCATTTTCTTGCGGTTCTGGCAGATCCTGCACCCTGTGTTGATAAGGCCGCAAGTCAGGGTTCCACAAACGGGTATCGCCGGAAGGCATCTGTACGGGTTTAAGCCTGTCGACAAAGGGAGACAACTTCAGGCGGGCGACTGCTGCGAGCTGCCCTCCGGCGTGGAATGTCCCCAGTTGAATAACGTTTTCGGCAACCGCCAAGATATGCAGCCACCCCTCAATTTGCCGGCCTGCGCTCCAATCGATGATGCCTTCGAGCATGTCGTCGAGCAGTTGGTAGGCGGTATAGGCCAACATCAGCAGACCCAGGAAGGGTACGAATGGGGTGATGACCATGAGGGCGACGTTGAAAATGTCCGTGAGCATCTTTTCCAGATTGTCCCACCATACCCAGCGGGCCATACGGTCGGCATAGCTTGTGGAAATGGCGACTTCCAGAGCATCGTTGATGATTTTGTTCAGTTTGTCCTGGTACAGATAACGCCACAGATCCTCGCTGGTATAGCTAGTAACGTCATCGCGTACAAAATGAGTGCGAAACTGCAGGTTGGGTGCCTGTACAGGGGTTTCTCGCCAGTTCGGGCTGCTGTCACCCGGCTCCCTCGGGTTCCAGCGCACGGGCGAGAGCAGGTTGTTGAGTTGGTTAAAGAGGCGCCCGCGCTGTTGATGGGGAACGAACTGACTGAAGAATTGCTGATAGCTGAGGTGAGGCGAACCCGGTGTTGGCGTCTTGTCACGTAACTGGCGGGTCAGTTCTATGACGAAGTCCAGTGACGAAGCGTATTCCTTGAGGGGGTGTTCCGGGTCATGGGGGACATAGACCAACATCCGCCCGCCCCTCCAGTCAGCCATTTGCGAGGTGATGATCAGGATGCTGGCCAGGCGGGTATCCAACAGTTCCAGGGTGTAGAACTCGATTGGCTTGGCGTCGAGCATCAGCAGCCCGGGGGTGCCTGTGACCATGAGCTGGATCAGCTCATAGGCGTCCTCGGCAATGTGCTTTTTTGCCAGGGCCATATGGGCCGCGCTGTCCAGGGCTGCCCGCAGGTTGTCGATGACTTCGTGTCGTAGCGCGTCGGCGACCGACGGATTATCGAACCCCAACGAGGCCCGAAGTTGCTGTTGATAGCGCGCGCCAATGTCGAGGTTGCGACAGAGCGTCTTGAACGTGTCGGCGGTCAGCACCTGGCCGCTCACGTTATGGGTGAACGTCAATAGCTGGCGCTGGCCTCGGGCATCTTCATCGGACAGGAAGGCGTAGTCGGCGAAGGTTTCCGAGGCCGAGAAATTGTGCAGTGCGGCATCGAGCAACGTGACGGTTCGGCTGCTAACGCCAGGGTACAGATCTATTATCGACCACCAGGGCCGGCTGACGGGGGAATAGAGGCGAATGAAGGTGTGCGACACATCAATGTCACCGTAGGCGCGCAGCGCCTCTTTGAGTAGCGGCTTGGCAAAGGCCTGGACGTCATTCAGATGGGCAAATTTTTTGTCGAGGGTGTTCTGGGTGGACCAATGCTTGTCCAGAGCCTGTTTCATGGCCGTGTGTAACGGTGGCGTGAGTGCGTTTGTGTGGGGCCCGGAGATGTCTGGCTTGAGTGTTTTTAGTGTTGTCAGTCGCTGGGGCCCGGTATCGAGTAGCCAGCGAGGCAGTTGTTGTTTGATGAAGTCGTAATGAACCGGTTTTTTTTCTGCGATCGAAAGTGGTTGTTCTATGACAGTGGTAGGCATGGTTGGATGACCTTTTGATAATGCTTGGGTCATCCGATTGTGTGCGGGAACACGCCATTCAAACCTCGAAAATGTTGCTCGGAACAGGGGGTGTTGAATGAACAATTCGGGACTGAAAAGTAGACAAGTAACGCCCAGCTGCGAATGCCTTGACGGGCAGGGTATTGGCTCGGGAGCATGCGGAAAAACTTAGTTGCGATTAACCGCCGGCTGTCGGTGGCCGGCACAAGCTCCGGGTGCCGGGTTGTAGGTAAGGCGTCAAAATCGGGGCCATGCCCTTGAGTACTTGTACTGGCAAGGCCGAGGTGAACGTGAAGCCTTGGGCCGAGGCGCCAGGTACGAAGGCGGTCAGGGTGCCGAAGTGATGTTCACCGATGTAGAAGACAAACGTGGCAGTGCGGTTGATCGACTTGGAGCTGAGAATGCGTCCGCCGGCACCGATGGTTTCAATGCGGTTATCCCCGGTACCGGTTTTACCGCCCATGGCCAGCGGCATGCCGTCTGTGAGTTTGAAACTGCCGGAAACCCTTTTCGCCGTTCCCGCATCCACCACTTGCGACAACGCCTCGCGCAAGGCATTGGCGACTTCGCTGGGCATCACGCGTTTGCCGCGATTCGGGTCATTGATCAAGCGGGTTTCATAAGGCGTGGCGGCAGCAAAGTGCAGGCTGTCAATGCGCAGTGTCGGTTGGCGCACGCCGTCATTGAGGATCGTTCCTACCAATTCCGCAAGGGCTGCGGGCTTGTCGCCCGAGCTGCCGATGGCGGTAGCCAGGGACGGCACCAGATGGTCGAAGGGGTAGCCGACGGCCTGCCAGCGTTGATGAATATCCAGGAACGCCTCGATCTCCAGCATGGTGCGGATACGGCTGTCGCGGGCGCTCTTGTGGCGGCTTTTGAAGAGCCAACCATAGACTTCCTGACGCTCGTGCTCGCTGGCGGCGACGGCTTGGGTGAAGGTGGCGTCGGGCTTGTTCAACAGGTAGCCGAGCAGCCACAAGTCCAGGGGGTGGACCTTGGCGATGTAGCCTTGGTCCGGCAGGTCATAGGCGCCGGGGCCGTAGTTTTGATAGAGCTTTTCCAGACGTTCATCGGTGAGCTTTTCCGGGGCCTTGGTGTGGATCAAGTGGGCCCGTACGAAGCTGTTGAAACTCTGTTGACTGGCCTGGGGCAACAGGTAGCGGTGCACGGCGGCCAGCCGGATGGCGGTGGGGTGCATGCTGTCGAGGAAGGTGTCGAGTCGGGCCTGGGTGTCCTTGTTGCGGTACTTTTTCCAGAAGCGCAGTAGAAAGGTAGTGCCCTCGCGGTCGGCGAATTGGGCCAGGTATTCCTGGCGGCGCGGGTCGTTGTCGTCCTTGAGCAACTCGGCACTGTTGTTGGCACCGTGGTAGGTGCTGTAGCGCACCAGGTCGCGCATCAGGCGAATGAACGGCAGGTTGATCGATTCGCGCAGGGCGTCGCGCAAGGTCGGGTTGCGGCCGTTGTCTTCGTTGCGAAAGTTGTGGAAGTGATGCAAACCGCCGCCGGTGAAAAAGCTTTCGCCGGGGCTGGCCGAGTACTGCCGGTTGAGGGCCGCATCGAGCATTTTCGGCAGGCTTTGGTCGCTGTTTTGCGTGAGGTAATCCACGGCCCAGCGGGACAGGCGATCCTGGTCATCGACGTTGACTTTCTTCAGTGCGGCGGGCGCTTGCCCGGCGTAGCGGTCATGCAGTTCGCTGATGATCTGCAGGTAGGTGGTCAGCACCCGCAGTTTGGCGGTGGAGCCCAGTTCCAGCTTGCTGCCTTCATTGATGTCGAAGGGTTGATCGGTGTTGTCGGTCTGTACCCGTACGCGGGCGCCATCGGGTGTCATCTCGTAGAGGTTGAAGCTGTAACGCACCTGGGCCGTGTTGGCTGGGGTCAGCAGGCGCGGCCCGAGCAGGCCGAGTTGTCCGGCGAAGGCGGGGTCGGCCAGGTGTTTGAGGTAGGCGGTGGCCTGGGTTTGCAGGTCGTTTTGCAAGGTGCTGGTGGCGGACAGGTCGAGGCGGTCCAGGTCATACAGCGGGCGTTTGAGCAGGGTCGCGAGGCGGCTGCGGGCGACACTGATGCCTTTGTTGGTTTCGATGGGTTGGATCGTGGGTTGTTGCTGCCAGTCTCGGTAGCTGACCTGGCTGTCGAGCGCGGCTCTGGACAGCGCTGGGTCGATCACACCGTTTTGCGTCAGCAGCCGGATATGACTGTCGGTCAGGTTCGCCAAGTCTGCGTGGCCTTTGGTGAGGTAGTAGGACGGTCGGCGCTGGGCAATCATCAGCGACAACACCTCACGCAGGGCCAGGCCTTTTTGCCCGAGACTGTGCGGATCGTTACCGGCGAGCAGGGCATTGGTCTGCTTGAAATCGGCGCCATACCAGACCCGCAAGCCCTCGGCCATGCCATGCACTTCACCGTGGCCGGGCACGGCAGACAGCGGCACGCTGTTGAGGTAGTCGCGCACAATGTCCTGGCGCGCCTGCAGGTTGTCTGGCCCGTCCTGATAGGCGCGTACGCTGGCAGAAATCATCTGGCGGATTTTCTCGCCACCGCTCAGGGTCAGCCCGTCGGGTGAGTGGCGATACTTCTCCAGTTGTGTGGCCAGGGTGCTGCCGCCGGCGGTCTGCCCCGGCAAATGCAGCAGGCGGGCAATTTGCGACCAGGCCGCCTTGGCAAAACGCGGCCAATCCACCGCCGGGTTGGCCTGGGGCTGGGCGGGGTCGAGCAGGTCGCGGTTCTCGATGAACAGCAGGCTGTTGACGATCACGGGCGGGATATCGGTGAAGTGCTGGTACGCCTGCTGTGGGTAAGTGAAGCGGTACAGCGGTGCGCCCCGGCAATCGGTGATCGACAGGCCGGCCTGGATCTTCTCGGGGTAGGGGATGAACAGGCCGTATTGGCTGTAATCGAGCAGTGCGCTGGAAAAGCGCGCCTGCTGCTGGATCAGGTAGTCACGCTTGATCAGGCGCGGCAGGAACTCACCCAGGGCGCTGTAGCCCAGGCGCTTGTCAAACGGGCCATCACCCGGATAAACGATGGCATCGCTGGCGCCCGGTTGTACCTGGTAGTTCAAGGTCTTGGCGAGTCGACTCAACTCCCGGGCTTGCCAGTAAGAGGTGCGCATTTCCCGATTGGCGGCAAAACCTGCAGCGATCAGCCCGATCACCAGCAGTAGCCAGATCATTCGCCACCCATACCGCCGCTTGCGGGGCCCTTGTGGCAATGGCTGTTCATCCAGGTTGTCGGCGGGGCCCGCAGCCTTGGTCGAATCGGTTTGCCATAAAGCGCCCATAGTCGATTGATCCATTCACGCAGATTGATCGGACTTGAGTGAAGCGTAGACGCTGTTTGAGGTGGACAGGGAATTTGTCGCAATCCCATGGCGGTCACTCTGCGCACAGTGGATGTGTGGTGGTTGAGCGCTACTGACCCACGGACTAGAGCGCTTCGGCTGGGTAAATACGACCAGGGTAGGGGCATGACGATGCACCAATGCTGTGCAATACTCGCCGCCGTTTACGTAAGACGATGCCTACATCGTTCAGGTGATGCCCCTCCGCAGAAGCGGCACTTGCCGAGAAAACTCGCTGAATATTGTTGTTTATAGAGTGAAAAGCCCTGCTTCTGGCTTTTTATACTGCATGCCCCCTGAGCTGGCCGATTTGCGCGGCCAGACGGGTTTACCCACAAGGTGAGCCCGGCAGGACGGTGTCATGGCGACCGGCCGTGCCACTGAACGCTCGGTGGTTCAATCCAATAACAAAATGAGGTTGTATCCCTATGCCAGCTGGCAACCACCTGCCCCATGGCGAGACCGCTTCCGGCGGCCCGCTCAAACGTGAACTGGGTGAACGGCATATTCGCTTGATGGCGCTCGGCGCCTGCATCGGTGTCGGTCTGTTCCTCGGCTCGGCCAAGGCCATTGAAATGGCCGGCCCGGCAATCATGCTTTCCTACATCATTGGCGGCCTGGCGATCCTGGTGATCATGCGTGCCCTCGGTGAAATGGCGGTGCATAACCCCGTCGCCGGCTCGTTCAGCCGTTACGCCCAGGATTACCTCGGCCCGTTGGCGGGCTTTCTCACCGGCTGGAACTACTGGTTCCTGTGGCTGGTGACCTGCGTCGCGGAAATCACCGCCGTGGCGGTGTACATGGGCGTCTGGTTTCCCGATACGCCACGCTGGATCTGGGCCCTGGCGGCGCTGGTCAGCATGGGCACCATCAACCTGATCGCGGTCAAGGCGTTCGGTGAGTTCGAGTTCTGGTTTGCCCTGATCAAGATCGTCACCATCATTGCGATGGTCATCGGCGGCGTCGGCATCATTGCCTTCGGCTTTGGCAATGACGGTGTAGCGCTGGGGATTTCCAACCTGTGGGCCCATGGCGGCTTCCTGCCCAACGGTGTGCAGGGTGTGTTGATGTCCCTGCAAATGGTGATGTTTGCCTACCTGGGCGTGGAAATGATCGGCCTGACCGCCGGTGAGGCGAAGAACCCACAGAAGACCATTCCCAACGCGATCGGCTCGGTGTTCTGGCGGATTCTGCTGTTCTATGTCGGTGCGTTGTTCGTGATTCTGTCGATCTACCCGTGGAATGAAATCGGTACCCAGGGCAGCCCCTTCGTGATGACCTTCGAGCGCCTCGGCATCAAGACCGCGGCTGGCATCATCAACTTCGTGGTGATCACCGCCGCGCTGTCATCGTGCAACGGCGGGATCTTCAGCACCGGGCGCATGCTCTACAGCCTGGCGCAGAACGGCCAGGCCCCGGCAACCTTCGGCACCACCTCCAGCAACGGCGTGCCGCGCAAGGCGCTGCTGCTGTCGATCTTCGCCTTGCTGTTGGGCGTATTGCTCAACTATCTGGTGCCGGACAAGGTGTTTGTCTGGGTCACGTCCATCGCTACCTTCGGTGCGATCTGGACCTGGGTGATGATCCTGCTGGCCCAGCTCAAGTTCCGCAAAAGCCTGAGCCCGGCCGAGCAGAAAGCCCTGAAGTACCGTATGTGGCTATACCCGGTCAGTTCCTACCTGGCCCTGGCCTTCCTGGTATTGGTGGTGGGCCTGATGGCGTACTTCCCGGACACTCGCATCGCGCTGTATGTCGGCCCGGTGTTCCTGCTGTTCCTGACGGTGCTGTTCTACGTGTTCAAGCTGCAGCCGACCCAGGCCAGCCAGGGTTCGCCGCATTCGGCATGATTTGACACACGGCCTGCCCCTTGCGGCAGGCTGGTCGTGTTTCGGCGTCCAGGCCATCCAGGGCCTGGAGGGACTCGATTGCAGATTGCCGGACAGGCCGCCGAGTCATTGTTGAGTGGCATGCGCTCTACCTTTCACGATAAGTGGAGGGTAGATGGACGCATCGCGCATGCAGGCCCGGGGGCTAACTATTTAATCGCGATGGATCGCTGTGCGGCCGACAGGTTCAAGTGCTTGTTGAACTCCAGCCACACCGCTAGCCCGGCCATCAATACCAGCCCCAGCAGGGCGCTGAATATCTGCATCGGCCAGGCATCATCGACCTGGGCGTTGAGCATGTCTGCCAGCGGCGCCAGCAATACCCCCAGGCAGAACACCTCCAGGGAGTAACGGCCCATACGACAGCTTTGTCGGGCCAGCCAGTTCTGGGTCCAGCCGCGACCGGGCAACAGTTTAGCGGTGACGTAGGCCAGGGCGAGGAAGTGCAGCAGGCGCACGGGCGACAGGTCTGTCTTGCTGATGGGGTACAACAGATTGCTCAGGGCTGCTGGCATCACAGCATCGTGGATTTCAGGCCAGCGCCAGGAGAGGGTGATGATACCGGCCAGCAGCACATACGCCGCTGCCGCAAGAAACAATGGCTGCTGGTGCAAGGGCCGGGTTTCAGGCGCCCGTGGCTGGCTGGCGTGAATGGCGGCGGCACCACCGAGTATGAACAGCAATTGCCAGGTCACCGGGTTGAAGTACCACACACCGTCGGCAATCGCCGCCAGGTTCCAGCCCAGCCTGGGGGCCAGTAGATACACAGTCAACGACACCGCGACCACTGCCAGGGGCTTGCGCACCAGCACCGGCAGGGCCAGGGGCAAGCCCAGCAGCAACACAATGTACAACGGCAGCGGGTCCATCAGGTTGGGCTTGAAGCGCAGCAGCAGCTCGTCGGTCAAGGCTTGTTGTGGGTTGGTAATGAAGTGGGTCAGGCCCATTTCCTGGACCAGATCGCGGGTTTCCACCTTGCTGTTGGCGAAGAACACGATGCCCATCAGCATCGCCAGCAAGAAGATATGCACCACATACAACACCCAAGCGCGGCGCATGATTTTCAGGCAGGCCATCCAGTAGCCTTCGCGTTGCAACACCTTGCTGTAGGCCAGCACGGACGCGTAACCGGCGAGAAATACGAAGACCTCGGCGGCATCGCTGAAACCGAAGTTGCGCAGAGTGATCTGGCCGAGAGGGTTGTGGGGCACGTGATCCCAGAAAATGAAGATCAACGCCAGGCCCCGAAAGAAATCGATGCGCGGGTCGCGTCCGTTAAGCATGGCTGCGGGCTCTTGAACAATGGTTTAAATAGCGACGCGCAGGGTCCTGCCGTGCGTCGGGCGGGCGCAGGTTGGCGGTATTTGTAAGCAATTGCAAAGGTTGGGTATTACTGAATGTCTCATGCCTGTCCGCTAGACATCGATGATCAGCAGCGTGCCATGGCTGCCGGCCAGTACCCCATGGGCAATGCCGGCTTCGACCAGATACATCTGCCCGGCGCTCACCTCGACAGTCTGTTTGCCGATGGACAAGCGCAGGCAGCCGCTGATGACCAGCAACCCTTCGTTGTAGTCGTGGGTTTCTTCTGCGTAGGCCTGCTCGTCCATGCGCAGGACCTTGAGCTGCGCAGGGCCGACGTGGCCGACCGGTGATGATTTCCAAGGGGTGGGCAGTTGCCCGGCAAGTGCGGCAAAGTCCAGAAACGGCATGGTGAATCTCCTGGGTTCAACGATGCCGTCGGTGGTCCGGTTCAGCACAGGGCGATAGTCAGAACGCATCCATCAACAACACCCGGCACGGCTTGGCCTGGTACGCGTTGATCTGTGGCACCAACCGGGTGAAGTGCTCGCTCTGGCAGTGAGCATCCAGTGCGGCCTGGTCGGGCCATTGCTCGACAAAGATAAAGTGCCCCGGGTCTTTCTGGTCGACAAACAGATCGTAGGCGATGCACAGCGGTTCCTGGCGGGTTTTTTCCACCAGTTCGGCATACCAGGGCCGCACCGTGTCCAGGTGTTCGGGTTTGATAAAGTCTTCAGCGATTACTTTCAACATCTGATCGGTCCTTCAAGCAGCTATTTCTTCATGGGGCTCGAAACTGTCGGCCCGTGCCATTTGCCACATGCGCGAATAGAACTCGCCGTTCACCTCGCCGGTCAACAGCTCCCCTGGCTTGAGGAACACATGCAACTGTGAGAACAGCTTGATCTCGGTGGCAGACATGCGGCGCACCAAATGCTTGGCCGACAATTGCGATGGATGATCCAGGCCCGCCGCCGCAAGCATTTCCGCCAGGGCCTTGAGGGTGTTGCGGTGGAAGTTGAACACGCGCTGGGCCTTGTCCGGCACCACCAGTGCGCGTTGGCGCAAGGGGTCCTGGGTGGCCACGCCGGTCGGGCATTTGTTGGTGTGACAGCTTTGTGACTGGATACAGCCGATGGCGAACATAAAGCCCCGGGCCGAGTTGGCCCAGTCGGCTCCGATGGCCAGGACACTGGCGATATCGAAGGCACTGACGATCTTGCCGCTGGCGCCGAGCTTGATCTTGTCGCGCAAGTTCAGGCCCACCAGGGTGTTGTGTACGAACAGCAGGCCTTCGCGCAGGGGCACGCCGATATGGTCGGTGAACTCCACGGGCGCGGCACCGGTGCCGCCTTCCTTGCCGTCGACCACGATAAAGTCCGGCAGAATCCCGGTTTCCAGCATGGCCTTGGCAATCCCCATGAACTCCCACGGGTGGCCCAGGCAGAACTTGAAGCCCACCGGCTTGCCGCCGGACAGTTCACGCAACTGGGCGATGAACTGCATCAGCTCGATTGGCGTGGAGAAGGCACTGTGGCGTGACGGCGAGATGCAGTCCTCGCCCATCAGGATGCCGCGGGTCTCGGCGATTTCCTTGGTCACCTTGTGCTTGGGCAGGATCCCGCCATGGCCGGGCTTGGCGCCCTGGCTCATCTTGATTTCGATCATCCGCACTTGCGGGTTTTGCGCCTGCACGGCAAAACGTTCCGGGTCAAAGCGGCCGTCGCTGGTGCGGCAGCCGAAGTAGCCGCTGCCCAGTTCCCAGGTCAGGTCGCCGCCGTTTTCGCGGTGATAGGCGCTGATGCTGCCTTCGCCGGTGTCGTGGGCGAAGTTGCCGAGTTTGGCGCCCTGGTTGAGCGCGCGGATGGCGTTGGCGCTCAGCGAGCCGAAACTCATCGCCGAGATATTGAACACCGACGCCGAGTACGGCTGCGTGCACTGCGGGCCGCCGACCATCACGCGGAACGCGCTGGGGTCGCTCAATGGGGCCGGGCGCATGGAGTGGCCGATGAACTCGAAGCCCGACTGGTACACGTCGATCAGGGTGCCGAAGGGTTTGTCGGCGCTTTCGTTCTTGGCCCGTGAGTACACCAGCGAGCGCTGGGCCCGGGAGAAGGGCAGGGCGTCACTGTCGGATTCCAGCAGGTATTGGCGGATTTCCGGACGGATGCCCTCTACCAGGTAACGGATATTGCCCAGGATCGGGTAATTGCGGCGCACCGCGTGGGGGCTTTGCAGCAGGTCGAACACGCCGATCAGGCTGAGCACGCCGGTCACCAGGGTAATCGGCCAGAGCCATTCGTGTTGGATAAAAGGGAGGCTGGCGAGGGTGAAAATGACACACACGGCAAAAAATGCATAACGGCTAAGCAAGGACAGGCTCATACGGTTTCCTTGGGTTCGGACTCTTTATGACCTGTAGAGGCCGGCTTGCTGGCGATGGCGTTTTTGGTGGCGCTATCGCTGGCAAGCCAGCTCCTACAAGGATCTCCAGGCTATGGATGCCTGTGCTCTCTCACGGAGTCCCAGCTTACGGGGGAGTTCCTTGCCGGGGCAACCGCAGAGAACCGCTGTCTATTTCGGTATTGCAATCCGTTCTCGTTTGGATGCACTATTGCGTTACTGTATAACGTATTAAATCTACCCAGACGCCCTCGGAGGCCCCATGAAAGCTGGTATCCATCCTGACTACCGCAAAGTGCTGTTCCACGATACTGCCGCCGATGTGTTCTTCCTGATCGGCTCCACGGTCGACACGGACCGTACCCACCAACACACCGACGGCAACACTTACCCCTACATGGCCCTCGACGTGTCCAGCGCTTCCCACCCGATCTACACCGGCCAGCAGCGCAAGACCCAGGTTGAAGGGCGGATTGCCGGGTTCAACAAGCGATTTGCTTCGTTTGGTTCGAGTCCGAAGAAAGCCCAGGCCTGACCGATGGCAGGCGCGGCGGGTGTCACGCCGCAGTCTGCCGGATCGGCAGCACCACCCGGAATGTGGTGCCCGTGCCGACTTCACTTCTCACTGAAATCTCCCCATGGTGTTTTTTGACGATGCCGTAGGACAGAGAAAGCCCCAGGCCCGTCCCTTCACCCACCGGCTTGGTGGTGAAAAACGGGTCGAAGATTTTCTGCAGGCTGTGAGGGGCAATCCCGCAGCCGTTATCTGCCACTTCCAGCCAGACCTGATCGCCCTCCACGCCATTGCTGAGGGTGATTGTGCCGCGCTCCGACCCCATGGCCTGGGCTGCGTTGATCACCAGGTTCATCACCACCTGGTTGATTTGTGAAGCCAGGCATTCGATGTCAGGCAGTGGCTGATAGTGTTTGATCACATCCGCCTTGTGTTTGAGTTCACTGGCCACGATATTCAGGGTCGAGTCGATCCCGTGCTGCAGGTTCGCCCATTGCCAATTCTCGTCATTATCGACCCGGGAGAAGTTCTTCAGGTCCTTGACGATCTGCGTCACACGAGCGATCCCGTCCTTGGACTCCCGGATCAGGATCGGAATGTCTTCCTTGAGAAAGTCCAAGTCCAGATCTTTGCGCAGGGCGTTCAATTGCTCAATACATGCTCCAGGCGGTAATGCTTCTTGGGCCTGTTGATAGGCATCAAGCATCCGTTGCAACTGCTTGAAGTAACCGTCCAGTGTGCCGAGGTTGGAGCTGACAAAACCCACGGGGTTATTGATTTCGTGGGCTACCCCGGCAGCCATCTGCCCCAGGGAGGCCAGTTTCTCCGACTGGATCAACTGGCTTTGCAGTTGCTTGCGCTCATCGATTTCCAGCTGCAATGCCTGGTTGCGCTGTTCCACCAACTGCTCCAGATGAATGGTTTTCAGGTTGGCGCGGCGGGCCATATCCCATTTGGTAGCCAGGGTATTGGCCATCTGTTGGACTTCGATGTTGTCGAAGGGTTTTTTCAGGATCAGTAGCCGGTCGTGGGCCTTGAGGCGTGACAGCAACTCCTCCCAGGAATAATCCGAGTAAGCCGTGCACACCACCACCTGCAGGTCCGGGTCGACTTTCCAAAGTTCCTCGATGGTCTGGGCGCCATCCCAACCTTGGGGCATGCGCATGTCGACAAACGCCAGGGCGTAGGGACGGTCGTGTTGCATAGCGCTACACAGCTGTTGCAGGCCTTCCTGGCCGCCATAGGCCGAGTCGAGTTCAAAGGGTTGGGCGAGGGGGGCGGCGGTTGCGCCGAACAGCGTGCTTTCCAGTTCGTCCAGCGCTGGGTTCTGTTTGACGGGCGGCATGAGGATCTTGCGAAAATCTTCGTGGATCGACGGCGTGTCATCAATCAGCAGAATGCGCCGGTTGTGGAGAGAGGGCATGGTCAGTTCTCGGCACGTTCAAGAGGAATATATAAGGTAAACAGGGCGCCCTGGCCGGGGCCGTCGCTGTGTGCGGTCAGGCGGCCATTCATTTCGATGGCGGCCAGGGCGCAGCTGTGCAGACCAAAACCGTGACCTTCCTTGCGGGTGGTGAAACCGTGGGTAAAGATCCGCGTCATGTTTTCTGCGGGGATGCCTTCACCTTCGTCCTTGACGCTGATCTGCAACGTGTCGTCATCCCGGGCGCGGACCGTGAGGGTTATCTGGCGTGGCCGGTCGCTGAGGTTGGACATGGCGTACTTGGCGTTGCTGATCAGGTTCACCAGAATCAACAGCAACCGATGTTTGTCGGCCATGACCTCGGGCACCGGGTGATAGTCCTTGACCACCGTGACATGGTGGCGACTCAAGGCGCCGGAATTCATGCGCAGCGCGTCTTCGACCATGGCGCTGATATGCACGGGCTCCAGCAGTTTGGAGGCGCCAGCATAGGACTGTTGGGTGGAGACGATATCCTTGATGTGGTCGACACTCTTGGTCAATTGCGCCAATTCTTCAGCCATGCCCTGCTGCTCGACAGCGATGGCGTCCACCAATTGGTTCAAATACCCCGGCAGCAATTTGCCCTTTTCGTCCTCCATGAGGAAGGCGCCCAGGTCATGGGGGTGTTCGTTGATCATCTGCATGGCCTTGCCCAACCCAAGGGCCTTGCTGGCCCGTAGTTTACGGGTCACCAGGTCGGCAGACACATTCACGCTGTTGAGCACGTTCCCGACGTTGTGCAACACATTGGTGGCAATTTCTGCCATGCCGGCCTGGCGGGCGCTGTCGAGTAACTCGCTTTGAGCGTCCCTGAGTTCCCGGGTGCGTTCCTCGACCCGTTGTTCGAGGCCTTCGTTGGCAGTCTGCAAGGCCCGGTTGACCCGGTTGATCTCGGCAAAGCTGCGCAACAGGCGAATGGCCAGGTACACCAGCACCAGCATCAGTAACGTCGAAAACACCAGCAGGTAGCGGTGGTATTTCTGATCGCTCAGGTCGGCGACCCGTTGATCCTGATTGAGTTGGTTGGTCAGATCATCCAACTGCTCGGGCAGCGGTATCGCCGCGATGCGCTCCAGCACGCCGTTGACCAAGGGTTGCTCACGCAGGATCAGGGCGATGTGCTTGCTGAGGATCTCCACCGGAGCCTGGAAGTCCTCGGGCAGAAGTTCCTTGTTGATCGTCAGTTTGTTCAGCCCGACGAGTATCTCGGCGGCCTTGTCGTCACTGGTGACCAGAGCGAACTCAAGACTGCTGAGCAATAAGTCATAGGTGTCGGTGGCAATGTTTTGCAATTGCAGTCGTTTGTTGGCGTCCAGCAGGCCGAATTGCGCCTGGATATCGTCCTCGGCGGTCGGCAGGAAAGCCAGGGAGTTGCGCAACAACGCGTTATGGGATTTGAACTGGTCTACCAGTCGCGCTTTTTCCTGGACCGCCTCCCGATAGTTGTTTTGCACAGCTTGCCAGTTGCCTGGATCGGTATGTTGGTGCAAGGACTCGCGCGCTTCCAGCTCGGCCCAAAGGCTGTTCATCTCGTTGAGCGGCGCGACCAGGGGGTCGTAATTGTGGGTCAGGGCTATCCGGGCCTTGAGTACCTCGCTGTCCCATTGTGCGTTCAATTGTTTGATATGGCGGATCAAGTCGCGGGACTGTGTGTAGGTGGTGCTCTGCTCAGACGAGGATTTGACGTATAAAAATACCAGTATCGAGGCCAGCACCAGGGTGATGGCGCCGAGCAGGGACAGGCTGGAGCGGCGACTGAGCTTCATAGCGGTTTGCCTTCCCATTCACCCGTCAGTGTCTTGAGGAACAGGGTAATCCGAGTCTTGTCGTCTGCCGAAGGTGTACGCCCCAACTGGTACTCGAACATCACGTCGACCGCTTCTTCCAGGGTCTTGGCCGAGCTGTCGTGAAAGTAGGGGGCGGTGACGGCGACGTTACGCAGGCTCGGCACTTTGAACACATGGCGATCGTCCTCATCCAGGGTCACCAGGTAGCGCCCCAGGTCGGCTTCAATCGGATTGCCTCGGGCTTCGAAGTAGTCCTTTATCACACCGAACTTCTGGTACATGTTGCCCCCGATATTGACCCCTTGATGACAGGCAATACAACCGTACTCCTTGAATCGCAGGTAACCCTGTTTTTCGTCGTAGCTGAGGACATCGGTGTTGCCCAGCAGGTACTGATCGAAACGTGAATTGGGCGTGATCAGGGTGCGCTCGTAAGTGGCCAGGGCATTCTGCACGTTGGCGGCAGTGACGCCGTCGGGGTAGGCCAGGCTGAATGCGCGTTGATATTCAGGTGCTGCGGCTAGCGTAGCGACTACGGTTTTCCAGTCGTTGCCCATTTCTGCAGGGCTGGTCACCACTTGTTGGATCTGTGCCTCCAGAGTGTCCACCCGGGCGTTCCAGAACTGTTTGAAGTTCAGGCTGGCGTTGAACACGGTGGGGGTGTTGAGCGCCACTGGCTTGCCGTCGAAGCCAAGGGAGAAGGGTTTGTCATCGGCGCCGCCTTTGTCCAGGTGATGGCAACTGGCGCAAGACAGGGTGTTATTGATCGACAGGCGTGTTTCATTGAACAGCCGACGCCCCAGTTCAACGCGGGATGCATCCAGCACCGGTGTTGCAGGCAGGGGTTTGAGTGGCTCATCGAGCGGCGCGGCGAATACCGCGCAACTGCCCAGCCATACACCGGATACAAGGCTTATGACCGGTGCCGACGGGTAACGCAGTGGTGTATTGCTCAACTTCAATTCCTTGTGAGCTGAGGATCATTGACCGGGCATCAGATGATGTGGGCCTGTTTCCAGTAGCAGGGCAAAATCCTCGGCCGCCACGGCTTTGCTGAACAGATAACCCTGGCCTTCCTCACAGTTGCGGGCCTTGAGGAACTCCAGTTGTTCGACTGTCTCCACGCCCTCGGCAATGATATTGAGGTCCAGGCTTTTGCCCAGGCTGATAATGGCACTGATCAGTTGCATGTCCTGGGTGCTTTCGCCCATGCCGCGAATAAACGACTGGTCGATTTTTAGCACATCCACGGGAAAGCGCCGCAGGTAACTGAGGCTGGAGTAACCGGTGCCGAAGTCATCGATGGCCAGCCTTACCCCCATCTTCTTGATTTCGCGCAGGGTGGCAACGGTGTCCTCGACGTTTTGCATCAGCACGCTTTCGGTAATCTCCAACTCCAGCAGTGCGGGCGCCAGGCCCGTTTGCTCAAGTGTGGCGGCAAGGTTGGGGACAAAGTCGCGCTGACGGAAGTCGATGGCCGAGATGTTCACCGAGACGCAAATGGGCGCCAACCCCTGCGCCTGCCAACGCTGTGCCTGTGTGCAGGCCTGGTGTAATACCCATTGGCTCAAGGGCACGATCAGGCCACTGTCTTCGGCCACCGGGATGAAGGCGGACGGGTAAACCCAGCCATGCTCGGGACGATACCAGCGAATCAACGCTTCAGCGCCGACCACTCGCCCGCTTTTCAAGTCCAGTTTCGGTTGGTAGTGCAAGACAAACTCGTCGTGCTCCAGGGCCCATCGAATCGCGGTCTCCAGGGTTTGTTGCCGGCGCGCTATCAGGTTCATGTCTTCGATAAAGAAGCTGAAGTTGCCAGGCCCGTGCTCCTTGACGTTATGCATGGCGGTTTCCGCGTTCTTTATCAACTCAACGGCGTTGAAACTGTCATTGGGGTAAATACTGATGCCAAGGCTGGCGGTGACGCGCAGGTCATGGCCTGCGACATGGCGGGTACGCCCGAGGGCCTTGAGGATCTTCTCGGCAATGCTCATGGTTTGTTGAGGGTGATGAATGTCGTTGAGGATCATCACGAATTCATCGGAGCCATAGCGGAACACCGAGTCGGATTCACGCACCGTTGCCAGCAGATCCTCGCTGATCTGTTGCAACACCTGGTCACCCACCGGGTAGCCCAGTGCATTGTTGACGCGCTTGAAACGGTCCAGGCCAATAAACATCACCGCCAGTTGCGTATCGTGGCGCCGGCCCAGGGCAATGGCCTGGGTCAGCCGGTCGCCGAGCAGCGTGCTGTTGGGCAGGCCTGTGAGAGCATCGTAGTGCAACAAGTGCGAAACCTTGAGTAACTCCTGGACCCGCTCTTCGATCATGCGCTCAAGGCCCAACACTTTGAGTAACGCGTCCTGTGCCAACTGCCATTTCCAGGTCAGGGCACTGGCCATCTGGCGGATCTCCATGTGATCGAACGGCTTTTTCAGGATCAGCAACTGATCATTGAACTTCAAGCGGGCTTCAATCGCTTCGAAGGAGTAGTCGGAATAGGCCGTACACAGGGCGATTTGCAGGTTGGGGTCGATGTTCCATAGCTGTTCGATGGTTTCCAGGCCATCCCATCCCGGCGGCATGCGCATGTCGATAAATGCCAGGGCATACGGTGCGTCGTCAGCCAGTGCCCGAGTGACCAAATCGAGGGCTTCCTGGCCCTGGTACGCAGAGTCCAGGGTATAACGCTGGCGGGTGGTTGGCGCAGTGCCGAACAGGCTTTGCTCTATGCTCTCCAGCGTCTGGTCGGCAATGGCCTCGGCACAGAGGATCTTGCGAAAATCCTGATGGATCGACGCCGTGTCGTCGACGATCAGAATGCGTCGGTTCGTCCCTTCGGGCCGAAGCGTCATGACGTGTACCCATTGGCACGCAACAAAGTGGATGGGCGCATAAGGCTTCCTTTCCTCAATGGCTGGGTTGGGTGAGTCAATCACGGACCTCACCTTCAAGCGTAGTTGGCTCCCTTGAATTCGTCGGCCAGTTGGCGTCAAATCAGCGGCAGTTCACCCTTTGATAGCGTGCGCTGTCTGCCTGGGCCAGCACTGCGTACAGTCGACTGCGGGTGTCAGGGTTCAATTTAGTTCAAGTGTTAGCAGGTGTCGCCATGGATGAGCAGCTCGCTACAGTTTCCCCCTACAAGCCCACTGTTCTACTGGTCGATGATGAAGAATCGATCCTCAACAGCCTGCGCCGCCTACTGCGTGGCCAGCCTTATGAAGTATTGCTGGCTGCAAGTGCTGCCCAGGCCCTGGAGATCATGGCCACCCAGCCCGTGGACCTGATCATGAGCGACGCGCGGATGCCAGTCATGGATGGGGCGACGTTGCTGGCCGAGACCCACCGTCTGTATCCGGCGACGTCGCGCATCCTGCTGACGGGCTACGCTGACCTGACGATGATCATCAAGGCCATCAACGAAGGACAGATCCACCGCTACATCAGCAAGCCCTGGAACGATGAGGAGATGCTCCTGGTGTTGCGCCAGTCCCTGGAGCACCAGCATTCCGACCGCGAGCGGCTGCGCCTGGAGCAACTGACCCGGCAACAGAATGATCAGCTCAAGGCCCTCAACGCCACCCTGGAAAAACGCGTGCTCGCGCGCACCAGCGAGCTGCAGCAGACCGCCGACATGCTTGACCTGGCCTACGATGAACTCAAGCGCAGCTACGTGACCGGCACCGAAGTGTTTTCCCTGCTGGCCAACCTGCGGCTGCCCAAGGAAAAGCAGACCAACCGCCCGTTGATCGAATTGATCCGGGTCTACTGCAGATCCCAGGCGATGGATGAGTCCAGTGTGCGCGACCTGACCATGGCTGCGGCGCTCTACAACGTCGGTAAGTTGAGCTGGACCGACAGAATGATGATCGCCCCCGCTGACCTGCTGCACAGCACCGACCGCGAGCTTTATCGGTCTTACCCGACCCAGAGCGAATCGCTGCTGATGACCCTGGAACCGATGAAGGATGCAGCGCGCATCATCCGCCATCACCAGGAACGCTGGGATGGCAGCGGCTTCCCCGATCACCTCAAGGGCGAGGCGATCCCTGTTGGTTCGCGTCTGTTGAAGCTGGCAGTGGACTTTATCGAGTTGCAACGCGGCTTGATTCTTGAACGGCAGATGAACAGCGACGAGGCGCTGCTGTATATCCGCAAATACGCAGGCCGCCTGTATGACCCGGACATGGTGGAAGACTTCGTCCAGGCCTGTGCGGCGTTTCTCAGTGACGTGACCCTGGGGGACCCGACGGTCAAAGTGCTGGGCACTCGTGAGTTGACCGAGGGCATGGTCCTGGCGCGCAACCTCAATGCCGACAACGGCATGTTGTTGCTCAACGCGGGCAAGGTCTTGAACCTGCCGCTGGTGGACAAGTTGATCGCTTTCGAAGCCATGGAAGGCGCCAAATACAGCGTATTCATCAAGGAACCCGAGGAGCCACAGACCTTGTAGGAGCGAGCTTGCTCGCGAAAAACGTCAACGATAACGCGTGCTTACTGAACGAATGCGGCGCCTGTAAGTTTTTCGTCGGAACGCCGCCCGGAGACAAGCTCGCTCCTACATCGATTGCGAGGAGCAGGGGAGTCATGTGATCCTTTGCGGCCTCTACTCCAAGGCGTTTATTTCATGTCCAAGACCATCCGCATCGCCGCCGCCCTGTTGATCGGCAGCAACGGCCAGACCCTGCTGGTGCGCAAGCGCGGCACCCAGGCCTTTATGCAGCCGGGCGGCAAGATCGATGCGGGCGAGCAACCGGCGCAGGCCCTGGCGCGTGAGCTGCACGAAGAACTGGGGCTGCGTATCGATCCGGCACAAGCGCACTACCTTGGCCACTTCTCGGCTCCGGCGGCCAATGAGCCGGGGTTTACCGTGGAGGCCGAGCTGTTTGAGGTGCGTATCGACGTACCGGTAACCCCCGCTGCCGAGATCGAGGAAGTGCGCTGGATCGACCCGGCGGGCGACGGCGGCCTGCAGTTGGCACCCTTGACACGTGACCTGATCCTGCCGTTCTATCGTGCATCGCTGACCACCACTGCCTGAGCTGTCGGGCGCAAAGGACTGACCCGTGATCCCTCTCAATGACTTGCTGATTTTTGCCGCCGCCTCGCTGCTGTTGGTCCTGACGCCGGGGCCGAACATGATCTACCTGATTTCCCGTTCGATCTGCCAGGGCCGCAAGGCCGGGGTGACGTCGTTGCTGGGGGTGGTCGCAGGGTTCTTTGTGCATTTGTTCGCCGCGGCCGCAGGTTTGACCGCCGTCTTTCTCACGGTGCCAATGGCCTATGAAGTCCTGAAATGGGCCGGTGCGCTGTACCTGTTGTGGCTGGCCTGGCAAGCCGTGAAGCCGGGCGCCCGCTCGCCATTCGAAGCCCAGCAACTGCCTGCTGACTCGCCACGCAAGTTGGTGACCATGGGCTTTTTGACCAGTGCGTTGAACCCGAAAATCGCGGTGTTCTATCTGTCGGTATTCCCGCAGTTCATCACCCCGGAGCACGGTTCGGTCTTTACCCAAAGCCTGATGCTGGGCTTTACCCAGATCAGCGTCAGCTTTGTGGTCAACCTGCTGATCTCTCTGTGCGCCGCCAGCATCGCCGCCTGGTTTATCCACAACCCCACGTGGCTGGCGGTGCAACGCTACTTCATGGGGTTTGTGCTGGCGGCCCTGGCGGTGCGCCTGATGCTGGAGCAACGGCGCAGCGCATAAACAATCAACGCACCGCGCTGACCCCATCCAGGGTCGAAAACGAGGTGTCCTTGGCGGTCAGCAAAAAGTCGCGCATGTACGGCGCATCCAGCATATCGGCACGGATCCCGGCGTACAGCGTGGCGAACAGCCCTTTCTCCCCCAGCCGCTTGGCCTTCACATAGCCTCGCGAGCTGTACTCATGCAGCGCCCAGTGGGGCATGCCACATACGCCGCGGCCGCTGGCCACCAACTGCATCATCATCACCGTCAGCTCTGAAGTGCGGACCTGGGCCGGCTCGACATCGGCCGGTTCCAGGAAACGGGTGAAGATATCCAGGCGGTCGCGCTCCACGGGGTAGGTGATCAAGGTTTCGCTGAGCAGATCCTCGGGCACGATATACGGCTTGTTCGCCAGCGCGTGCTGGTTGGCCACGGCGAGCATCGCTTCGTAGGTGAACAGCGGCACATAGGTGATGCCCGCCAGTTCCAGTGGGTCGGAGGTCACCACCAGGTCCAGGTCACCACGGGCCAGGGCCGGCAGCGGGGCGAAGGCAAAACCGGAGGCCAGGTCCAGTTCTACTTCCGGCCAGGCATCGCGGAACTGATCGATGGTCGGCATCAGCCACTGGAAGCAGCTGTGGCATTCAATCGCCATGTGCAGGCGTCCGGCAGTGCCTCCGGCCAGGCGGGCGATATCCCGTTCGGCACCGCGCAGCAGCGGTAGCGTGGCATCCGCCAGTTGCAGCAGGCGCAAGCCGGCGCTGGTGAAGCGCACGGGCTTGGTCTTGCGCACAAACAGCGGCATGCCCATGCGCTCTTCCAGCTCTTTGAACTGGTGCGAAAGTGCCGACTGGGTCAGGTGCAGTCGCTCGGCGGCTTCCACCAGGCTGTCGGCTTCGCGCAAGGCGTGCAGGGTCTTGAGATGACGGATTTCGAGCACGGGCTCTCCATGAAGACAATTTGTGACAAGTTCGGATAGCGTGAGTTTGTCTCATGTTGCCAACGCTGTCGACCATGACCGCTGGGCGCTCTTCATCAAACTGTCACGTAACTGTGGCAGCGCGCTTGAACAAACTTCATCAGACTCGCGCTCTACTGGGGTTCTGCGTTTCGGTGTTTTTCATGCGCGTGTTGCTTTTACTGGCCGCCTTATTGTTCGGCCTGCCGTCGTTTGCGGCTTCTCGATGTGATGTCAATGTCCCGACTGAACGGGTCGACCTGGACCAGGTGAGCCTGGCGTACCAGAGCATTGGTCGTGCTTCCGATCCGGCCTTGTTGCTGGTGATGGGCCTGGGCGGGCAGTTGATCCACTGGCCCGACGAGGTGGTGGTCGCCCTGTGTCAGCAAGGTTTTCGGGTGATCCGCTATGACAACCGTGACGTCGGCCTGTCCACCTGGCGCCAGGCGCCTGCCAGCGCCAACCTGACCTTTGAAGTGCTGCGCTACAAACTGGGCCTGCCGGTGGCCGCGCCCTACACCTTGACCGACATGGCCGACGACGCCCTGGGGTTGATGGATGCGTTGCAGGTCCGCCAGTTCCATGTGCTGGGGGCCAGCATGGGCGGGATGATCGCCCAGCACCTGGCGGCCATGGCGCCGCAGCGCGTGGAAAGCCTGACCCTGATCATGACCAGTTCCGGCGCCGAAGGCCTGCCGGCACCCAATGCTGCACTGGTGCAATTGCTGTCACGGCGCAGCGCGCCCAACCGCGAAGTGGCCCTGGAGCAACAGGCCGACTTGCTGGCGGCCCTGGGCAGCCCCGAGGTCAAGGATGATCGCCAGGCACTACTGCATCAGGCGGCGCAGTCCTACGACCGGGCGTTCAACCCAGAGGGTGTGAAACGTCAGATCATGGCGATTCTTGCCGAGCCGAGCCGGGTACCCTTGCTCAACCAGTTGCGGGTGCCGACCCTGGTGGTCCACGGCACGGCCGACCCGCTGCTGCCGGTGATGCACGGCGTGCATCTGGCGGCGCATATCCAGGGCAGCCAGTTGCGCTTGATTCCGGGCCTGGCCCATCGTTTCCAGGAGGCGTTCAAGGCACCCTTGCTGGCGGCGGTGTTGCCGTACCTGCAAGCCCACCGCGAGGATGCGACGCATTGGGCGCAGGTTGAGCCCAGGCTACCTTCCAAGGTTTTATGAGAGCGGCCTAGGGGTGTATGGTGCGAACTTTGTGGCGTGTAATGCCTGCGAGGTTGCGTAAATGAGTACTTCCCTGAAAATCGATTTCGTCAGCGACGTGTCCTGCCCCTGGTGCATCATCGGCCTGCGCGGCCTGACCGAAGCCCTGGACCAGTTGGGCACCGAAGTGCAGGCCGAGATCCACTTCCAGCCCTTCGAACTGAACCCGAACATGCCCGCCGAAGGGCAGAACATCGTTGAGCACATCACCGAGAAATACGGCTCCACTGCCGAAGAATCCCAGGCCAACCGCGCCCGCATCCGCGACATGGGCGCCGCGCTGGGCTTTGCCTTTCGTACCGATGGCCAGAGCCGCATCTACAACACCTTCGACGCCCATCGCCTGCTGCATTGGGCCGGGCTTGAGGGCTTGCAGTACAACCTCAAGGAAGCGTTGTTCAAGGCTTACTTCAGCGATGGCCAGGACCCTTCCGATCACCCCACTTTGGCGATCATTGCCGAAAGCGTCGGGCTGGATCTCAAGCGTGCAGCCGAGATCTTGGCTTCGGACGAGTACACCGCCGAAGTCCGCGAGCAGGAACAACTGTGGGTCTCCCGTGGCGTGACCTCGGTGCCGACCATTGTGTTCAACGACCAGTACGCAGTCAGCGGCGGCCAGCCGGCTGAAGCGTTCGTCGGCGCAATCCGCCAGATCATCAACGAAGCCAAAAGCTAACAAACACCACCGACCAAATGTGGGAGCGGGCTTGCTCGCGAAGGCGGTATATCAGCTAAGTATTTTTTAACTGACCCACCGCCTTCGCGAGCAAGCCCGCTCCCACACAAGCCCGCTCCCACATTGGATCATTGTTGCCCCCCCCCCTGGCCCATCCCTTGCATTACCCCCTTAAAGCCCGGCCGGCGTGCGGTTGGGCGCTGCCAAGGGGTTAAACATTACCTTGAATATCCTCGATCTCGACCACAGCCTCACAGCCCAGGCGCCGATTGCCCTGCGCCTGGCCAACGGTCAGGCCACGCGTCTGGACCTGCTCGACCTGGGCCCGAAACTGCGCCTGTGGTCCACCGAAAAAACCTGGAAACACTTCGCCCAGCGCCTGGCCCAGCGGCCCCGGCCAAGTACGCTGCGCCCGGAAATCTTCTTCGTCGGCTCCGGCGACTATCACCACCTGACCCCGGCTTTTCTCGCCGAAGTGCAGGAACCGATCAGCCTGATCCACTTCGACAACCACCCCGACTGGGTGCGCCTGGCACCGCGCCGGCATTGCGGCTCGTGGGTCAACCAGGCGCTGAAGATGCCGGCGATCAAACGTATCGTCACCCTCGGCCCGTGCAGTGACGACCTGCACAACCCGCAACTGCGCGGTGGCAACCTGGGCGCCCTCAAGCGCGGGCATTTGCAGTTGTTTCCCTGGCAGCACCCACCGTCGAAAGTCTGGGGTCGGGTAGGGGATGGTGCCGGCCATGCGCAACAGGAAAACCACCTGCACTGGCGCAACCTGGCTGAGCTCGACTGGGCTGCATTCCTTGAGCAAATGATTGCCAGCCTGCCCACCGAGGCGGTGTGGATCACCATTGACAAGGACGTGCTGGCCAGCGAAGACGCCGCCACCAACTGGGACCAGGGCGGCATGCGCCTGACGCATCTGTTGCAAGCCCTGCGTGCGTTGGCGGCGAGCAAGCGGATCATCGGTATCGATGTGTGTGGCGAGTTTGCCCAGCCTGCGTTCAGCAACGCGTTCAAACGCTGGGAAGCCAAGTCCGACCAACCGCCGGCCGAGCGCTGGAGCGCGGACGATTTGCTGCGCAACGCGGCGACCAATGAGGCGTTGATCAACCTGTTCGAGGAGCTGTATCCGTGACCCTGACCGTAGTGGTGTTATTGGTCTTTTCCATCGTGCTCGATGTAATTGGCCAGTTGTGTTTCAAGCTGGGCGTGGACCGCTTGCCCGAGATCAATGGTGGTTTTCGCCTGAGTGCATTTTGGGGCCAGGTGCTCAATGCGCCGTTGCTCTGGGCGGGCATCGGCGCCTATGTGATTGAATTTTTCGTGTGGCTGGAGGCCTTGTCCCGTGCGCCGCTGAGCCTGTTGTTTCCGCTGGCGGCGCTGGCGTATTGCCTGGTGGTACTGGTGGGCAAAGTCGTACTGGGGGAAACCGTCAGCCGCCGTCGCTGGCTGGGCACCCTGGTGATTACGGCCGGCGTGATGCTGGTCGCTGTTGCGGGGACTCAAGCATGAACTCGGAAAATATCGCTATCCGTCCGGTGGGCTGGCTGCATGGTCGCCTGGGGACGCTGGTGTTGTGGGCGTTGTTGATCTTGACCGAAAGCGGCGGCCAGTTGTTTACCAAGGTGGCCGGCGATCAGTTGGGGCAGATGGATTTCAACTGGCAATGGCTGGCGGCGGTGGCGGTCAACCCGGGGATCCTCGCGGCCATCGCCTGTTATATCGGCGCGTTTTTTGTGTGGATGCTGATCCTGCGGCGCAGCAGCCTGTCCCTGGCCTTCCCCCTGAGTTCGCTGGTGTTTGTGGTGGTGCTGCTCGGCTCATGGCTGGGCCTGGGCGAGCACATCAGCTTTCTGCACTGGGTGGGCGTGGTGGTGATCATTGGCGGGATCGCGCTGCTGGCAGAGGGCGAAGAAAACTGAGCGCAGACTGGAATGCTGGACAAATGTGGGAGCTGGCTTGTGTGGGAGCTGGCTTGCCTGCGATAGCATCACCGCGGTTTAACTGATGCACCGAGGCGCCTGCATCGCAGGCAAGCCAGCTCCCACACAAGCCAGCTTGCACATTTTGATGGGTATTGGGCTTTGGACAATCAATCGAAGGTATAGCTGATCGCCGTCTGCACCTGTCCCTGGTTCACCTCGCCGGTCTGGCGCACGATGCTGCTATCGGCCGCCGAGCCTGTCAGGTGTACCCAACTGGCACTGGCCAGCAGCGACCACTTGGGCGCCAGCGGGATCTGCAGGCTCTGGGTCAATGTCAGGTTCTGGAACCCGCCGCTGGCGTTGTACGGACGAATCCCCGAGGCCTGCGCCTCATGCTCATCGACCCCGAAAAACGTCTGGGTCTGGCTCTCGTCGGCAAAGTGCGCCACCAGCCCCGTGCTGCCAATGACCCCGCCGCCCAGCGGATAACCCAGTTCGCCGCCGAGCTTGCCGAGTACGCCGCTCTGTTCGTGAGCGCCGCCAACACTGCGCCCCAGTTGCGCATAGACCCGCCAGAAGTCGGCCGGTGCGTACTGGATAAACCCGCCGATCTCGGCCATGTCCGACACGTCCCGCAAGCCCCGTAGCGGACCATTGGCCGTACGTCCCGCCAGGTAGTTGAGGTAGGGGCCAGCGCTGAAACCATTGTGGTTGAGCGCACTCCAGGTCAGACCGTCGTCGGTATCCAGGCTGACATTGCCCCAGTCCAGGTCGAAGTAGGGCACCGGTACCGTGTGATAGCGGCTGCCAGTGGGTTCCCGGGCTTGGTAGCTGGCGCCAAGGCCGACCTCACCGCTAATGCCTTCAGCCAGCGCCGAGCCCGCCCAGAGGCCAAGCACACCGGCGAACAGCGCCGAACTCATCCTGCACATCATGTTATTGCCCTCTCGAAAACATACGCGCATGAACGCGTAGGCGCGGGGCGTGTGCAAGCACTCATGTTGTTTGTAGCGACCTACAAAAATTGTAGCTTCGGTGCTGCGTTTATTTCCCATACATGCCCGCGAGCCCCAGCCCCGCTGGGTTTTGTCCACTTGGCACAGTCCCTGCTCTATCCCTGTCAACGGCGCATCAGCGCGCTAGCATCCAAGGTAAACGCAGATGAATGACTGGCATATCGTGTGTGACTTCGATGGGACCATCACACCCACCGATGTCATCGACAACGTTCTCCAACGCTTCGCAGGCCCCGAATGGGAAACCATCGAGCAGCAATGGCTGGACGGCCATATCGGTTCGCGTGAATGCCTGAGCCGCCAGTTGGCGCTGATCAAGGCGACGCCGGCCGAACTGCTGGCGTACTTCGACACGGTCGAGATCGACCCGGACTTCCCGGACTTCGTCGACCATGTGCTCGGCCTCGGTGCTTCCCTGGAAGTGGTCAGCGACGGCATCGAACAAGGCATCGCGCGGATCCTTTCGCGCAACTACGTGACCCTGCTACCGATCATCGCCAACCGCTTGCGCCAGGTTGATCAGAACAGCTGGCGCATCGACTTCCCGCACACCAGCGACGCCTGTCGCGCGGCCTCGGGCAACTGCAAATGCAAGTCCACCCCGCGCAACAAGCGGGTGCTGGTGATCGGCGACGGCAAGTCCGACATGTGTGTGTCGGCCACCGCCGACTTCGTCTTCGCCAAAGGCAGCCTGGCGCAGTACTGCCAGGCCCACGACATCCCTCATATGCGCTTCGACAGCTTTGCCGAACTGCCTGCATTACTGGCCCAACTGCCCCAGGGCATGGCCGCCAACGCCACTCACTTTACGTCTGACACTCAGGAACTCTTTCATCATGTCTGATATCCGCATCGCTACCGCCGAAGACCAGGTTCTGCTGGATAAAGAAGCCAAATACTGCTCCTACGGCGACACCGTCCACTACATCGACCCACCGCGCATCTTCAGCCGTTGCGAAGGCTCCTACGTCTGGGACACCGAAGACCAGGCCTACCTCGACCTGCAAATGTGGTACTCGGCGGTCAACTTTGGCTACGCCAACCCGCGCCTGAACAATGCGCTGAAACAGCAGATCGACACCCTGCCGCAAATCGCCAGCCAGTACCTGCACAAGGGCAAGATCGAGCTGTCGGAAATGATCGCGGTGGACGCCAAGAAGAAATTCGGCCTCGATGGCCGTGTGCACTTCAACGTCGGCGGTTCGCAGTCCATCGAGGACTCGCTGAAAGTGGTGCGTAACGCCTGCAACGGCAAGAGCCTGATGTTCGCCTTTGAAGGCGGCTACCACGGGCGCACCCTTGGCGCGTCGTCGATTACCTCCAGCTACCGCTACCGTCGTCGCTATGGCCACTTTGGCGAGCGTGCCAACTTCATCCCGTTCCCGTACCACTTCCGTGGGCCAAAGGGCATGACCAAGGAAGAATACGGCAGCCACTGCGTGCAGCAATTCGCGCGCTTGTTCGAGACCGAATACAACGGTGTGTGGGACCCGAAGGTCGGCCAGAGCGAATACGCAGCCTTCTACGTCGAGCCGATCCAGGGCACCGGCGGCTACGTGATCCCGCCGATGAACTTCTATAGCGAACTCAAGCAAGTACTCGACCAGCACGGCATCCTGATGGTGGTCGATGAAATCCAGATGGGCTTCTGGCGCACCGGCAAGTTGTGGTCGATCGAGCACTTCGATGTGCAACCGGACGTGATCGTGTTCGGTAAAGCCCTGACCAACGGCCTCAACCCATTGGGCGGCATCTGGGCCAAGGAAGAGCTGATCAACCCGAAACTGTTCCCGCCGGGTTCCACTCACTCCACCTTCGCCTCCAACCCGTTGGGCACCGCGGTGGGCCTGGAAATGTTCAAGATGACCAGCGAAGTCGACTACGGCGCGATGGTCATGGCCAAGGGCAAATACTTTCTCGAAGGCCTGCAGGACCTGCAAAAGCGCTTCCCGATCATCGGCGATGTGGATGGCCTGGGCCTGGCCCTGCGCTGCGAAATCTGCGGGCCGGACGGTTTCACCCCAGACAAGGCAGCCCTGGACTACATGGTTGAGGAAGGCATGAAAGGCGACATGCTGGTGGACGGTCAGAAACTGGGCCTGATCCTCGACGTGGGCGGCTACTACAAGAACGTGATCACCCTGGCGCCGTCCCTGGAAATCAGCTACCCGGAAATCGACCTGGGCTTGAAGCTGCTGGAGCAACTGCTGACCCGAGCGATGAAGCGGTGAACCTGGCCGATATCGATCTCGGCGAAGGCAACGCCGGCTTCGTTCTCGGCAACGGTCCGGTCGGGGTCCTGTTGATCCACGGCCTGACCGGCACCCCGACCGAGTTGCGTCGGGTGGCCCAGGGCCTGGTCAAGGCGGGCAATTGCACGGTGTACGTGCCGACCCTGGCCGGGCACTGCGGGGGCAACGACGACCTGCAGGCCACCGGCTGGCGCGATTGGTACGAGGGCGTGCGCAAGACTTTTGTCGGGGTGCAGCAGCGCCATGCGCAGGTGTTCGTCGGTGGCTTGTCCATGGGCGCGGTGATGTCGATGTACCTGGCTTCGGAATTTCCGGGCCAGATCGCCGGGTTGCTGATGTACTCCACGACCCTCAAGTACGACGGCTGGAGCATCAACAAAATGGCGTTCATCACGCCGTTGCTGATCCGCATCCCGTTCGGCGTGCGCCTGTTCCGCTTTACCGAGAAGCCGCCCTACGGCATCAAGAACGAACGCCTGCGGGCCATCGTCGAGCGGCAGATGAAAGAAGGCGAGAGCAGCGAGGCCGGGCTGTTGACCATGGAAGGCGTCACCGTGCGCGAGTTGCACTGGATGAACGCCGTGGTGAAAAAACGCATGCCGTCGATCAAGACCCCGGCGTTGGTGCTGCACTCCATCGAGGACGACATCACCAGCCGCTGGAATGCCGACTACGTGGAGCGCCACCTCGGCGGCCCGGTGACCAAGATCCTGTTGGACAACTGCTATCACATGATCACCGTCGACCTGCAATACCGCCGGGTGATCGAGTTGAGTGCCGACTTCATCGAGCAGCACACCACCCCTGTGGACGAATACCGCCGGGCTTGACCCCGCCCCCTGTAGGAGCGGGCTTGCCCGCGAAAAACCTGAGAGCGACGCTGGGTGTCAGGTTTTTCGCGTTATCGTTAACGTTTTTCGCGAGCAAGCTCGCTCCTACAGCGCACCCTCTGTAGGCGTCGGTTTGCCGGCGATGGACGCATGTGGCCCGGTTTACGCGGTGTTTTTAGATTAAGGAAACGCTGTGATCAGCACTAAAGCCTATTCAACCATCCAAGCCATCGACCGCAGTGCCTGGAACGACTGCTTTCCCCTGGCATTGGAAGATTGGGACTACTACGTCGCCGTGGAAAACGCCGCCATCGACGATTTCCAATGGCGCTATCTGGCCCTCTACGAAAACGGGCAACTGCTGGCCGTCGCGCCGGCGTTCATCACCCATTACCGCCTCGACACCACCGTCTCGGGCATTGGCAAACGCTTCACCCAACGCCTGGAACGCTGGTGGCCCGGTGCATTGCGCCTGGGCCTGTACGCCATCGGTTCGCCAGTGGCCGAGCAATGCCATGCCGGTGTCGCCAGCCATGTGCCGGCTGCACGACGTGCTGCCCTGCTGGCGCAACTGCTGGCCGCTGCGCGCCGGGATGCCGATGCATTCGGCATCGGCCTGCTGGCGGTCAAGGATGCTCCGACCCGGGATCAGGACTGGGCCGATAGTTGCAAGGCCGCCGGCCTGCACAGCATGCCGAGCTTGCCTACTGGGCTACTGCCGCTGCCCTACGGCTCGGTGGATGCCTACCTGGGTTCCCTGGGAAAATCCACGCGCAAGGATTTGCGGCGCAAGCTGCGCGCGTCGGGCCCGCGGGTGGAGTGGCGGCGCAATGTCGATGACGTATTGCCCCAGATCATGCGTCTCTACGAAGCGACCCTGGCCCGTGCCGACCTGCAGTTCGAACGTTTGCCCGCCGGTTATTTCAGCCAGGTGCTCGCCCAGCTTGATCAACGGGCGCTGTGTGTACTTTACTGGGTGGACGAGCAACTGGTGGCGTTCAACCTGGTCCTGCTCGACCAGCACCGGCTGATCGACAAGTTCTTTGCCCACGACCTGGCCCACAGCCGCGAACACAACCTGTACTTTCGCAGTTGGCTGACCAACGTCGACTACTGCATCGAGCACAAAATTGCGTTGTATGAGTGCGGGCAGGCCGGTTATGCCAGTAAGCTGCGCCTGGGTTGTGAGTTCGCCGGCAATACGCTGTTCTTCCAGCACCGCAACCGCCTGCTCGACACCCTGCTCAAAGTGGTAAAAGTGTTTATTCGCCCGGATCGATCCGACCCTGCCATGGCTGCTGCAATAAGCGAAACCCGATGATTGCCAAAACCCGCCAGAAAGCCCGCCCGTTTGCCATTTCCCGCTGGAGCCTGCAGCGCAAGCTGGTGTTGGCGTTCTGGCTGGTGACGGTGATCCCGACGATGATTGCCGCTGAACTGGCGGCCACCACCTTGTCGCAGATTTTCGACAGTAACGTGCGCATCTGGCTGCAAGAATCGACCCGTATCGTCAAGGACGAAGTCAGCGACATCCTGCACGACAACGCCCGCGTGGCGCAGATCTTCCTGCGTTATGTGCGTCCGCCTTCCACCCATGAAGCGATGCGTCATGACCGTTTGATCGCAGACATTGCCAGCGCCACAGATATTGACGTGGTCACGCTGATTCGCAGCAGTGACAGCAAAGTGATGTTCAGCACTGTGGGCGATGATGTGGTGAAACAAATCAGCCTCGCACCCAATGCTGTATTGCAAACCGTGCAGGTCGGCGGCGTGGCCACCGGGGCCGTGATTTCCTCGTTCGAGACCAGTCAGGATGGCGTCGATTATGAACTGCTGGTGGGCACGTACCTGGACAGCAGCTTCCTCACCAGTGTCGCCGAGGTGCACTCCCTGGACTTGCGCCTGTACCTGGCCAATACCGACGGTTTCTCGGAGATTTTCTCGACCCAGCGCTTTGAAGACCACCCGACCCGCGTGCCCAAATCCGTCGAAACCCTGCTGCGCAGCACCAAGCAGCCTAGCGAGCAATTCACCAGCAACTACAGTGGCCTGTACTGGCCGATCTTCAATGACACCGGCGAGTTGCAGGGTGTGATCTTCAGCGGCCTGCTGCGCCACACCAGCCTGGTGGGGCTGGTGAACCAGAGCAATCTGTTCGTGCTGATCTTCCTGCTCAGTTCCGCCTTGTCCCTGGGGGCCGGCGTGCTGGTCTCCCGGCACCTGACCCGGCCGCTGCGTGAGTTGTCCCAGGGCGTGAGTGCGGTGATCAGCGGCAACTACCAACACCGCGTGGCCGTCACCGGCGGCGACGAGCTGGCGCAACTGAGCAGCACCTTCAACCATATGACCGAGCGCCTGGGCGAGTTGCATCACCTCGAAGCCCAACTGCGTCGGCGCGACCGCCTGCATGCCCTGGGCGAAGTGGCGATGGGCCTGGCCCATGAAATCCGCAACCCACTGGGCATTATCAAGACCGCGACGCAACTGCTGCACCGCCGCACGGACCTGCCGGAGACTGACAAGCGCCACCTGGAATACGTGGTCAGCGAAGTCAGCCGGATCAATGACCTGATCACTGACTTTCTCGACTTCGCCAAACCCAGCGAGCCACTGCGCAGCCAGCAACTGGCGCGGCCGCTGGTGGAAGAGATCCTGGGGTTCTGCGCGCCGGAGCTGGCGAGCCACGCCATCGACGCGCACCTCGACGACCAGGCGCCTGGCGCGACTCTCTATGTGGACGCCAAGCAATTCAAGCAGGCGTGCCTGAATCTGATTCTCAACGCCATCGACGCCATGCCCCAGGGCGGGCGCCTGACGTTAAGCATCAGCCGCGTCGATCAATCCACGGTGATCAGTGTCAGCGACAGCGGGCAGGGCATTCCGGCAGAGATGATCGAGCGGATCTTTACCCCCTTCGTCACCACCAAGGCCTCGGGCACGGGCCTTGGCCTGGCGAAAGTCTATTCGATCATGGAAAGTCACGACGGCCGCATCGAATGCACCAGTGAGAAGGATGCCGGCGCGACCTTCAGCCTGTACATTCCGGCCAACGGTGAAGATGACGGCGACGACGAGGACAGTCATGACGCATAACATATTGGTGGTCGACGACGAGCCCAAACTCTGCGATTTGCTGGCGTCGGCCCTGAGCCAGAACGATATCCAGGTGTTTATCGCCGGCAATGGCCTGCATGCCCTCAAGGTGTTGGAGCAGGAAGATATCGACCTGGTGATCAGCGACTGGCGCATGCCCGGCATGGACGGCCCGCAGCTCCTGGCTGAGATCAAGGTGCGTTACCCGCAGTTGCCAGTGATCGTGATGACGGCCTACAGCACAGTGAAGAATGCCGTACAGTCGATGCGCAACGGTGCCTACGACTACATTGCCAAGCCCTTCGACATCGACGAGCTGGACATCACCGTGGCCAAGGCCTTGCAGTTTCGCGACATCATGCGCGACAACGCACGGTTGCGTGCCGAGCTCGACGAGCATGCGCAATTCGACAGTCTGGTGGGCGACAGTCCGGCGTTCCGGCGAGTGCTGCAGGCGGTGGATTCGGTACGCGAAAGCAACGCGACCATTCTACTGACCGGTGAAAGCGGCACCGGCAAGGAAATGGTCGCCCGCGCCATTCACAAACATGGCAACCGTGCCGACAAACCCTTTGTGGCGGTCAACTGCGCCGCGATCCCCGAAGGTTTGCTGGAAAGCGAGATGTTTGGCCATCGCAAGGGCGCCTTTACCGGCGCCGTGGCCGACCGGGTAGGGCGTTTCATGCAGGCCGACAAGGGCACGCTGTTTCTCGATGAAGTGGGCGATATGCCCCTGGCGTTGCAGGCCAAGATCCTGCGCGCCTTGCAGGAGCGGGTGATCGAGCCGGTGGGCGATCCCCGCGAGCGTAAAGTCGATGTGCGAGTGATCGCCGCGACCAATAAGAACCTGCTGGACGCGGTGGCGAACAAGGAGTTTCGCGAAGACCTTTACTATCGCCTCAACGTCTTCCCGATCCCGTTGCCGGCGTTGCGCGAGCGCGTCGAAGACATCGCCCCGCTGGCCCGGCACTTTGCCCGCAGCCTGAGCGCCAATGCCGGTAAACGCATCACGGGCTTCAGCGCCGACGCCTTGCAGGCCATGGCCGCCTACAACTGGCCGGGCAATATCCGCGAGCTGCAAAACTGTGTGGAGCGCGCGACCATCGTGGCAGCCAGCCCGGTGATTGAAGATATCGACTTGCCAGCCTATCTGTTCGCGTCCCAACCGACGGCGGGCGATGTGACGACGATCCTCAGTGAAGGCCCGGGCGTGCCCCAGGACCTGGATGCGGCGTTGGCAGAGGTGGAGAAGGCGTACATTCTGGCGGCGTTGCAAGAGAGCAATGGCGTGCAGGCGGCAGCGGCGACGAGGATCGGGATCTCCGAGCGCAGCTTCTGGTATCGCCTGAAAAAGCTCGGGATCCAGATCGACAAGATCGTGCGCTGAAACACTGATCAAAATGTGGGAGCGGGCTTGCCCGCTCCCACATTTGATTGAGGTGAATCAGGCGTGGATGCGTACCCAGACGCTGACCAGCACCGTCGCCGCCATCAGCCAGGCTACTGCGGCGACTGCCAGCGAGGCCTCCAGGCGCATGCGGTCGACCATCACATACAACGTCGCCAGGTACACAAAGTACGGAATGATCGACCACATGCCGAACACAATGGTGGTCTTCAGGTCGTCCACCGAGCGGCCCTTGCCGACGATGTAGTGGGCAATCAGCGCGAAGGTTGGAAACAGTGGCACCAGCCCGGCAATGTAGTAATTCTTGGTCTTGGCCAGCATCGCCAGGATCAACACCACGGCTGCACCCAGGGCAGCCTTGAAGACTAAGTCCATGTGCGACTCCTTAGTGGCTCAGGCCGTATTTCTTGACCTTGTCGAACAAGGTGGTCTTGGCCATGCCCAGTTCCAGGCTGGCCTGGGTCAGGTTGCCGCCGCTGCGTTGCAGGGCGTCGCTGAGCAGGTTACGTTCAAAGGCTTCCACTGCCTCGGTAAAGGCCAGGCCATGGTTGCCGGCACTGGTGCCGCTTTTCTTGAAGGCCGGCAGGCCCAGGGCAAACCGTTCGGCGACGTTGCGTAGTTCACGCACGTTGCCGGGCCAGTCGTGGCTCATCAGGCTGGACAGGGTCTGGTTGTCCAGCTCTGGCGCGATGCGGTCGAAACGCAGGGACGATTGCTGCAGGAAGTGTTCGAACAGTTGCAGGATGTCTTCACGGCGCTCGCGCAGCGGCGGCAGCTCCAGGGTCACCACGTTCAGGCGGTAGTACAAGTCGCTGCGGAACTGGCTGGCACGGCTCAACTCGTCGAGGTCGGACTTGGTGGCGGCGATCACCCGGCAATCCACCGCCACGCTCTGGTTCGAGCCCAGGCGCTCCAGGGTGCGCTCCTGCAGGACCCGCAGCAGTTTGATCTGCAGGTTCATCGGCATGCTTTCCACTTCGTCGAGGAACAGCGTGCCTTCATGGGCATGTTCGATCTTGCCGATACGCCGTTTGCCGGCACCGGTGAAGGCGTTGGCTTCGTGACCGAAAATCTCGCTTTCAAACAGGTTTTCCGGCAGGCCGCCGCAGTTCAGGGCGACGAACTGGTGGGCATGGCGGCGGCTGAAGTCGTGCAGGCAGCGGGCGACCAGTTCCTTGCCGGTGCCGGTCTCGCCTTCGATCAGCACGTTGGCCGAGGTGTCGGCGACGTTGGCGATCAATTCGCGCAGGTTCTGCATCGCCGGCGAGCGGCCGATGATCCGGCCTTCCAACGAGTCACGCTCGGCCAGTTGCCGGCGCAGCGCCCAGACTTCGCGGGCCAGGCCGCGCTGTTCGAGGGCGCGGCGCACCACGTCCACCAGGCGCTCCGGAGAAAAAGGTTTCTCCATGAAGTCATAGGCGCCATTGCGCATCGCACCCACGGCCATGGATATATCGCCATGGCCGGTGATCAGCACCACCGGCAGGCTTTTATCCAGGGCCTTGAGGCGGGTCAACAGCTCCAGGCCGTCGATGCCGGGCAGGCGGATATCACTGATCACAATGCCGGCGAAATTTTCGCCGACGCGCTTGAGGGCCTCTTCGGCACTGGCCACGCCGACGCTGGGGATGTCTTCCAGGGCGAGGGCTTGCTGGCAGCCGAGCAACACATGGGGATCGTCTTCGACGATCAGCACGGTGAGTTCGGTGTTGGGTTGGCTGTTCATGTCGATTCGCCGGGTTGATGGCCTGCCAGGGGCAGGCTCAGGACAAAGGCTGTACCACCAACGGCCGGATGTTCGACGGCCAGGTTGCCGCCGGTGGCCGCCGCAAGGCTGGCCGACAGGGTCAGGCCCAGGCCCAACCCTTGCTCGCCGGGTTTGGTGGTGAAAAAAGGTTCGAACAGATGCTTGCGGGTTTCGGGGGCGATGCCATGCCCGTTATCGCGCACCCGCAGGCGGTATTTGCCGTCGCTGATCTCACTTTCCAGCCACAGCTCGGGAGCGGGCTGGGCATGCATCGCATCCAGGGCGTTGCCGATCAGGTTGACCAGGATTTGTTCCAGGCGGGTCTGGTCGATCTGCAACATGGCCTGGCTGAAGCCGCGGTGTACGGTCAGTGGCAGGCTGTCGAGGCGGCTGCCCAGGACCTGGAACGCCGCGTCCACGGCCTTGCCCAGGCTGGCCTCGCCCTGATCGTCACCGCGCCGGGCAAACGAGCGCAGGCTGGCGGTGATGCGGCCCATGCGGTCGATCAGTTCGTTGATGGTCTTGAGGTTGGTGCTGGCGGTCTCCAGTGCCCCGCGCTCCAGGAAGCGCACGGTATTGCCGGACAAGGTGCGCAGGGCGGCCAGGGGCTGGTTCAGTTCATGGGCGATGCTGGTGGACATCTGGCCAATGGCCGCTAACTTGCCGGCCTGGACCAACTCGTCCTGGGCACGGCGCAGGGTCTCTTCGGCCTGGCGTCGTTCGCGGATCTGCGCCTTGAGCCGTTCGTTGCTGGCACGCAGGTCAGTGGTGCGTTCGGCGATCCGCCGTTCCAACTGGTTATTGGCTTCCTGCAAGGCTTCGCGGGCGGCCAGGCGCGTGGCGATGACCTTGCGCCGCTCATTCCAGGCAATCAGCAGGAACGCCACCAGGGCAAAGGCCACCGCGACGAGGATGCCCTGGTTGATCGCGGCCTGGCGCAGGTCGTTGAGCGGGGTGAGCAGGGTGAAGTTCCACGGTGTGTCGTTCAGCGGCCGGGTCTGGGCCAGGTAGGTGACTTCCTGCTCGTCGGCCACCACTTCACTGTTGGCCGGGAAAGTCAGTTTTTCGCTGCCTGCAGTAAGGTGTTCACGGGCCAGGGGTTGCAGTTCGTTGAGGGTCGCCCAGTAATATTGCAGGCTGCGGGCCAGGCGCTCCTTGGTGTCGTCGCTCAGTGGGCGCACGGCCTTGAGCCGGCGTGCCGGGTCGCTGGAGAGGATGATGATGCCGTTCTCATCGCTGACAAAGGCTTCCAGGCGCGCGCGCTGCCAGCGTTCTTCCAGCGCTTCCAGGCGCACCTTGACCACTGCGACACCAATGATCTTGCCGCGCTCCTCAAGGCCATGGGCCAGGTAGTAGCCGGGTTCGCCATTGGTGCTGCCGATCCCATAGAATCGGCCCGGCTGGCCACGCACGGCATTCTGGAAATAGGCGCGGAACGACAGGTCTTCCCCCAGGTAACTGTCGACATCGCGCCAGTTACTGGTGGCCATTACCCGGCCGGTGGTGTCCATCACATAAATGGCCCGACTGCGGCTGCGCCGGTTCAGGCCTTCGAGGTATTCGTTGACCGTTTGCCGGTGTTCCGGGCTCGGGTCGGCCAGCAGTTTGGAGACGCTGGATTCCAGTTCCAGCAGGCTGGGCAGGTAGGTGTACTTGCTGATCTCACTCTCGACCGTGCGCGCATGCAACTCCAATTGGCGCTCGCCGTTCTCGCCCAGGGTGCGAATCCCGTAGTGTTCGCTGGTCCAGAAGCCGATAAAGCCCAGGCCGATCATCAACAGGATGATCAGGGGCGGCAGGAACAACTGGCGAATCAGACGAGGCTTCACGGCAAGGGATGGCGGCGCGGCGCGATAGAGGGTGGGGTCGCATTTCATCACAGATGCCTTGGGTCAGCTACAGCTTGCCTGCTCCTTGTAGGAGCGAGCTTGCTCGCGAAAAACGCCAACGATGACGCGTGCATCCTGAATGAACGCGGTGCCCTTGAGTTTTTCGCGAGCAAGCTCGCTCCTACAGCAGAGGAGCGAGTTGCGGCTTTTTTAGTGCTGCAGGATTTTTTCGAGGAAGTGCTGCGCACGTTCGGAACGGGCGCTGATATCACCGAAGAACTCCTCTTTGGGGCAGTCTTCGATGATCTTGCCGGCGTCCATGAAGATCACGCGGTCGGCCACTTTACGGGCGAAGCCCATTTCGTGGGTCACGCACATCATGGTCATGCCTTCCTGGGCCAGTTGCACCATCACGTCCAGTACTTCGTTGACCATTTCCGGGTCCAGGGCCGAGGTCGGTTCGTCGAACAGCATGACGATCGGGTCCATGGCCAGTGCACGGGCAATCGCCACGCGCTGCTGCTGGCCGCCGGACAGTTGGCCCGGGTGCTTGTCCTTGTGCGCCGACAGACCCACACGTTCCAGCAATTGCAGGCCTTTCTTCTTGGCCTCTTCTTCGCTGCGACCCAACACTTTCACCTGCGCGACGGTCAGGTTCTTGATGATGGTCATGTGCGGGAACAGTTCGAAGTGCTGGAACACCATACCGACGCGCGAGCGCAGTTTTGGCAGGTTGGTCTTCGGGTCGGCAATCGAGGTGCCGTCGACCACAACGTCACCTTTCTGGAACGGTTCCAGGGCGTTGACGCACTTGATCAGGGTGGATTTGCCCGAGCCGGACGGCCCGCACACCACGATCACTTCGCCTTTTTTGACATCAGTGCTGCAATCGGTCAGCACCTGGAAGTCGCCATACCACTTGTTGATATTCTTGATAGAGATCATACGGCAAACCTTTTTTGCAGACGCTTGACCAGCAGCGAGGCGGCAAAGCTGATGATGAAGTAGACGACACCGGCGAAGATCAGGAACTCATTGGAACGCCCGATGATGTCGCCATTGGCGCGCGAAGCATTGAGGAAGTCCACCAGGCCCACGGTGTAGACCAGCGAGGTGTCCTGGAACAGGATGATGCTCTGCTGCAACAGCAGCGGGGTCATCTTGCGGAACGCCTGGGGCAGGATGATCAGGCGCATGGTCTGGCCGTAGGTCATGCCCATCGCTTGTGCTGCAGCCATCTGGCCCTTGGGGATCGACTGTACGCCGGCCCGCACGATTTCGCAGAAGTACGCCGCCTCGAACATCATGAACGCTACGACGCAGGAGGTGAATGCACCGATTGGCGTGTCTTCGCCGGTGATCCAGCGCAATACGAACGGCACCGCCAGGTAGAACCAGGTGATCACCAGCAGCAGCGGGATCGAGCGGAAGTAGTTCACATAGGCGCCAGCCACGCGCGACAGCAGTTTGCTGGAGGACAGGCGCATCAACGCCAGGATGGTGCCGAGGATGATGCCGCCGACCACGCCCATGACCATCAGCTTCAAGGTCATGACCATGCCGTTCCACAGGCCGGGGATGGCCGGGATAATGCCGCTGAAATCGAATTCCATTATTTACCCCCCACGGAAATCAGGCCGGGCACTGCGACTTTCTTCTCGACCAGGCGCATCAGCAGCATCAGGCTCATGTTCAGGGTGAAGTAGATCAGCGTGGCCAGGGTGAAGGCTTCGAACAGGTTGGCCGAGAATTCGGCGGTCTGCTTGGTTTGCGCCAACAGTTCCATCAGGCCGATCAAGGACGCCACGGAGGAGTTCTTGAAGACGTTGAGGAACTCCGAGGTAAGCGGCGGAATGATGATCCGGTAGGCCTGGGGCAGCAGCACGTTCCAGTAGATCTGCGACAGGCTGAAGCCCATGGCGCGCGCGGCGGCTTCCTGGCCACGGGGCAGCGCCTGGATGCCGGTACGCACTTGTTCACATACGCGGGCGGCGGTGAACAGGCCCAGGCACACGACAACGCTCAGGTAGGCCGAGGTGGTCGGGTTCAAGTCTTGTTTGTACCAGTCCTGCAGGTTCTGCGGCAGCAGGTCGGGTACCAGGAAGTACCAGATGAACAGCTGAACCAGCAGTGGCACGTTACGAAAAAGTTCTACATAGCAGGTCGCGATGCCGGCCACGAGGCGGTTAGGCATCGTACGCATCACGCCTAGCATCGAGCCCAGCAGCAAGGCGACGATCCAGGCCACGATGGCGATGGCGATGGTCCAGCCCAAACCGGAGATGAACCAGTCGAGATAGGTCTCGCTGCCCACGCCGGTGGACTTGAAGAATACGCCCCAGTCCCAGTTGTAATTCATTAGGGTCTCCCCCGAAATCGATCGATGTACAAGCACCCGCTTGGGGAAAATCCATTCCCGCCTGACGGTGAACGTCAGGCACACGCGATCGGCTCGGAAACCGCCAGGTCGAGTGTTCCAAATAATGCCAGCAGGTAGTAACAGGCACCTGAGGGAGGGTTGGCTCCCTCAGGGGATAAGGTTAGTTCGGAATCAGGACTTTTTTTCAGCCGTTTTGTCGTCAGCCGCTTTGTCAGTCGGGTTGGCGATCAGGGCCTTGAGTTCGTCGCTCATCGGGAACATCAGGTTCAGGCCTTTTGGTGGGATCGGCGAGCTGAACCACTTGGTGTAGATGTTGTTGATTTCGCCGGACTTGTAGGTAGCGACGATGGCGTCATCCACAGCCTTCTTGAACGGGGCATCGCCTTTGCGAACCATGCAGCCGTAGATTTCGAAGGATTGTGGGGTGCCGGTCACGGCCCAGTCGGTTGGCTTCTTGGCCTTGGCCATTTCACCGGCCAGCAGTGCGTCGTCCATCATGAAGGCAACGGCACGGCCGCTTTCCAGCATCTGGAAGGATTCACCGTGGTCCTTGGCGGAGATGACGTTCATGCCCATTTGCTTGTCAGCGTTCATGGACTTGAGGATGCGCTCGGAGGTGGTACCGGCGGTGGTTACGACGTTCTTGCCCTTGAGGTCAGCGAAATCCTTGTAGGTCGAGTCCTTTTTGGACAGCAGACGGGTACCGATTTCGAAGATGCCGACGGAGAAGTCGACTTGCTGCTGACGCTCGACGTTGTTGGTGGTGGAACCACATTCAACGTCCACGGTGCCGTTCTGCACCAGCGGGATACGGGTTTGCGAGGTGACCAGGTTGTATTTGACCTTCAGCTCGCCTTCTTTCATGCCGAGGTCTTTCTCGACAGCCTTGACGATGGCCAGTTGAATGTCGTGGGAGTAGCCCACTGGCTTGCCCGAGCCGTCTGCGATGTAGGAGAACGGGATGGAGGCGTCGCGGTGGCCCAGGGTGATGGTGCCCGACTCTTTGATTTTCTTCAGGGTGCCGGTGAGCTCAGCGGCAAAAACTGGAGTGCTAATCAGAGCGGCAGCGATAGCTGCGCCCAAAATATGGGGAACGATACGCATCAATACTTCCTCGACATTTGTTTTTTTTATGAAGCCTGGACGGCTCTTTCGATACAGCGAATGCCTGTGACGGCTCCTGAAGCATCTCAGGCAAACACGTACCAAGTGTAGAGCATGAGTCGTGCCAGACCGTTAATAAAAGTCTAACTATATGATTTATATGGTTATTAACTTTATGTGACGCTGTTTAATCGATGTTTAAGTCCGGCAAACCGAATCGGCGACAGCAGCGTGTTCGGAAAACCGAATCCATAGGTGTTGGCTTACCGTCGATTGTCATCAGTCAGTCCGCCATCGCAGGCAAGCCAGCTCCCACATTGATCGCATTTCACATTAAGACGGCCATAAAAAACCCCTGGACCTTCCGGTGCAGGGGCTTCGTTAATCAGGCCGCTTCGATCTTGCTGCGGTTCTGCTCGACCTTGATCAGGTAGCGCTGCAGGTTCTCCTGCTCTTCGGGGGTGGTGAACAGCCCGAGTTTGGTGCGGCGCCACAGGATGTCGTAGGCCTGGGTCGCCCATTCCTCGGCGCACAGGTAGTCGACTTCCCGGGTGTAGAGGCCACCGCCCAGGTGCTCACCCATGTCTTCCAGCGATTGCACGCCTTCAAGCAGGCGCCAGGTGCGGCTGCCATAGGTCGTCGACCAGCGCCGGGCGATTTCGCTGGGGATCCACTCGAACTTGCTGCGAATATCCGTGGCCAGGGCTTCTGGTGTGGTCATGTCTTCGCCGCCGGGCAGGCTGGCCTTGGCGGTCCAGCTTGGCTTGATATGTGGGAAGTACGGGGCCAGTTGCGCCAGTGCCGATTCGGCCAATTTGCGGTAGGTGGTCAGCTTGCCGCCGAACACCGACAGGATCGGCGCTTCTTCGCCCGTGCCCGACAGCGCCAGGGTGTAGTCGCGGGTAATGGCCGACGGGTTGTCGGATTCGTCGTTGCACAGCGGGCGCACGCCGGAATAGGTGTGCACGATGTCGTCGCGGCTCAACTGCTGCTTGAAGTGGGCATTGACCACATTGAGCATGTAGTCCGTTTCACCTTCGGTAATCGCCACTTTTGCCGGATCGCCGGTGTACTCACGGTCGGTGGTACCGATGATGGTCAGGTGATTGAGGTACGGAATGGTGAAGACGATGCGCCCGTCTTCGTTCTGCAGGATGTGCGCGTGGGCACCTTCGTACAGTTTCGGCACGATCAGGTGGCTGCCCTGGATCAGGCGGATGCCGTAGGGCGAATCCAGCTTCAGGTCATCCTTGATGAACTTGGCTACCCACGGGCCGGCAGCGTTCACCAGCGCCTTGGCGCGGATCGAGAACAGGCTGCCATCGGCACGTTCCAGGTGCAGATGCCACAGGCCCTTGCTGCGACGGGCGCTGACGCAACGGGTCTGGGTGTGGATATGTGCACCTTTTTCCCGGGCTGCCATGGCATTGAGCACTACCAGGCGCGCGTCATCCACCCAGCAGTCGGAGTATTCGAAGCCTTTGGTGATTGTGCTTTTCAGCGGGCTGTCGGCGCCGAACTTCAGGCTTTTGGAGCCGGCGAGTTTTTCGCGTTTGCCGAGGTGGTCATACAGGAACAGGCCGGCGCGAATCATCCAGGCCGGGCGCAGGTGCGGGCGATGGGGCAGCACAAAGCGCATCTGCTTGACGATGTGCGGGGCCTTGGCCAGCAGCACTTCGCGCTCTGCCAGGGCTTCGCGCACCAGGCGGAATTCGTAATGTTCAAGATAGCGCAGGCCGCCGTGGATCAGCTTGCTGCTGGCGGACGAAGTGTGGCTGGCCAGGTCGTCCTTTTCGCAAAGGAAAACCGACAGGTCGCGACCGGCCGCGTCTGCCGCGATGCCCACGCCATTGATCCCACCGCCAATAACGGCGACGTCATAGACTTCGGCTAGGGGTGGAGCAGGCAAGGTAGAAAGGGGCATCGGCGGGCCTCACGATGTATTTTTAATATTGGAATTCGAACATTAATGTTCATTTGCGAAAATGGTAGCTCATAAACGCAGGCGCAGCCAGTCGACTTCGATTGAAAAAACTCATCGAAGGGCCGAAAAAGGAAAATTTGTGAACATTGAGCCGGGTGCTGGCTCAAGAGAGTTGTTGCCCTACAGGCAGCCATCGCGGGCAAGCCCGCTCCCACAGTTGGAATGCGATCAACCTGTGGGAGCGGGCTTGCCCGCGATGACGGTGGTCCAGGCGCCAGAGATCTCAGGGATAGATCAGACGACTTCCAGGCGAATCTTATGCTGATTGAGCAACTGCACCAGCGCCGGCACCGGCGGCTGATCGGTGACCAGGCAATCAATCAAACTGATCGGCCCCAGGCGAATCATGGCATTGCGCCCGAATTTGCTGGAGTCCGCCGCCAGGATCACCTTGCGCGCATTGGCAATGATCGCCTGGGAAACCCGCACTTCCTGGTAGTCGAAGTCCAGCAGGCTGCCGTCCTCATCAATGCCGCTGATACCTACCAGGGCAAAGTCGACCTTGAACTGG
This sequence comes from Pseudomonas sp. 25 R 14, assembly GCF_900004755.1. Classification (NCBI taxonomy): domain Bacteria; kingdom Pseudomonadati; phylum Pseudomonadota; class Gammaproteobacteria; order Pseudomonadales; family Pseudomonadaceae; genus Pseudomonas; species Pseudomonas sp. 25 R 14. The sequence continues at coordinate 62,188 of NZ_CVTS01000065.1, read as the reverse complement.
TTGATGAAGTCCACGCTGGCCTGGCCTACCACACCGCCGTCACGGCGCACATTGCCGCCGGTCAGCAGCACATCGAAGTCGTCCTTGGCGCTGAGCATCATGGCGACGTTGAGGTTGTTGGTGATGATTTTCAGGTGGCTGTGGTTGAGCAGCGCCCGGGCGATGGATTCGGTGGTGGTGCCGATATTGATGAACAGCGAGGCGTGATCGGGGATCTGTGCGGCAATGGCTTCGCCGATACGCTGTTTTTCATCGCGCATCTGGTCGGCACGCATGGCGTACTCGGTGTTTTCGACACTGGAGTCATAGGCCGCGCCGCCGTGGTAGCGCCGTAGCAGGTTGGCATCTGCCAGTTGATTGATATCGCGGCGGATGGTTTGCGGGGTGACAACGAACAGCTGCGCCATTTCCTCGATGCTGACGTAGCCGCGTTCGCGGACCAGTTCGAGGATTTGCTGCTGACGGGGAGGCAGATTCATGGGGCGTCCTTTGGGCTGCCGTACAAAAAAGTGGCCCATGATGACGCAGGAATCTGCTCCCTGCCAGTTACAACCCTAAGTGGGTCCGGCGCTTGGCTTATTCGGCGCCTTCGTGGGGTTCCCAGTCGCGGGTGCGGCTGACCGCTTTTTTCCAGCCGGCGTAGAGTTTTTCTTTGGCTGGCTCGTCCAGTTGCGGTTCGAATTCACGCTCGATCACCGCCTTGCCACGCAGTTCTTCCAGGCTGCCCCAGAAACCACAGGCCAGGCCGGCCAGGTAAGCGGCGCCCAATGCAGTGGTTTCGCGCATTTGCGGTCGTTCGACCTGGGTGCCAAGGATGTCGGCCTGGAACTGCATCAGGAAGTTGTTGGCCACTGCGCCGCCGTCTACCCGTAGGGATTTGAGGCGTTCACCGGAATCCTGCTGCATGGCGTCGAGCACGTCGCGAGTCTGGTAGGCAATCGACTCCAGGGCTGCACGAATGATGTGATCCACGCGTACGCCACGGGTCAGGCCGAACAGCGCGCCACGGGCATACGGGTCCCAGTACGGCGCGCCCAGGCCAGTGAAGGCCGGTACCAGGTACACGCCGTTGCTGTCCTTGACCTTGTTGGCGAAGTATTCGGTGTCGTGGGCATCGTTGATGATCTTCAGCTCGTCACGCAGCCATTGCACGGTGGAGCCGCCGTTGAAGACAGCGCCTTCGAGGGCATAGGCCACTTCGCCACGGGGGCCGCAAGCGATGGTGGTGAGCATGCCGTGCTTGGATTTGACTGCCTTGTCGCCGGTGTTCATCAGCAGGAAGCAGCCGGTGCCGTAGGTGTTTTTCGCCTGGCCCGGCTCGACGCACATCTGGCCGAACAGGGCGGCTTGCTGGTCACCAGCGATACCGCCGATGGCAATCCCGCTTTTGGTACGGCCATAGATTTCCGAGGAGGATTTAACTTCTGGCAGCATTTCCCGTGGGATATCCAGCACCTCCAGCATCTTCGCGTCCCACTCCAGGGTGTGGATGTTGAAGAGCATGGTGCGCGAGGCGTTGGTGTAGTCGGTGACGTGGGTCTTGCCACCGGTAAATTTCCAGATCAGCCAGCTGTCGATGGTGCCGAACAGCAGCTCGCCATTGCGCGCGCGTTCACGGCTGCCTTCGACGTTATCGAGGATCCACTTCAACTTGGTGCCGGAGAAGTACGGGTCGGTGACCAGGCCGGTGGTGTCGCTGATGTATTGCTCGTGGCCGTCGCGCTTGAGCTGCTGGCAGATCTCGGTGCTGCGGCGGCATTGCCAGACGATGGCGTTATAGATCGGGCGGCCGGTGATCTTGTCCCAGACCACCGTGGTTTCACGCTGGTTGGTGATGCCGATGGCGGCGACCTGATCGTGGTGCAGGCCGGCTTGCGCCAGGGCCTCGACCATCACGGCGCTCTGGGTGGCGAAGATTTCCATCGGGTCATGCTCGACCCAGCCGGCTTGCGGGTAGTGCTGGACGAATTCACGTTGGGCGGTGCACACCACGTTGGCGTCACGATCAAAGATGATCGCCCGTGAACTGGTGGTGCCCTGATCAAGGGCAATGATGTAGTTCTTATTCTCTGTGTCGGTCATGTCGATTGCCTTGGACGGAAAAAGGGAGTGGGTGAGTAGCCTGGGCCGCAAAGGGCAGGAGGGCTCAGGCTACCGCTATCAGGATGTTCGGGTATTACCGCTGGCGGCGGTGTCGGCTGCATCAGTTGTAGCAGGTGCGGCGTTGGGCAAGTGGCGGGCAATCAGCCCGCGATAGGCCGCAGCGCCGAGGCAGGCACCGACAATCGGTGCAAAGATCGGAATCAGGAAGTACGGAATGTCGCGCCCGCCAGTGAAGGCCATTTCACCCCAACCGGCGAAAAAGGTCATCAGTTTGGGGCCGAAATCACGGGCCGGGTTCATCGCAAACCCAGTCAAAGGGCCCATGGCGCTGCCGATGACGGCGATCAACAGACCGATCAGCAGCGGGGCCAGGGGGCCGCGGGGCAGGCCATTATTGTCATCGGTCAGGGCCATGATCACGCCCATGAGGATGGCGGTGATGACCATTTCCACCAGAAACGCCTGGGCTGTATTCAGCAAGGCGTGAGGGTAGGTGGAGAACACCGAGGCCAACTCCAGGCTGGCTGCGGAGCCACGGACCATCTGGTGGGTTTGTTCGTAATCGAAAAGCAGGTTGCTGTAGAGCGTGTAAACCAACGCGGCGGAACAAAAGGCGCCGGCGACCTGGGCGATGATATAGAAGGGCAGTTTGCGTTTGTCGAAGTCGGCAAAAATGCACAGCGCGATACTGACGGCTGGATTGAGATGAGCCCCGGAAATGCCGGCGCTCAGGTAGATCGCCATGCTCACGCCGATCCCCCAGATGATGCTGATTTCCCACAAGCCAAAGCTGGCACCCGCGACCTTGAGCGCAGCGACGCAGCCGGTGCCGAAGAAGATCAGCAGCGCGGTGCCGAGGAACTCGGCCATGCATTGGCTTGAAAGTGAAGGCTGTTGAAGAGCAGTTGTCATTGAAAACCTCGGTTTTTTTTCTTGTCTGGCGCGTTGTCACAACGGACAAGGCGCGATTTTCACCATGGACAGGATCCCCATCCTGTTTGTGGCTTACTGCTCGATTACTGCAGGAAGATTCGTACGGTATTCGGAAACGAAAAAATATAGACAAGAAACACTGCTGTCAAAGGTCGAAAGTGAACGGTCGGTCATTTTCTAACTATTAGTGTGATGAATGATCGCGACAGCACGACAAATGAATGGGCGGCAAGCGGGGTCAGGCTCTGCGCGGATTCGCCGCACGGCGCCCTGCACTAGAGCGTTTTGCCTGGGTTTGTCCTAGAATCGGCGGTCTGCTTTGCCACGTTTTCCCCAAGCCTGGAGCCTCCATGACACCCGCATTGGACTTGTTGAAGAAAGTTCGCGCCGAACATCGTATCCACAGTTATGAACATGACCCCAAGGCCGCCTCTTATGGCCTGGAGGCCGCGGAAAAGTTGAGCCTTGACCCGGCGCAGGTGTTCAAGACCTTGCTCGCCAGTAGCGAAAAAGGTGAGTTATTGGTGGCGGTGGTGCCAGTCGTCGGAAGTCTGGATTTGAAGGCCCTGGCTCACGCAGCAGGCGTCAAGAAAGTCGAGATGGCCGACCCGGCTGCGGCGCAGCGTTCTACCGGTTATTTGTTGGGCGGGATCAGCCCGTTGGGGCAGAAGAAACGCTTGCGCACGTTCATCGATGTGAGTGCCCAGCCTTTTGCGACAATTTTTGTCAGCGCCGGCAGGAGAGGGCTGGAGGTAGAGTTGGGAGCAGCAGTGCTGGCAGAGCACACCCAGGGTAAATTTGCGCCGATTGGCCGGGCCTGACGTCAACTTCGAAGGTATCGGCAATCTAAATGTGGGAGCGGGCTTGCTCGCGAAAGCGGTGGGTCAGTCAACCTCTATATTGGCTGATCTACCGCTATCGCGAGCAAGCCCGCTCCCACACAAGCCTGCTCTCACATTTTGGATTTGGTTGCTTCAGCTGGCAGTGCTATAGCGCCGCACACCGGACTCCACCTGCGGAATCTGCGCCGCCGTGCTCCCCGAGGCCTGGAACAGCACCAGGTGTTCGGCCGCCACGCGAATCCCGACCTGTACACCCACCTGATGATCGGCATGGCTGGGGAAGATCGACTCTAGCTGGGCCCCGGTCGGCAACTGCAGGCGGTACAAGGTCGAGGCACCCAGGAAGGTCTTGCCGACGATCTGTGCTTTCAGCGCGCTGTCCGGTGCGTAAACGATGTCATCCGGGCGCAGCAACACGTCCACTGCACAGCCGGCCGGCCAGGTGTAGGCACGATTACCGCGCAACTCACCCAGTTCAGTGGTGACCGACTCCGGCGTAATCAACTGCCCACGGATGAAATAGCCCTGGCCAATAAAGCTCGCGACATAAGGTGTCAGCGGTTCGTGATAGAGGTTGTAGGGCGTATCCCACTGCTCCAGGCGGCCCTCCTTGAACACGCCTACATGGTCACTCACGGCAAAGGCTTCTTCCTGGTCATGGGTCACCAGGATCGCACTGGTGCCACGGGCCTTCAGGATGTCCCGCACTTCATGGCTGAGCTTGCGCCGCAGTTCGCCGTCGAGGTTGGAGAAGGGCTCGTCGAGCAACAGTAATTGCGGTTCCGGCGCCAATGCACGGGCCAGGGCCACGCGTTGCTGCTGCCCGCCAGACAGTTCGTGGGGGAAGCGTTTGCCCAGGTTCTTCAGGTTGACCAGCTCCAGCAGCTCACTAACCACGCGCTCTTTGTGCGGGTGTTTGCGGATACCGAAGCCGATGTTGTCGGCCACGCTGAGATGGGGAAACAGTGCGTAGTCCTGGAACACCATGCCAATGCGACGTTTCTCCGGAGCCAGGGTAAACCCTGCACTGGAGATGACTTCGCCGGCCAGGTTGATTTCGCCTTCGTGCACCGGCTCGAACCCGGCAATTGCCCGCAGGGTGGTGGTCTTGCCACAGCCCGAGGAGCCCAGCAGGCAGCCGATATCACCTGCGTTGAGGTGCAGATTGAGGTTCTGCACCACCCGTTGGTCCTGATAGCCGCATGCCAGATTGCGCAGGTTCAGCAGAAGTGGCTGGCTCATGCGTGGTGGTACGCCGGTGGGACCAGGAACTCCAGCAAGGCCTTCTGGGCGTGCAGGCGGTTTTCTGCCTGGTCCCAGGCGACGGAGCGCGGGTCGTCCAACAGGTCGAGGCTGATTTCTTCACCGCGATGCGCCGGCAGGCAGTGCATGAACAGCACATCTGGCGCGGCGAGGTCGAGCAATTCACGGGTGACCTGATAAGGCGCAAACAGGGCCAGGCGCTTGGCGGTTTCGTCTTCCTGGCCCATGGAGGTCCAGACGTCGGTGCTCACCAGGTGCGCGCCGATCACGGCGTCTTTCGGGTCACGCACAATTTGCACGCGGGCGTCGGCCTTGGCCAGGAATTCGGCGCTGGGCTCATAGCCCACAGGGCAGGCAATGCGCAGATGGAAGTCGAACTGGATCGCCGCTTCTATATAGCTGTTGCACATGTTGTTGCCATCGCCGATCCAGGCCACGGTCTTGCCCTGGATCGAGCCGCGATGTTCGAGGAACGTCTGCATATCGGCCAGCAACTGGCACGGGTGCAGGTCATCGGACAGCCCGTTGATCACCGGTACCCGCGAGTTGGCGGCAAATTCGGTGAGCGTGCTGTGGGCGAAGGTACGGATCATCACCGCGTCGAGCATGCGCGACATGACGATGGCGCAATCGCTGATCGGCTCGCCACGGCCCAGTTGGGTGTCCCGTGGCGACAGAAAGATGGCCTGGCCGCCGAGCTGGATCATGCCGGCTTCGAAGGACAGGCGGGTACGGGTGGACGACTTCTCGAAAATCATCCCGAGTACGCGGTTTTTCAAAGGCTCGAACAGTACGCCGCGATTACGCAGGTCTTTAAGCTCAATGCCTCGACGGATCACGCTGACCAGCTCTTCGGGCGTGCAATCCATCAGGGAGAGAAAGTGCCTTGCGCTCATCATTAACTACCTTTTTGCAACAGACCGCAGATACTCAAAGCCTTGTTTATTGTGACAACGGGCGAGACCTGCGGCGAAAGCCGCACGGGGCGACGAAATAGGGGAAGGCGCGATATTGACACTAAATGTCGCGTCTTACCAATAGGCTACGGTTTTTTAGAGGGGTTCAAAGGGGCGGGAATTGCACTTTTGAGGCCTGTTTACGCACTGCAGCGGGTCATTTGTACACTGGCGTCGCGACCTTTTGCAATGTGTGATGGCGGCCTGAGGCCAGGTTGCGTCGGTTTCCTGGGCAACGCGGGCGCTCTCTGAAACATTTACTCATGCTTGGCCATGGCCTGGCCTGATGCCCGTTGATTCACGGGGCGAACGTTGCTGGCGCCACTAGTGGCCGCGGCCCATAGTTGGGCCAAAGCCCTAATAAAGAGACTGGCCATGACCAAGACTCTCCATCACCGTGCCTGCCACCTGTGCGAAGCCATCTGCGGCCTGACCCTGGAAACCACCACCTCTGAGGAGGGCGGCATCGCCATCACCTCGATCAAGGGTGACGCCCAGGACACCTTCAGCCGTGGCCATATCTGCCCCAAGGCCGTGGCCCTGCAGGATATCCAGAATGATCCCGATCGCCTGCACCAGCCGATGCTGCGGGTGGGCAGCGAATGGCAACCGATCCCGTGGGGCGAGGCCTTTACCCTGGTGGCCGAGCGGCTGGCGGGCATCCAGGCGCGGCATGGGCAGAATGCGGTGGCGGTATACCAGGGCAATCCCAGCGTGCATAACTATGGCTTGATGACTCACAGCAACTACTTTCTCGGGCAGTTGAAGACGCGCAATCGTTTCTCTGCAACGTCGGTGGACCAACTGCCTCACCACCTTTCCAGCCACCTGATGTATGGCCATGGCCTGTTGCTGCCCATCCCGGATATCGACCAGACCGACTTCATGTTGATCCTGGGCGGCAATCCACTGGCCTCCAATGGCAGCATCATGACCGTGCCAGATGTGGAAAAGCGCCTGAAGGCGATTCAGGCGCGGGGCGGCAAAGTGGTGGTGGTCGACCCCCGGCGCAGTGAGACGGCGGCCATGGCCGACCAGCATCTGTTTGTGCGTCCCGGTGGGGATGCGGCGCTACTGTTCGGGCTGCTCAACACCTTGTTTGCCGAGAACCTGACCCGCGACAGTCACCTGCCGGTGGACGGCCTGGATGAAGTGCGCCGCGCGGTTGAGGGTTTTACCGCCGAGGCCATGAGTACCCGGTGCGCGATCCCGGCGGCACAGATTCGCCAGTTGGCGCGGGATTTTGCAGCGGCAGACAAGGCGGTCTGCTACGGCCGGATGGGGGTGTCGACCCAGGCATTCGGCACCTTGTGCCATTGGTTGGTGCAGTTGATCAACCTGGTCACCGGCAATCTGGATCGGGTAGGCGGCGCCTTGTGCACCGAGCCCGCAGTGGACCTGGTGGCGGCGACCTCCGGCGGGCATTTCAATCGCTGGCAGAGTCGGGTTTCCGGGCGTCCCGAATACAGCGGTGAACTGCCGGTGTCGGCCCTGGCCGAAGAAATGCTCACCGAAGGCGAAGGGCAAATCCGCGCACTGGTAACGGTCGCCGGCAATCCGGTGTTGTCCACGCCCAATGGGCGGCAACTGGAGCAGGCGTTGGACGGCCTGGAGTTCATGGTCAGCGTGGACTTGTATATCAATGAAACCACGCGCTATGCCGACCTGATCCTGCCGTCGACCTCGGCCCTGGAAAACGATCACTACGACACCACCTTCAATATGTTTGCGGTGCGTAACGTCACGCGCTTCAACCGGGCGATCCTGCCCAAGCCTGAGGGCGCGTTGCACGACTGGGAAATTTTCGTCGGCCTGGCCCAGGCGTTTGCGGCCAGGACCGGCAACCCGCTCAAGCCCACGATGGCGCCAGCGCAGATGATTGATTTTGGCCTGCGGGCGGGCGCCTATGGCGATGCCTCCAGCCATAAACTGTCGGTGGCCATGCTGGCCGAGCATCCCCATGGCCTGGACCTGGGGCCGTTGAAGGCCAACCTGGCAGGGCGCTTGAAAACCGCCAATGGTCGGGTGCAGGCGGCGCCAGCAGTGATCCTGGCGGACCTGGCGCGGTTTGCAGCCTTGCCGTTGCCCAAGGCCGATGAGTTGCTGCTGATCGGTCGCCGGCATGTGCGCAGCAATAATTCATGGATGCATAACTATCACCGGTTGGTGAAGGGCAAGCCGCGGCATCAATTGCTGATGCATCCGGATGACCTCGCCAGTCGCCAACTCAGTGATGGGCAGCAGGTGCGGGTCAGCTCGCGGATCGGCATGATCGAAGTGCAAGTGCTGTCCAGCCTGGAGATGATGCCTGGCGTAGTCAGCCTGCCTCACGGTTGGGGGCATGACCGGCCGGGCGTACACATGAACATTGCCAGCGCACAGCCTGGAGCCAGTGCCAACGACCTCACGGATGAGCGGCAGTTGGACGAGCTGTCGGGCAACGCAGCATTGAACGGCGTGCCAGTGCAGGTCGCGGCGGCGTGACGCAGTGAGTCTGTCGGGGAGCCTGAGCACCACGCTGGGATTTTGCGTTACAATGCGCCACCGTGCCGACCTGTGAGTCGCAAAGTTCCAGCCGAGGTGTTCCATGGATATCATCGAAACGATTAAAGAGCAGATTGCCAACAACACCATTCTGCTTTACATGAAGGGCGCCCCGAATGCCCCTCAGTGTGGCTTCTCCGCGAAGGCTTCCCAGGCTGTCATGCAGTGTGGTGAAAAGTTCGCTTACGTGGATATCCTGCAAAACCCGGAAATCCGCGCCAACCTGCCGAAGTACGCCAACTGGCCAACTTTCCCACAACTGTGGGTAGCCGGTGAACTGGTCGGCGGTAGCGATATCATCACCGAAATGGCGGCTGATGGTTCGTTGCAGGCGCTGATCAAGGACGCTGCTGAAAAAGCCGCTGCCAAGACCGAAGCGTAATTCGCGCGCAATAAAAAGCCCCGCTTCTCATTCGAGAGCGGGGCTTTTTTGTACCTGTAGGAGCGAGCTTGCTCGCGAAAAGCGTAAAGGCGCCGCGTTCATTCAGAATGCTCGCGTTATCGTTAACGTCCTTCGCGAGCGAGCTCGCTCCTACAATAGTTAGAGATTATTCACCCATCTGCGATTGCAGGTAATTCTCCAGGGTCACTTTGTCGATCAGGCCGACTTGGGTTTCCAGCCAGTCGATGTGCTCTTCCTGGTCTTCCAGGATATCTTCCAGCAGCTCACGGCTACCGAAGTCGCCCTTGGTCTCGCAGTGGGCAATGGCGGCCTTGAGGTCGGCGTGGCTCTTGCGCTCCAAGTTCAGGTCGCTGTTGAGCATTTCCAGGGTGTGCTCGCCGATGTTCAGCTTGCCCAGGTCCTGGACGTTCGGCAGGCCTTCGAGGAACAGGATGCGCTTGATCAGCGCGTCTGCATCCTTCATGGCCTTGATCGATTCCTTGTACTCACGCTTGCCGAGCTTTTCCAGGCCCCAGTCGTCATACATGCGTGCATGCAGGAAGTACTGATTGATCGCGACCAGTTCATTGGCAAGGATTTTGTTGAGTTGCTGGATGACTGAGATGTCGCCTTTCATGATTGGGGTCCTGCCCTGTATTCGTTGTATATAGGGCAGAGTTTGAGCTGCACAATTACGAGTGTCAAACCTAAGTTATTGAATAATAAATGAAAATTAATCGGAATAAGAATGTTTGTGTTCCGCGTCTTGGTGCTAACTATTTGAATTACAGACATAAAAAAACCGGACATTAAGTCCGGTTCTTTAAAATAGGCTGATTCAGGCGTGTGTAAATTCTACTGAATAGGGGATTGCGGCCTGGGCTACCTGCAGTTTTGTCAGGGTTTCCCGTACCACTTGCTTGGCGAGGCAGGCACATTTGCCACATTGGCTGGCTACGCCGGTGGTTTCACGCACTTCCTTGTAGCTGCAGCAACCTTCATAGATCGCTTCGCGGATTTGTCCGTCGGTGACGCCAGTGCAGAGGCAGACATACATAAGGGAGAACCATCGCGGGTTTAAGGCTTAAGTGCGATGGATCTTAATGTTAACGAGAATGATTGTCAAAGTGCTTTCTCAAAGCATTGCCCCCCATATGGCCCTCGCTGACGAACGGCTTTTTTCAGGTATGATGGTTGGTCTTTACGAAGCGTGATCGCGTCACGGGCCTGTCGTCAAATCACGGCAGACTCAAAGGCGGTCCATTTACTTCAATTACCATCAGGAGATAACCAATGAGCGTACTCGTCGGCAAACAAGCCCCGGATTTCGACGTACCAGCCGTCCTCGGCAATGGCGAAATCGTTGACAGCTTCAAGCTGTCTGAAGCCATCAAAGGCAAATACGGCCTGGTGTTCTTCTACCCGCTGGACTTCACCTTCGTCTGCCCGTCCGAGCTGATCGCCCTGGATCACCGCATGGACGACTTCAAGGCGCGTAACGTTGAAGTGGTTGCCGTTTCCATCGACTCCCATTTCACCCACAACGCCTGGCGCAACACTGCCATCAATGATGGCGGCATCGGCAAAGTCAAATACACCATGGCTGCCGACATGAAGCACGACATTGCCAAGGCCTACGACGTTGAGTCCGAAGGCGGCGTGGCATTCCGTGGCGCGTTCCTGATCGACGACAAGGGCGTTGTGCGCTCGCAGATCATCAACGACCTGCCGCTGGGCCGTAACATGGAAGAGCTGATCCGTCTGGTCGACGCTCTGCAATTCCACGAAGAGCACGGTGAAGTCTGCCCGGCCAACTGGAAAAAAGGCGACAAGGGCATGAACGCTTCGCCAGCAGGCGTTGCGGCTTACCTGACCGAGAACGCTGGCAAGCTGTAAGCCAGGTTCGCGGTAAAAAAAACCGGCCTGAGAGGGCCGGTTTTTTTATGCATGGGATTCAGGGACGCAATCAGTCGCTGAAGTCTTCCCAGCCGCCCATCTGTTTCCAGCGGTTGACGATGCCGCAGAACAGGTCGGCGGTCTTCTCGGTGTCGTAGCGAGCCGAGTGGGCTTCACGTCCGTCGAAGTCGATGCCGGCTGCCTGGCATGCCTTGGCCAATACGGTCTGGCCATAAGCCAGGCCAGCCAGGGTGGCGGTGTCAAAGCTGGAGAACGGGTGAAACGGGTTGCGCTTCATGTCCAGGCGCGCCACGGCGGCGTTGAGGAAGCCCAGGTCGAAACTGCTGTTGTGGCCGACCAGGATCGCGCGTTTGCAGCCATTGGCCTTCAACGCCTTGCGCACACCACGGAAGATGTCGGTCAGCGCAGCTTCTTCGCTGACGGCCATGCGCAACGGATGATCGAGCTTGATACCGGTGAACTCCAGGGCAGCGGCTTCGATGTTGGCGCCTTCAAACGGCTCGACGCGGAAGAAGTGGGTGTGTTCTGGATACACAAAGCCCTGTTCATCCATGCCGATGGTCGTCGCGGCAATTTCCAGCAGCGCATCGGTGGCGCAATTGAAACCGCCGGTCTCTACGTCGATAACGACAGGCAGATAGCCGCGGAAACGCTCGGCCATCGGGTGACGCGAACCGCCGCCACCGTGTTCCTGTTCGTCGTCGTAATGGTCTTCACTCACTTGTGTTCCTCCAGCAGGCGCCAGCGCAGTGTTTCACCGGCGCGCAGCGGGATAACGGTCAACTCGCCAAATGGCAGGCTGGTGGGGGCGGTCCAGTCTTCACGGACCAGGGTAATGCGGTCGGTATTCGCCGGCAGGCCGTAGAAGCGCGGGCCATTGAGGCTGGCGAAGGCCTCTAGTTTGTCCAGGGCGTTGCGCGCCTCGAAGGCCTCGGCGTACAACTCGATCGCCGCATAGGCGGTGTAGCAGCCGGCACAGCCGCAGGCCGCTTCCTTGGCGTGCTGGGCGTGGGGCGCCGAGTCGGTGCCGAGGAAAAACTTCGCGCTGCCACTGGTGGCGGCATCGAGCAACGCTACCTGGTGAGTGTTGCGCTTGAGGATCGGCAGGCAATAGAAGTGCGGCCGGATCCCGCCCACCAGCATGTGGTTGCGGTTGTACAGCAGGTGGTGCGCGGTGATGGTCGCGCCAACGTTGGCCGAGGCCTCGCTGACGAACTGCACGGCATCTGCGGTGGTGATGTGCTCGAACACCACCTTGAGGGTCGGGAACAGCTCGACCACACGGCGCATGTGTTCGTCGATGAAGATCTTCTCGCGATCGAATACATCGACATCGCCACGGGTGACTTCACCGTGGATCAGCAGCGGCATGCCCACTTCGGCCATGGCTTCGATGGCGGGCAGGATCTTGTCGATACTGGTCACGCCGGAGTCGGAGTTGGTCGTGGCACCGGCCGGGTACAGCTTGGCGGCGTGTACGAAACCGCTGGCCTTGGCCTCGCGGATTTCGGCAGGCTGGGTGCGGTCGGTCAGGTAGAGCACCATCAACGGTTCGAAGCGGCTACCGGCCGGCCGCGCAGCGAGGATGCGCTGGCGATAGGCGTCGGCTTCAGCGGCATTACGCACCGGAGGTACCAGGTTAGGCATGATGATGGCGCGGCCAAACGTGCGCGCAACATCGGCCACGGTTTGGGGCAACGCAGCACCATCGCGAAGATGAATATGCCAGTCGTCGGGACGCAGCAGGGTCAGGCGGTCGGACATTGGGGATTCCAGGCGGGTCAATCTGGTGGGAATGCTACCGGAAAAGACTCTTGCAGGCACTCGCTATCAAGTTTTGCAGGGCCCGACCGATATCCCTGGGTATGCCTTAACGATGTATGACGCCTTGATGTGTTGTAGAAACCAGTGGAGCCGCCCGTGCGCCAGCAATATCTAGCCCTGCTCAGCGTGTTCGCCAGCCTGCCCGCGATGGCCCTGACATTCCAGACGCGCCTGGAGAATATCGAGTGGAAGGTGGAAGGCGACAAGTTCGAGTGCCGCTTGAGCCAGCCGATCACCGATTTTGGTTCGGGTGAGTTTGTGCGCCGGGCCGGCGAGCAGGCAACATTCCGTCTGAAAGCCTATAACAGTGCGTTGGGTGTTGGTTCCGCAACGCTATTGGCGGCGGCGGCACCGTGGCAGCCGGGGCGCGGTGATATCAACCTTGGTGCCGTACGTGTCGGCAGCGGCGATGTGCTGTTCAACAGCTCCCAAGCCCAGGCCGGGCGCCTGTTCAATGGTTTGCTGGAGGGTCGCAGCCCCACCGTGCGCCACTATTCCCGGGACGGCGGCTATTCGGAAATCCGCCTGCTGCCGGTGCGATTCAATAAGGCCTATAGCGACTACCAGTTGTGTACCGCGAAATTGCTGCCGATGAATTTCGAGCAGGTCAAGCAGGCTGAAGTGGGCTTTCCGGGTGGTGGTATCGACCTGGATCCGGCGGCCAAGGCCAAGTTGATGGTGATGCTCGAATTCATCAAGGCCGATCCTACGGTCAACCATATCGAACTGGACGGCCATTCGGACAACAGCGGCAACCGCCTGACCAATCGCGACCTGTCCCGGCGCCGGGGCCTGGCGGTGATGGACTTCCTCAAGGCCAACGGTATTCCTGAGTCGCAGATCGTTCTGCGCTTCCACGGTGAACGTTATCCGCTGGTGCCCAATACCAATCCGGCCAACCGGGCGAAGAACCGGCGAGTGAATATTCACCTTGATCGCGTGCCTGCCCCCGAGAAACCAGCGCCCCAGGCCACGGCTCCGGCGAATGCGGCGGCGACGTCCTGAGTGCGGCCATTCGTCGCGCGCCCGACATAATCTGTCGCTTTATCTTCATTTGCTGTCGCGCCCCTGTAATTTCACGGTTTTGATCGGTAGAATCGACGCCTTTCCGTAAAACCCCGTGGAGTGATGGCATGGCCGACGTAAACAAGGTCGTTCTCGCGTATTCCGGCGGCCTGGACACTTCGGTGATCCTCAAGTGGCTGCAGGATACTTATAACTGTGAAGTGGTGACCTTCACCGCTGACCTGGGTCAGGGCGAAGAGGTCGAACCTGCACGAGCCAAGGCGCAAGCCATGGGCGTCAAAGAGATCTACATTGACGACCTGCGCGAAGAATTCGTCCGCGATTTCGTTTTCCCGATGTTTCGCGCCAACACCGTCTACGAAGGCGAGTACCTGCTGGGTACTTCCATCGCACGTCCGCTGATCGCCAAGCGCCTGATCGAAATCGCCAATGAAACCGGCGCTGACGCCATTTCCCATGGCGCCACTGGCAAGGGCAACGACCAGGTGCGTTTCGAACTGGGCGCCTATGCCTTGAAGCCTGGCGTAAAAGTGATTGCCCCTTGGCGTGAATGGGACCTGTTGTCCCGTGAAAAGCTGATGGATTACGCTGAAAAGCACGCAATCCCGATCGAACGCCACGGCAAGAAGAAGTCCCCGTACTCGATGGACGCCAACCTCCTGCACATCTCCTATGAAGGCGGCGTGCTGGAAGACACCTGGACCGAGCACGAAGAAGACATGTGGAAATGGACCGTCTCCCCGGAGAACGCTCCTGACAAGGCCCAGTACCTGGAACTGACCTACCGCAACGGCGACATCGTCGCGCTGGACGGCGTCGAAATGACCCCGGCCACCGTACTGGCGACCCTGAACCGTATCGGTGGCGAGCACGGCATTGGCCGTCTGGACATCGTGGAAAACCGTTACGTGGGCATGAAGTCCCGTGGCTGCTACGAAACCCCAGGCGGCACCATCATGCTGCGCGCTCACCGCGCCATCGAGTCCATCACCCTGGACCGCGAAGTGGCTCACCTCAAAGATGAGCTGATGCCCAAGTACGCCAGCCTGATCTACACCGGCTACTGGTGGAGCCCTGAGCGCCTGATGCTGCAACAGATGATCGATGCGTCCCAGGTCCATGTGAACGGTGTTGTGCGCCTGAAGCTGTACAAGGGCAACGTGATCGTGACCGGCCGCAAGTCCGATGAGTCGCTGTTCGATGCCAACATCGCGACCTTTGAAGAGGACGGCGGTGCCTACAATCAGGCCGATGCCGCTGGTTTCATCAAGCTCAACGCCCTGCGCATGCGCATTGCGGCCAACAAGGGCCGCAAGTTGTTCTGAAAAGCCTGAAGCCTCATAAAGAATGGTTCCTTGAAAGAGGGGCCATTTTTTTTACCTGCGATTCAGGAGGCGATTGTGTTTATCAATGTTTAATGTTCTTTTGGTCGTCGGAATTTTTGGTGTTTATTATTTTTTACATTTGATTTTTTGTGTCAGAAAGTTGGTGTTTCAGGCGAATAGTCTTATTTGTGTTTGAATTCATCCAGTTGTTTAGTAGTAAAAAGGAAGCGTTAGGTTTCGTTTGTAGAAATATCTGTCAGATAATTCCAGTTGTTGTCAGGGGGTGTTGCACGAGGGAACTTTTTGGAAACGGCTTTGGTGGCTCCGACGCCCGCCGATGCAAACCGTGCAAGGGGTATTTCCTGAAAGTGGCGTGCGTCACGTTTACTTTTCCTCGGCGATGGGGGCTTTTTTGAGTCAAGATATGTTTGCCAGCGGAAAGTTCTGAAAGGCCGAACAAAAACCGACACATCCATATAGTCGTTTTTTTGTAGGCTTATTCTCATAACTTTGTGGGCTGGGTCTCTGCTTGTCGTTACTTGGGGGGGAGTGCTATGCCAAGGAGGAAACGACTAGGCTATTGTGCTGGTTCTGAATAATTCGAACAGCGAAATTGGACTTGCCCATGAATAAAGTGCTGATCGTGGATGATCATCCCGTCATTCGTCTTGCTGTACGCATGCTAATGGAACGTCATGGTTATGAGGTCGTTGCAGAGACCGATAACGGAGTCGACGCGTTGCAACTAGCGCGGGAGCATATGCCGGATATTGTCATCCTGGATATTGGAATTCCCAAACTTGACGGTTTGGAAGTTATTTGTCGCCTGTCTTCCACAAAGCAGGCGCAACCCTTCAAGGTGCTGGTCTTGACGTCACAGGCGCCAGGCCACTTTTCCATGC
Source organism: Pseudomonas sp. 25 R 14 (assembly GCF_900004755.1). Taxonomy (NCBI): domain Bacteria; kingdom Pseudomonadati; phylum Pseudomonadota; class Gammaproteobacteria; order Pseudomonadales; family Pseudomonadaceae; genus Pseudomonas; species Pseudomonas sp. 25 R 14. The sequence goes on along the minus strand of NZ_CVTS01000065.1, from coordinate 46,171 downwards.
GTTGCATGCAGGCTGGTGCCGCGGGCTACGTGTGCAAGCAACAGGATCTCACCGAGTTGCTGAGTGCGATCAAGGCGGTGCTGTCTGGCTACAGCTACTTCCCCAACCAGGCCCTCAACTCGGTGCGCTCCACGCAAGGCAATACCAGTGAGGCGGATATGGTCGAGCGGCTCTCAGGCCGGGAGATGATGGTGTTGCAGCAACTGGCCCAGGGCAAAACCAACAAGGAGATCGCCGACGGCATGTTCCTCAGCAACAAGACGGTGAGCACGTACAAGACACGCTTGCTGCTCAAGCTCAATGCCCGGTCCCTGGTGGACCTGATCGAGCTTGCCCAGCGTAACGGCCTGGTTTAATAAGCAGGGAGCAACAGGCAGGAAAAGCCTCCATGGCGGAGGCTTCTGTGTGATCGTTTGGCTAGAGATCGAAATCGTAATCGGCCAACTGTTTTTGCAAGCGTCGCTCTTCCAGAAGATTGTCGATGGTGCGGCGTTTGCTCAAATTGGTCTTGGCAACTTCTACAGGTGCCTCGGCTGCTTCGTCAGCGTCTGCGGCCACAAAGTCATCTTCTACATCCAGTTGCTCTTTGCCAGTGCTCATAAGGTTAACTCCAGGCTAAGACTGCCGTTGGCGCTCCTTATATCGACAATCGTGCACCGGGTAAAAAAGATTTTTTCAATCGACTGATCAATAAAATCAATGATTACTCAATCGTCCGACGTCTTTTCCTTGTATTCACACAGATCCTCGATGCGACAGCTGCCACAACGCGGCTTGCGGGCCTGGCACACATAACGTCCGTGCAGGATCAGCCAGTGGTGGGAGTCGAGCAGGTAAGGCTTGGGTACAAACTTCATCAGTTGCTTCTCCACCTCCACCACATTTTTGCCAGGCGCCAGCCCTGTACGGTTGCTGACTCGGAAAATATGGGTGTCCACTGCCATCGTCAGTTGGCGAAACGCTGTATTGAGCACCACATTGGCCGTCTTGCGCCCCACGCCGGGCAATGCTTCAAGTGCTTCGCGGGTCTGTGGCACTTCACCGCCATGCAACTCGACCAGCAACCGGCAGGTTTCAATGACGTTCTTCGCCTTGCTGTTGTACAGGCCAATGGTCTTGATGTACTGCGACAGCCCTTCCACCCCCAGGGCATGGATCGCCGCCGGGGTGTTGGCCACGGGAAACAGCTTGGCCGTGGCCTTGTTCACGCCCACATCCGTCGATTGTGCAGACAGGATCACGGCGATCAGCAACTCGAACGGTGACGAGTAGGCCAGTTCGGTCTTGGGTTCCGGATTGTCTTCGTGAAACCTTCGAAAGATCTCCAGGCGTTTTGCGGCGTTCATTGGGCGAGCGGTTCCTTCAGTGTGGTTTGCGGCGTTGAGTCCAGGCCTGCCATCCGGCAAGCAGCAACCCGAGCAGAATAAACCCTGTTGGGGCGAGCATGGCGATGCTGCTGGCGAGTAAAAAGCGCGCAACAGTGATTGCAACCAACAGCCCGGCTGACACAGCGATCAGTTGAAGCCGTGCCCTGCGCTGGTTGGCAGCGAACAGGCCGTCATGTTCAAGCAGTACGCATTGCATGGCGATCAGCGCCAGGTATGCCCCAAGGCCCATAGACGGCGCAAAGGCCAGGGCCTGCGCCACCAGGTACGCGCAACTGACCCAGGTGGTGGCCAGCAACACATTGGCCATCAGCCGCCAATGGCCACTGAGGCGATTGCGCACCCAGCCGCAGCTCCAGCCATGGAGCGTTACGATTAGCACCCACGAAACCCAGAACATTGCGGCGCCCGACGGCGTAGCACTGACACCCAGCAGCGCAGGTAGCAACAACAGGCTGGCGAGGGCGAACGGTTTAGTCATGGTCGGTGGGCTCCAGCAGTGCCTGGCGATGCCCGTCAAAGTAGCGCAAGGCATCATGGATCGCATTGATCACCGCGCGAGACGTGATGGTGGCGCCGACCATCTGGTCGAATTGGCCGCTGTCTCTCTTCAGCGCCCAGGCCTGTGGATTTTCCAGTGACAGCCCCTTGAATGCAGCAATCCACGCATTGCCGGACTCGCCAATGTGTCCGCCCAGACTGGGTGTTTCCGTGTGTGCCAGGGTTTTTACCCCGAGCAGCTTGGCGTTGCGGTCGATGGCAATCAGCAACTCAATGCGCCCACCATATCCATCGATCTGTGAGCGCAGCACAACCGCACTGGGTTTACCGGCCAGGGTCGCTAGGTAACCACCCAGCAGTTGACTGTTGTCCAGCATTGGCGAGGTGATGCCCAGTGGGTGCTCCAGCGGTTGATTGTCATAGCCGCCAGTGGGCAGCACATCCAGCAGCGCCCGGTTTTGCAGCGCGCGCTGCTGCTCGGCAATCGGCTTGGCGGTCAGCTGTTGCAGGCCGATGGTCAGGCCCACTGCGCCAACCGCGATCAGCAGCACGATCAAGGCTTGAGAGGTGCGCTTCATGCATTCACCGCCTGCGGTCGCGCCCAACGCTCCAGCGCGGGCACCGCCAGGTTCATCATCAGTACCGCGAACGCTACGCCATCCGGGTAGCTGCCCCAGGTGCGGATCAGATAGGTCAATACACCCACACCCACGCCAAACAGCAAGCGCGCCCGCGCACTTTTCGCACCCGACACCGGTTCGGTGATGATGAAGAAGGCCCCCAGCATGGTGGCCCCAGTCAACAGATGAAACAGCGGCGAGCCATGGGAGTCGGAGCCCGAGCCGTTCCAGCACAGCAGGCTGATGACGAACAGGCTGGCGAGCATGCCCACTGGCGCGTGCCAACTGAAAACCCGTTGCTGCAGTAAAAAAAGCCCGCCGGCGAGAAACGCCAGGTTTACCCACTCGCTTCCTTTGCCTGCGATCTGGCCGAAAGCCGGGTGGCGGGCGAACAGCTCATCGATGGTCAGGCTATTGTTGATGCGCAAAGCGTCCAGCGCCGTGGCTCGGGCCCAGGCATCGGCGGCCTCGCCGTGCAGGCCGAACACCTGTTGCAGGCCGGCCAGCAGGTCGAGGCCGTGGGACGCCGGCCAATGGGTCATTGGCTGGGGAAAGGCCAGTAACATCAGGGCATAACCGACCATGGCCGGGTTGAATGGGTTCTGCTTGCCGCCATACAGGTGTTTGCCCAGCAGCAATGCACTGCTGACGGCGCCCAGGCATAACCACCACGGGCAATAAGGTGGCAATGCCAGGGCCAGCAGCACCGCGCTGACCAGACCGCTCAGGTCGCGGGAGTCATGGCCGCGCAACCGACGCACACAGGCTTCGACGGCCCATGCACAGGTGCCGGCCAGCAACAGATTGATCAGCACGCCCCAGCCATACAGCCAGAACAGCACCAGCAAGCCAGGCGTTACTGCCATTAACAGGCGCTGCATGGCCTGTTGCTGGCGCTCGACTGCTTCAGGCGCCAACATGTTCATCCACCCAACGTTGGGCGTCAGCCAGGCGCTGCCTGGCGTCCATCAGCTCGATTGCACTGCTGGCGGGGTGGCGTTCGAGCTTGCTCAGGTCGGCGCGGGCATAGGCCAGGGCGGTCTTCAACTGGCGCAGTTGGTTGTCGATCGGCCGTTTCTCGACACGTTGCAGGTCTGGCCTGGGCTGGGCTGAGTTTTCCTCGGCAGCGTGCAACGCCTGTTCAGCAGCGGCCAGGGCTGTGCCCAGTGTGGCCAACTGTTCGGCGCCGGCCAGCGCGTCCTGGGCTTTTTTCAGCTCGGCGCGACGCATGGCCAGCTGGATTTTTGCGCGCTTGAGCTCAGGATCTTTATTGGTTTGCGGGATCGCCACGGCGGGGGCGTTCGCTTCGAGTGCGTTTAATGCCTGTTCGGCGGACTCAAACTGTTGTTGCAGGATGATCAACTGCGACTGCTGCTCAAAGGTTGGCGGGTGGCCAAAGGCTTTGAGGGATTTGTGCAGTTGCGCTCGGCTCATTGCCAGGTTGATTTTGGCCTTTTTTACCGCCGCATCGATGTCGGCAGCTTTTTGCGCGCGGACCCGCTCGATGGCGGCCTGCATAGGGTCGCTCTCAACCTGCGGGCTGGGGGCCGGGCGTTTGCTGCGGGCCAGGCGTTCCGCCAGTTTGTGTTCTTCCTCGCGTTGCAGCCGTGCATTGCGCTGTTCGAAGCGACGCCGGGCGCGGTCGCGCTTGGTCGCTCGCGCCTGGAGCTCCTCGGCGGTACTGGCAAAGCCTGCGACTATCGGCAGCACCGTGGCCTGGGGCAGCGCCAGCATATCAATGCAGTCCACCGGGCACGGGGCCACGCACAAGTCGCAGCCGGTGCATTCATCGACGATGACCGTATGCATCAACTTTGCTGCGCCGACAATCGCATCCACCGGGCAGGCCTGGATGCACTTGGTGCAGCCGATGCACTCGGCCTCGCGGATAAAGGCAATCTGCGCGGGAGCTTCGCCACGGGAACGGTCCAGCTCCAGCGGCGCCAGGTTCAACAGCTGCGCCAGCTCGGCGATGGTTTCGGTGCCGCCAGGCGGGCACTTGTTGATGGCCTCGCCCTGGGCGATACCCTCGGCGTAGGGCCTGCAACCCGGGTGTCCGCATTTGCCGCATTGGGTCTGGGGCAGCAGGGCGTCGATACGTTGAATCAGGCTCATGGTGTGATCATTGCGTTTAAGCCCAGCAACGCCACGGCCATCAGCCCGGCGCTGAGCAGGTTCACGGGCAGGCCTTTGAAGGGCTGGGGGATATCGTTTTGGTCTATTCGCTGGCGCAGGTCATTGAACAGGCTGAGGATCAGCCAGAACGCCGGGCCGATGCCCAGGCAATAAATCAGTTGGCTGGTATTGCCAGGGCTCAGGAGCACCACACTGAGCACGCCGGCGTTGGCCAGCAGCGGCCCCCACAACCCAGTAAAGGGCAGTGCGGGCACGCGGCGGGAAAGCACATTCAGCAACGGCTGGCTCAACAGGATCACCGCGGGCACGTAGGCAAACAGCCATAACGCGCCCAGCGCCAACGGCTGCAACAAAAAAAGGTCCAGCAGATAGCTCGAAATACCGGCCAGCGCCACCAGCAGCGTGGTCGCGAGCCCAAGGGCATGCACCCGCAGTCGTTCCAACTGTGGATCACCAGGCAGCAACCGGCGCAGCATGTACTGGCTGATCAGGGTGGCGCTGAGAAGGGCGACTAGCATTTCGGTCATGGTCGAGCCGGTTAAGCAAACAGGGCCTGATTATCCGGCAAGCAGGGAGAGGGTACTAGCGCAAACCGCCCTGTCGCGGCTAATCACCACGGCAGGGCAGGCTTGAGGTGTTACTTGATGCGCTGGCCAGGCTTGGCGCCGCTGTCCGGGCTGAGCAGGTAGATCTCTTCACCGCCAGGGCCGGCAGCCATCACCATGCCTTCGGAGATACCGAACTTCATTTTCCGTGGCTTGAGGTTGGCGATCATCATGGTCAGGCGACCATCGAGCTTGGACGGGTCCGGATACGCGCTCTTGATCCCGGAGAACACGTTGCGTTGTTCATCACCGATATCCAGGGTCAGGCGCAACAGCTTGTCGGCGCCTTCCACCGCTTCGGCCTTGATGATCAGCGCGACACGCAGGTCCACTGCGGCAAACGCGTCGAAGTCGATTTCCGGCGACAGCGGATCCTTGGCCAACTCGCCATTGCCCGCTGGGGCTGCCTGGCCGGTATCGGTCTGGCTGGCGGTCAGGTCTTCCTTGGAGGCGTCAGTCATGGCCTGCACCTTGACCGGATCGATACGGGTCATCAACGGCTTGAATTCGTTGAGCTGATGGCTGTTGAGCAGGCGGGTATGGTCATTCCAGGTCAGCGGTGCAACGTTGAGGAATGCCTCGGCGTCGGCGGCCAGCAACGGCAGCACCGGCTTGAGGAAGATCACCAGTTGGCGGAACAGGTTGATGCCGGTGGCGCAGATGGCCTGGACTTCATCCTGCTTGCCTTCCTGCTTGTTCAGCGACCACGGCGCCTTGTCGGCGATCCAGGCGTTGGCACGGTCGGCCAGGCCCATGATCTCGCGCATGGCACGGGCAAAGTCGCGGGCTTCATAGGCATCGGCGATGCTTGGCGCGGCGGCCAGGAAGGCGTCGGTCAGTTCTGGCGCGGCGTTGACCGGAACCATCACGCCAGCATTGCCCTTGTGGATAAACCCGGCGCAACGGCTGGCGATGTTGACTACCTTGCCCACCAGGTCCGAGTTGACCTTCTGCACGAAGTCTTCCAGGTTCAGGTCCAGGTCGTCTACGCCACGGCCCAGCTTGGACGCGTAGTAGTAGCGCAGGTACTCCGGCGACAGGTGGTCCAGGTAGGTGCGCGCCTTGATAAAGGTGCCACGGGACTTGGACATCTTCTGGCCGTTGACCGTCAGGTAGCCGTGCACGGCGATGCCGGTTGGCTTGCGGTAGCCCGAGCCTTCGAGCATGGCCGGCCAGAACAGGGCGTGGAAGTTGACGATGTCCTTGCCGATGAAGTGGTACAGCTCGGCGGTGGAGTCCTTGCCCCAGAACGCATCGAAGTCCAACTCTGGCGTGCGGTCGCAGAGGTTCTTGAAGCTGGCCATGTAGCCGATTGGCGCGTCCAGCCACACATAGAAGTACTTGCCCGGTTCATCGGGGATCTCAAAACCGAAATACGGCGCATCACGGGAGATGTCCCACTGTTGCAGGCCGGCATCCAGCCATTCGGCGATCTTGTTCGCCACGGCGTCCTGCAGGGTGCCGCTGCGGGTCCAGGCTTGCAGCATTTCCTGGAAATCCGGGAGCTTGAAGAAGAAGTGCTGGGAATCCTTGAGCACCGGGGTGGCGCCAGAGATCGCCGACTTCGGATCCTTCAGGTCGGTGGGTGCATAGGTGGCACCGCATTTTTCGCAGTTGTCGCCGTACTGGTCTTCAGTGCCGCACTTGGGGCAGGTGCCCTTGATGAAGCGGTCGGCCAGGAACATTTTCTTTTCCGGGTCGAAATACTGGGTGATCGAGCGCGTAGCAATGTGCCCGGCGTCACGCAGCTTCAGGTAGATCTGGCTCGACAGCTCGCGGTTTTCTTCGGCGTGGGTCGAGTGGAAGTTGTCGAAATCCACCAGGAACTCGGCAAAGTCGGCGCTATGTTCAGCCTGGACGTTGGCGATCAGTTGTTCCGGAGTGATGCCTTCCTTTTCGGCGCGCAACATGATGGCCGAACCGTGGGCGTCGTCTGCGCAGACATAGATGCATTGATTGCCGCGATGCTTCTGGAAGCGCACCCACATATCGGTCTGGATGTACTCAAGCATATGGCCAAGATGGATGGAACCATTGGCATAGGGCAGGGCGCTGGTGACGAGGATCTTGCGTGGCTCGGACATGGGGCTCGGCTACTTGATGAAACGGAGGTCGGCCACTATAAAGCGCCGGCGAATTTATTTCACCCCGTGAGGCTGTTTCAGGGTTTTCCAATGTCGCGAAAGCATGCCCCTCGGGCGCGGGAACGGTTAGGATAGCCGCCTGTTTTAGTCTGTCTTTTCCGGGAGTAGCCCATGAGCGCCGTCAATCGCGCAGCGGTGGAAGCCGTTCTTCGCCAGTACATCGACCCCTATCTGAACCAGGACCCGGTCAGCGCCGGCTGTGTCCGGGCCATTGATGTGCAGGGCGATCAGGTCACGGTCCAGCTTGAACTGGGCTACGCCGCCGGCCTGTTCAAGAGCGGCTGGGCGCAGATGCTGCAAATGGCCATTGAAGGCCTGGACGGTGTGCGTTCGGCCAAGGTCGACATCCAGTGCGTGATCGCCGCGCACAAGGCCCAGGCACAGATCCCGGGCCTGGCCAACGTCAAGAACGTGGTGGCCGTGGCGTCGGGCAAGGGCGGCGTGGGCAAATCGACCACGGCGGCCAACCTGGCCCTGGCCCTGGCCCGTGAAGGCGCGCGGGTGGGGATTCTCGACGCGGATATCTATGGCCCCAGCCAGGGCGTGATGTTTGGCATTGCCGAAGGTTCGCGGCCCAAGATCAAGGACCAGAAGTGGTTCGTGCCAATCCAGGCCCATGGCGTGGAAGTCATGTCGATGGCGTTCCTCACCGATGACAACACGCCGATGGTCTGGCGTGGGCCGATGGTGTCCGGGGCCTTGATGCAACTGGTGATGCAGACCGACTGGGGCAACCTGGACTACCTGGTGATCGATATGCCGCCAGGCACCGGTGATATCCAGCTGACCCTGGCGCAAAAAGTGCCGGTGGCCGGTTCAGTGATCGTGACCACCCCCCAGGACCTGGCGCTGCTCGACGCGCGCAAAGGCGTGGAGATGTTCCGCAAGGTCAACATCCCGGTGCTGGGCGTGGTGGAAAACATGGCGGTGCACATCTGTTCCAACTGCGGTCACGCCGAGCATTTGTTCGGTGAAGGCGGCGGTGAAAAGCTCGCCACGCAATATGACGTTGAGTTACTGGCTTCATTGCCGCTGTCGATGGGCATTCGTGAGCAGGCTGATGGCGGCAAGCCGACGGTGGTCGCCGAGCCGGATGGGCAGATCGCCATGGTTTACCAGGAACTGGCCCGCCATGTGGGCGCGCGGATTGTCTTGCAGGAAGCCGGTGCCCAGGCAATGCCGACCATCACTGTCAGCGACGACTGATCAGCCTGAAGGCAGAAAAGCCTCGACCCTGTCGGGGCTTTTTCTTGTCTTGCGTAAACCTTTTGGACGGTCGAGTGCGCATTTCCCTAATGGACCGTGTAAGCATTCGCTTACTTTTTCGTAAGTGTTTGGTTTTTTAGCCGCGCCAGGACGCCTCGAATTACCTGGATATATTTCTATGCAATTGAAAAATAACATTTATTTATTGTGGTTCGAAGGCGGCGACAGGTTGTGCTTGCGAATGGATCCCGTTGAACTTGTTCGGGAAGTCTCTACTATCAGCCCTGTGTCCACGGATTGACACAGTCATCAAGGATCGATGACTCAGGGAACCTCGCAGGATGCGATTCATCAGGACGATGAAAGGGAACACAGGGACTAGGGAAAAAATGTGGGCGGGTCAAACCGCCCCTTTTTTTGCCTGCAGAAAAGTAAAAGACCGGCGTGCAGAAACGCAAAAAGGCCCGCAAGGGGCCTTTTGAAGGGGCGCGACGCTGTTAGCGTTCGAGGTCTTTGATCTTGCCTTTTACGCCATCCCACTCTTCCGCATCTGGAAGCGATTCTTTTTTCTCAGTGATGTTTGGCCAGATTTCCGCCAGCTCGACGTTCAACTGAATAAATTCCTGCATCTCTGCCGGGACTTCATCCTCGGAGAAAATCGCAACGGCCGGGCATTCTGGTTCACACAGGGCGCAGTCAATGCACTCATCCGGGTGGATCACCAGGAAATTCGGGCCTTCGTAAAAGCAGTCCACCGGACACACTTCTACGCAGTCGGTGTACTTGCACTTGATGCAGTTGTCGGTGACGACGAAGGTCATTTCTAATTTTCTCCTCAGGCGGCGGCAGCGAAACCCCTTGTGGCAGGGCTCGCGAGGTTCGGGAGCGATAGTCTGCGGGCCAGGCTAAAAGCCCGCAGCATCCCAAACCGCGCGAGAGTCTACCAGCTTGCAAGCGTCTGCGTTATATCCGAGTCTTCAGTGCATATAACATTTCGAGCGCTTTACGCGGTGTCAAGTCATCCAGGTCAAGCTTTGCCAACTCATCCAGCACCGGATGGGGCAGGCTGGCGAACATATCGCTCTGGTGCGGTGCCGCAGGTTTGCTGGTGGCCTTGGCGGGGCTGGCGACCACATTCTCATGGGGCAGGGCCGTGGTTTCCAGGCGGCTGAGGTGCTCGCGGGCGCGCAAAATCACGTCGTTCGGTACACCGGCCAGTTGCGCCACGGCCAGGCCGTAACTCTGGCTGGCCGGGCCTGGCAGCACATGGTGCAGGAACACGATGCGTTCGTTGTGCTCGGTGGCATTGAGATGCACGTTGGCCACCAGCGGCTCGCTTTCCGGCAATACGGTCAGCTCGAAGTAGTGGGTGGCAAACAGCGTATAGGCCCGCAGGTGCGCCAGGCGCTCGGCTGCCGCCCAGGCCAGGGACAAGCCGTCGAAGGTACTGGTGCCGCGCCCCACTTCGTCCATCAATACCAGGCTGCGGTCGCTGGCGTTGTGCAGGATATTGGCGGTTTCGCTCATTTCCACCATAAAGGTCGAACGGCCACCGGCCAGGTCATCGCTGGAGCCGATCCGGGTAAAAATGCGGTCCACCAGGGACAACTCGCAACTGGCCGCCGGCACGAAGCTGCCGATATGCGCCAGCAGCACGATCAATGCGGTCTGGCGCATGTAGGTGGATTTACCACCCATGTTCGGACCGGTGATCACCAGCATGCGCGTATCGTCGTCCAGCGACAGGTCGTTGGCCACGAACGGGGTGGTCAGCACTTGTTCCACTACCGGATGGCGACCCTGGACAATGCGCATGCACGGCTCGCTGACAAAACGCGGGCAGTTCAGGTCAAGGTTCAAGGCGCGCTCGGCCAGGTTGCTCAACACATCCAGCTCGGCCAGGGCCGCGGCGGTGTCCTGCAACGGTGCCAGCTTGCCGATCAGGTCTTCGAGCAAGGCCTCATAGAGCATTTTCTCCCGGGCCAGGGCGCGGCTCTTGGCCGACAGTGCCTTGTCTTCGAATGCTTTGAGCTCGGGCGTGATGAAGCGCTCGGCACCTTTGAGGGTCTGGCGGCGCTGGTAATCGATAGGTGCCTGCTCGGCTTGCTTGCTCGGCAATTCAATAAAGTAGCCGTGCACACGGTTGTAGCCGACCTTGAGATTGGCCAGGCCGGTGCGGGCTTTTTCGCGGGCCTCCAGGTCAATCAGGAACTGCCCGGCGTTTTCGCTCAGGGCTTGCAGCTCGTCCAGCTCGCTGTCGTAGCCGGTCTTGAGCACGCCTCCGTCGCGGATGATCGCAGGCGGGTTGTCAATGATGGCTTTTGCCAGCAGCGCCGCCAGTTCCGGGTAGGTGCCGGCCGTGACGGCAAGTTGTTGCAGGTGCGGCGCTTCCAGTTCGGTCATCGCCTGTTGCAACTCGGGCAATACGCCCAGCGCGTCTCGCAAGCGTGCCAGGTCGCGAGGGCGAGCGTTACGCAAGCCGATTCGCGCGAGGATTCGCTCGATATCACCGATCTCCTTGAGCTGCGGCTGCAGCTTTTCAAAACGGTAGACGTCCAGCAGGCAGGTAATAGATGACTGACGCGCTTGCAGCACCGTCAAGTCGCGCAGCGGGCGGTTCAGCCAGCGGGTCAGCAAACGGCTGCCCATGGCGGTCTGGCAACGGTCGACCACCGACTGCAGGGTATTGTCGCGCCCGCCCGCCAGGTTGGTGTCCAACTCCAGATTGCGCCGACTGGCGCCATCGAGCACCACGGTGTCGTCCAGGCGCTCATGGCGCAGGCTGCGCAAATGCGGCAGGGCGGTGCGCTGGGTTTCCTTTGCATAGTTGAGCAGGCAACCGGCGGCGCCGATGGCCAGGGTCAGGGTCTCGCAGCCAAAGCCCTTGAGATCCTGCACGGAGAATTGCTGGCACAGACTTTTTAGCGCCGAATCACGCTCAAAATCCCACGGCGCACGGCGCTTGGTCCCACGACGTTTTTCCGCCGGCAGGTCCTTGGGCCAGTCATCCGGGATCATCAACTCCACCGGATTGATCCGCTCCAACTCTGCCAGCAGGTTTTCCCAGCCCTTGATCTCCAGGACTGTGAAGTTGCCACTGGTGATATCCAGCACCGCCAGGCCGAACAGCCGCTCATCCCCCAGCACCGCCGCGATCAGGTTGTCGCGGCGCTCATCCAGCAGCGCCTCATCACTCACCGTCCCCGGCGTAATGATGCGCACCACCTGACGTTCCACCGGCCCCTTGCTGGTGGCCGGGTCGCCGATCTGCTCACAGATCACCACCGACTCGCCGAGCTTGACCAGCTTGACCAGGTAACCTTCCAACGAATGATAAGGAATCCCACACATCGGAATCGCCTGCCCAGCCGACTGCCCGCGCGCGGTCAGGGTGATGTCCAGCAACTTGGCGGCCTTCTTCGCATCTTCATAGAAGATCTCGTAGAAATCGCCCATGCGATAGAACATCAACTGATCAGGGTGCTGGTTTTTCAGGCGCCAGTACTGCTGCATCATTGGCGTGTGGGAGGACAGATCGGAAGTGTTTTTACTCATTGGATAGTAGGCAAATTCGTTGAAAGTGATGGGGCAAAGGGGGCGCTTGGCCCAGCATTTTTTGCGATGGCGGCAAGGTTAACATGTGAGGTCAGTGCTTCGCAGTTCACAAACGGTCAGGTAAAACGCAGAAGGAGTACACCTAACGCCGATCTTGGCTGTAGGAGCGAGCTTGCTCGCGAAGAACGTTAACGATAATGCGTGCTTGCTGGGTAAGCGCGGTGCTCTGAGGTTTTTCGTCGGAACGCCGCCCGGAGACAAGCTCGCGCCTACAGAAAATCGGCATTAGGTGTGGATGTGCATACGTCATGCACAAAATATGCAAATTAGCATTTGCCAACCCCAAAAACTCCCGTCACTATCCCCGTTATGCAAAAACGCAACGTTTCAATCGTCTTAAGAGAGCTGCTCGATCACGACGGGATCTCCCCCACGGAGCTTCACCGGCGTACCGGCGTGCCTCAATCCACTCTGTCCCGGATCCTCAGCGGCAAGATCGTTGATCCGTCGGACAAGCACATCTCGCGTATCGCTGATTATTTCCGTATCAGCACTGACCAGTTGCGCGGGCGTGCGGCGCCGGTGCGGTTGGATGAGCGTGACCCGATGCATTCGGAGCTCAAGGATATAAGCCTGTGGGACGACGATACCCCCGTCAATGACGACGAGGTGTCGATCCCCTTTTTGCGTGAGGTTGAATTGGCTGCTGGATCAGGAAGATTCGTCATCGAGGAAAGCGAGAAGGCCAGCCTGCGGTTCGGCAAGCGCAGCCTGCGGCATAACGGTGTGCAATTCGATCAGGCCAAGTGTGTGACGGTGCGCGGTAACAGCATGCTGCCGGTATTGCGCGATGGGGCGACGGTGGGGGTCAATGCTGGCAAGAGCGGGATTGGCGATATCGTCGATGGCGATTTGTATGCCATCAACCACAACGGCCAATTGCGGGTCAAACAACTCTATCGCCTGCCTTCGGGGATTCGCCTGCGCAGTTTCAATCGTGATGAGCATCCGGATGAGGACTACAGCTTCCAGGATATCCAGGAAGAACAGATCAGCATCCTCGGTCACGTTTTCTGGTGGGGCATGTACGCCCGCTAAACCTCCTTTGTAAGAAACAGCCCGCTCATCAGCGGGCTTTTTTTCGCCTGCGGAAAACCGCCAAGTGGCTGTCTTTCAAGATGTTTATGCTGATATGCATTATCTGGGTGGAAATAAATGCATTTATGCATTGACTGTATATCCATACATGCATATTCTTCATCTCAAGCCAGCCAACAAGGTCTGGTGGAGGCGGCAAGGATGCTGCCAGGGAAGACAAGGAAGGCACGCAACACTGGCAAGGACGCCACCAAGTGATGGCAAGGACGCCAGGCAACACCGGCAAGGATGCCGACGCTCTTTAGTTTCACGGTTTCACCACAGGCAGCGATGAACCGGCCTTGACGGTTCAGAGGGTTGGCAACTGACCCGGGTGTGCAGCGTAAAGCACCAGAAGCAGTTATCCGGCAGACAGGGATCGTGGTCGGAAAAACATCGAGGAAAGATCCGTACCGCGCCAGTAGCGCCGAAAGATCGCAAGGACCGCATTACTGAAAAGCCTGGGCAACCGGGCTTTTTGGAATGCCTACCGACACATCAAACCACTTATTTATCAAAGCACCGGCCACCTGCCGGTTTTACGCATTCCAGGAGGCGTGACATGACAAACGAGCAGCAAGCGTTGGCAGAAATGCCTATCTGGCTGGTGATTATTCTGGCCCTGATCGGCGGGGTATCCGGGGAAATGTGGCGCGCCGACAAGGAGGGCGCCCGCGGTTGGTCGCTGGTCCGTCGCCTGGCCCTGCGTTCCGGGGCGTGCATGGTGTGCGGGGTATCGGCACTGATGCTGCTGTATGCCGCTGGCATGTCGATCTGGACGGCGGGCGCCCTCGGATGCCTGACCGCCATGGCCGGTGCCGACGTGGCCATCGGCCTGTATGAGCGCTGGGCCGCCAAGCGCATCGGGGTCAACCAACCCCCGGATTCAAAGTGATTGTTGCAAGGAAGCCACACCATGACCCTCATTGAAAAACCTTCACAGCTGCCGATTGCTGTCGGCGAGGCGCTGCGTGCAGCGTTCCCCGATCTGCGGGTGGGCAGCCCGCCGGGCTTTCTGGCGACGGATGAAACCGGCGTGGCGATCACGGTCGAACGCAATGGCCCCGGCGTGCGCTCCCTTGAAGGGCGCAAGGCCCATGTGCTGTCGATCTCGCTCAAAGTCATGGCCGCCCAGGGCGCGCAACCCTTTGACGCTTGTGACCTGGCGAGCCGGCTGATGGACCTGGTACTGGATAACCGTTGGCAGTTGCCGCCGGCCCAGTGCGATGTGCCGGTGAATATCGTCGCGCTGCCGTCGAGCCTGGTGGGGGCCGAAACCAACTATGACAGTTGGACCGTGTCCTTCAGCCAGACCCTTTACCTCGGCCCGCCACTGCTCAACGACCCCATCGGCAAGCCGCTGTTTGCCCGTACCTGGGAAGTGTCGAACATCGACGACCCCGATCAATACCGGCCATTGCAGGAGTAGCCCATGTTCGATGCACTGTTACGCCTGCAATTGGCGCCCCTGATCGAGCGTCTGGCCCACATGGAAACCCAGCTTGAAGACCTCTATCGGCGTGCCGAGAGCTTTTGCCGGATCGGCGTGTGCCAGGAGGTCGATGCGGCCAGCAATACCTGCAAGGTCAGCCATGGCGAGTTGCTGACCCCGGCGATTCGTTTTTTCAACCCCAGCGCCGGTGCGCAGACGGAAACGCGGATCCCCACGGTGGGTGAGCAATGCCTGCTGCTCAACTACGGCGGTGGCGAGGGTGGGGGGCAGTCGGTGGCGTTGTTTGGCCTCAACAGTGACCGCTTTCCGCCGCTGTCCAGTGCGGCCAGCCTGACGAGTCGACGTTATGAGGACGGCACGCAAAGCGCCTACGACGCCGCAGCACATGTATTGGGTTGGAACAATGGACCAGCGGCATTCAGCGGCTCTCGCGAGCAAGTGGAAATGAATTTGGGCGCTGCCCGTTTAGTCATGACCGCCGCAACCATCAGTCTGCAAGTCGGAGCCGTCGGCATGCTGCTGGATGCATCCGGCGTGCACTTGAGTGGCCCGGTGGTCGATCACCAGGGCCGAGTTATCAGCACGGCATAAGGATTTGCCATGATCGGAATTGAGAGAAACACCGGGGCCGTGGTGGACGACTGGCTGCAATTCGTCCAGCGCGCCACCCGGGCCCTGACCACACCTTTGGGCACGCGGCAGAAACGCCCGCTTTACGGTTCGATGATCCCGCAGCTGCTGGGGCAGAACCTGGGCGATGATCTGCTGATCCTCGCCCAAAGCCACGCCGCCCAGGCCTTTTACAACCCGCAGAACGGCATCGCCGATTTTGTCCCGCAAGTCATCGTCGCCAATCGCCAGGGCGCAGGCCTGCTGTTGCGGTTTGCCGGCACCTGGAAAAACCGCAAGCAATCCTTCGAGGTGGTGACATGAGCATGTTGATCCCCGGGCAGAACCAACTGGCGCCGCCCGACCTCATCGCCGTCGACGAATTCGAACCGCTGCTGGCGCAGTTCAAGGCATTTGTCGTCGACTACGTGGCCACCCGCGCCCCGCAAAGCGCGGCCAAACTCAAGGTCAGCCTGGACAATGAAAGCGAGTTGCTGACCCTGGCCCTGGAAGCCTTTTGTGTGCGCCTGCAAACCCATGAGCGCAAATACAATGCGCGGATCCAGCAGATGCTGGCGTGGTGGGCCACCGGCAGCAACCTGGATGCGCGCCTGGCCGACATGGGCCTGGAGCGCCAGGTGCTCGACCCAGGCGACCCGGCGGCGTTCCCGCCCGTGCCGCCAACCCTGGAAAGTGACGACGATGCGCGGCTGCGCTACTACCTGGCGCCCCACGCGCCGGCTGCGGGTTCACGCATGCAGTATCGTCGCGAGGTGTTCACCCTTGGCGAGCGGCCGGTGGTGAAAGTGCAGAGTGCCGCTGCTGGCGTGGTGACAGTCAGTTATACCTTCGACCCGGATGGCTATGCCGCCCAGGTCAAGGATGGCAACGCCCGGCGCACGGCACCTGGCGAGGTCATGGTCACAGTGCTCTCGCGCTCGGGTAATGGCACGCCATCGACGGACTTGCTTGACGGTGTGCGCCGCCATTTCGCCCGGCCCGATGTGCGCCCGGAAACCGATTGGGTGACGGTGCAGGGCGCGCAGATCGTGCCCTATAAGATTCGCGTGGTCGCCCGGATCAACGCCGGCCCGGACTCGGGGCTGACGCAAGTGGCGGCCCAGCAATTGCTGCAACGTTATGCCGAATCTTGCCACCGCCTTGAAGGGCGCGTGGACCCGAGTTGGATCGACTACACCATCCACACCGCCGGGGCTACGCAACTGGAGATTCTCGAACCGCTGGCGCCGATCATCACCACGGCCTTCCAGGCTCCGTATTGCACGGGTGTCGAGGTGCAGGTGCTGACGCTATGAGTGAGCACACATCCAGTTTATTGCCGGCCAACAGTTCGCCGCTGGAGAGGGCGTTGGACCTGGGTTTCGGTAAGTTGCTCGAACGGGTTGAGCCGCCGTTCCCGGCGCTGATGAATCCGCTGCACACGCCGCAGGCGTTCCTGCCTTACCTGGCCGCCGACCGTGGCGTCAGTGAATGGAACGCCGCTGCCGATGAAACCGAAAAGCGCCTCACGGTCGCCCTGTCCTGGCAGATCCAGCGCCAGGCCGGTACGCCCAAGGCGTTGAGCCACGCAGTCGAATCCCTGGGGTTTACCCCCAATATTCTGGCCTGGTACCAACAGCGCCCGCTGGCCCAGCCCTACACCTTCGACGTGCAGGCGATCATCGGCCGCAGTTGGTCCAGTGGCGACCACAACCGCTTGATCCGCCGCATCAACGCGGCCAAGAGCGAGCGCGACCTGGCCACCATCACCCTGGTGCATGAGGTGGTGGGCAGGCTGCCCATCACCAGCGTCGCCCATGCGGCGCTGAGTGACAGCGAGCTGTCGCTGCGGGGCGCCTTGCCGCAACTCATGTTGAGTTCAGGGCTTAACAGTGCGGGCGTGGCCCAGCACTACACCATTAACGACTACGACCTCAGGGCGCAGCCATGACCGATGACATTACGCGCCTGGTGCGCTTCACCTCCAAGGGTTTGGATGAAGTGTTGCAGGCAAAGAACCAAGGCTTGAAAGGCGAAATCACCCACATCGCCGCCGGCACCGGCCGCTACAACCCCACCGGCAACGAAACCGCCCTGCGCGATGAGCGCCAGCGCGTGGCGATTGTGGATTACGAAGACCTGGGCCAGCGCCAACTGCGCATGGCCGCGCTGTTTGATGGCGATGGTGAATATGAGATTGGCGAGTTCGGGTTTTACCTCGCCAGTGGCACGCTGTTGGCGGTGTACTCGGTGGCGGGGAAGTTGCTGACGTATAAGGCAGCGGCGGCGCGGGTGTTGCAGAAGTTTACGTTGGATATTTCGCCGTTGCCGGCGGATAGCGTCACCGTGATCGTGGGGTCGGAAAACCTCAACATCCTGGTGGTGGATGAGTTGGCGTCACTCTCGACGGCCAGTATCGACAACATGGCGCGAGGCATCGGAGCTTTATTTCGATTGATGGCGCTTGAAGCGAAGGCTTAACACAAGATCAATGCACTACAAGGAGTTTAAACATTGAGTACTGAACAGCAATTGGCCGCGGTTGTCAGCGCGGCAAATAATCTGACGGGTGTTGTGACGGGTAAGATCGGCGAGATTGATCGGGCCCTTGAAGTGGCGCAACGAACTTACCGCGAACAGATTGCAAGTTTGGATCAGCGTCTGCCTAGGCTGGCACTTACGCAAAATTTTAGTATGGCGCCGGATGCCACGGGCAATCTGATTGAGGGATGGGATATTCATCAACAGGTAACGACAACGAAATTGCGGACGGTTACCAGTGCTTCTCAAAAAGCTGGGCGACCCTCGGCTGATGTTGATTTTATGCAACAAGTCCAAGCTGATGTTCGGGAGCAATTTCCTGACTTTGATATTAGGGCCGCTGAGTATTGGAGAAATGGTATTCACGTATGGCAAATGAAATGGACGGATAATACTGTAAGTGCCTGGCTCGCTTATCCAAGGTCTGTCGATGACGGAAAGTTAAGCGGTGGTCGCCCGTTGCTTATGAACTCGACTGTGACAATAGGTGCTTTTGTTCGGTTAATTGACGGGGAGATCAGTGGCGCGTGGAGTACAGGGGCTGAGAAAGGTAAATGGCGCTGGTGTTCAGTGGTCATGCAACCGACTCGTATGTTTGGCCATTATTGGGTTATCCATCCAATGTGTTTTACAGCAAATGGGGTAGTTGAAGTGATGCTTGCTGGGGCCTGCACGGGTGTAGTCACTCATCCCGCTGACTGGTCATGCATGTTGGCTTTGGGTTAAGGAGAGCGTTAATGAAACCTGTATTTGCACTTGCTGAACTGCATCCTTTGATTAAGTGGACGGAAATCCGTGCCTCCCGCGACGCCGATCTTGCCGCCAGCGATTACGCCGCGATGCCCGATTACCCCATGACGGAAAAGGACCGCCCGGTCTTCGTCGCCTACCGCAAGGCCCTGCGCGATATCCCCGATCAAGGCGCCGATCCGGACGCCGTGATCTGGCCCGAAAAACCGGCCTTCCTGAAGTAATACACACCACCGCGAAAGCGGTTTTTTTTCGCCCGCCCAAAGCCCCTCCCGAAGGGGCTTTGCGCTTTTTGCACCCGGAGAATTCCCACCATGGCCAACCGCCAAACCTACACCGTCCTCATCCCATTCCCCACCCAAGGTGGCCACTGGTCCACCGTCGGTCAGGAGCTGGACTTGCTGGACGTCGAAGCAACCGCCCTGCGCACCGCCGGCCGCCTGGAACTGACCAGCGTGCTGGCTGCCGCCCAAGACACCCCACCGGCCAAGAAGGCCGTCACCAAGAAGGCTGAATAATCATGGCTGAGGTTTTGAACTTCGAGCATAACGGCATCACCGTCAATGCCAGCGAATCCCCCGAGGCCATGGGTGGCCTGGGTGACAACGTGATCGGTCTGGTCGGCACTGCGCCTAATGCGCACCTGTCGATCCCGAAAAACGCCCCGTTCCGCATCAACAGTTTCACCGCGCAGGCTCTGCTAGACCCCACCGGCGCCGAGTCGGGCACGCTGTTTCATGCGGTGTACCAGATCCTCAAAGTGGTCAAGGTGCCGGTCTATGTGGTGATCGTCGAAGAGGGCGCGACCCCCGCCGATACCCTCAACAACGTGATCGGCGGCAACGAGCCGGTGACCGGTCGCAAGCTGGGCCTCGCGGCGCTTGGCAGCGTCCCGGAAGACCTGACCATCATTGGCGCTCCAGGCTTCACCGGCACCAAGGCCGTGGCCGGTGAGTTTGCCGCGTTCGGCAAGCGCATCAAGGCCCGTGTGGTGCTGGACGGCAAAGACGCCAGCGTCGCCGATCAAGTGACCTACAGCGGCGAGCTGGGTGGCGCCGACCTGGGTTTCGACCGTTGCCTGCTGGTACACAACATGCCGTCGGTGTACTCCAAGGCCGCGAAGAAAAACGTGTTCCTCGCGCCGTCGTCCCTGGCCATTGCCGCGCTGGCCAAGGTCAAGCAGTGGGAGAGCCCGGGCAACCAGGTGACCTTCGCCGAAGACGTGTCGCGGGTGGTCGAGTACAACATCCTCGACACCTCCACCGAAGGCGACCTGCTCAACCGCTACGGCGTGAGCTACTACGCCCGCACCATCCTCGGCGGCTTCTCGCTGCTGGGTAACCGTTCCATCACCGGCAAGTTCATCAGCTATGTCGGCCTGGAAGACGCCATCAGTCGCAAGCTGGTCAAGGCCGGGCAGAAAGCCATGGCGCACAACCTGACCAAGTCGTTCATGGACCAGGAGGTCAAGCGCATCAACGACTGGCTGCAAACCCTGGTGGCCGACGAAACCATCCCGGGCGGTAGCGTGTACCTGCACCCGGAACTCAACAGTGTCGAGAAGTACAAGAACGGTACCTGGTTCATCGTGATCGACTACGGCCGCTACGCGCCGAACGAACACATGGTTTATCAACTCAATGCCCGCGATGAAATCATCGAGCAATTCCTGGAGGACGTTCTCTAATGTTTACCAACCGAGTCAGACAGGCCATTGCGGCCACTCTCCAGGGCCTGCCGCTGTCGGCGACCGTCGAGGAATTCACCCCGCCGAAGATCGAGTTCGAGATGGAAGCCATGACCGGCGGGCGCTTTATCGCCGAGGAAATGGCCAAGAGCGCCAAGGTGCTGAGCGCCAAGCTGGTGCTGCAAGGCGCCGGTCCCGAAATCATGCTGGCCCTGGGCGTGCGCTTGGGCGAAGACATCCTGCTCAACGTGCGTGAAGCGGGCCAGGACCAGGACGGCAAGGCCTACTTCACCTACCACACCGTCGGCGGCAAGCTTAAATCCCTGGAAGAAGCCAAGCTGAAGATGGGCGACAAGGCTACCACCACCCTGGATCTGTCCTGCCGCACCTACCATCGCCTGGACAACGGCGTGCCGGTGATCGACATCGACGTGCGCACCCAGAAGTTCGTGCTCAACGGCGTCGACATCCTCGGTGATGCCCGGCGTGCGGTGTTGATGCCGTAAGCCTGCCCACGGCGCGGCCACTGTAGGAGCTGGCTTGCCGGCGATTGCATCACCTCAGTTCAACTGAAAGACCGCGCTGCCTGTATCGCAGGCAAGCCGGCTCCCACACTGACCGTGCCCACGCTTTCTAAATTGTCATCAAGGAATTTTGCCCATGGCCTGGAAGCCACCCCTGCATAGCCTGCTGGCGCCGATCACCGCCGACAACGGTGCGACGATCGAGCAGATTCAACTCAACGCGCTGTTCTACGCCGCGCAAAAACAAGCGCTGGCCCGCGCTGGCGAGGACGAGGATGACCAGTTCTTCGAGCTGGCCAAACTGGCCACCGGCCTCTCGGAAAAGGAACTCGACCAACTCAAGCGCCCGGACTACGTGAGCATTGCCCAGCACGTACACGACATGTCGACACGCCCGGCCTCGTTCTTTCTGGGCGACTCCACCGAGCCTGGCGAGCAGGTGCAACTGCTGCTGCCGCTGGAAGTGGCCGGCCGTGTGTTGACCAGCGTCACCCTGGAAATGCCCGCGCTGCGCGCCACCAAGGTGATGAAAAAACTCGCCACCAACAAAGAGCGCGCCGAGTTCATCACCTCGCACTGCACCGGCCTTATGATCCCTGACCTGGACGGCCTGACCGTGCCCGACTGGACGCAACTGCAGGAGCGCATCGACGATTTTTTAAACAAACCGGCGGACTTCTTTCGCAGCGCGACATCGAAGTAATCCTCGACGTCGTTCCGCTGGTTTATTCGGTAAACGAAGCGGAAATTCTTGAATGGAATGCCGCCAAAGCATTGCGCCGCTACGACATCGCGATCACTCGCCTTGGCGTCAAATAGGAGGAGAGCGAGATGCAAGACGCTCGATATACGCTCAAGCTCGCGGACGAAGACAAACGCTGGATGACCTTTCCCGGGCTCGCCGAAAGTGGCGCCTCGCAACTGTCGGGCCTGCTTGCCGAGCCGAATGAAAGTCTGATTGGCGCTCCCACTATGGGCGTGGCGACAGAGCCACCGTCTGAGCTGAGCCTGGCCCTGGCCAACGCCAGCCTGCACATCCATGCGTTGACCGAGGAACAGGTGCGGCTGCGTGAGAGTCTGGAAACCCTCAATAGCACCCTGTTTATCACAGGCAACTCCCTGCTCGGCAGCGTCGCTGCAAGCCCCGCCCCTGTGGCTCAAGAGGAGGCTGCCAAAGACAAGGAGCCGGCAGCGGATTCCTGGTACGCCAAGGGGGCCAAGTGGTTGGGGGAGGGCTATCTCGATACGGCCAGGAGCCGGTTAACGGGCAAGGCTGTCGATGTGACGCTTGGCAAGTTGCCCGGTGTGGGGAAACTGTTTCGCGACGACAGCAAGGATTGCTGCTGCCCAGGGGCAACCGAAACCTTGAAGGGGCGTGCGCGTTTCCTGCCGAAAAAAACGGTGCGCCAGAGACTCACCGAGCGGCTGAGGCCGTCGTCGTCGAAAAAAACCACCCGCTTGGGCAGCCGCATGGCCGGGTCAATGGCAACGCTGCAGCGTGTTTTTGGACAGGCCGGCAAGGTGTTTGACGGGCCAAAAGTGGGTTTTCATGGTGCGTCGCTTCAAGCTTATCGGCCCGCTCCGCGCCTGGGCGAGGGTTCATCCAAGGCGCCTGTTTCATCCGCTCAAGGGCCGGCATTGCTCAGCACTCCAGCGCTCGCTTTGCCCAAGACTATCCCCTCCAGCCTGGTTTCAACGATGAGCAAACTGGAGTCTGTCGGCACTCGATCCCTTGCGCCGCTGCGCTACGCCGACACCGCCATCAACCTCGTCCAGGGTGTGCGCAACGGCGACCTGCAAGCGGTCGGCAGCAGCCTCGGCACTGCCGGTGGTGCGTGGGTCGGCGCCTCTGCCGGCGCGGCCCTTGGTACCCTGGTTTTGCCAGGCGTTGGCACTGCCGTCGGTGGCCTGATCGGCGGCCTGTTGGGCGGCGAGGCGGGCACCTGGCTGGGTGAAAAACTCTTCCCTTCCAGCGACCGCCTGCCATCGCCCGATTCGGTGAGCAAGGAACTCAACAGCGCGCGCTCGGACAACGTCCAGGTCACGCTGGCGCCGAGCATCCAGATCACCGGCGTCAACCCTGCCGACGCCCAGCAGGTGGTCGACCGAGTGATCCAGGCCCTGCAAAACCAATGCATGCCGATGCTGACCGATTCACTGGCGGTTCGGCGCAACGCAGCACTGACCGATGGAGGTGATTAATGCGACAGCAGATGGTACTGGGCGACTTTATATTTGGCCTGTCCCGAGGGTTCGCCTACTCCACGCTCCAACGCGGCAGTGATGGTGGCTGGGGCGACCTGGAGATTATCGCCAGCAAGCCCCAGTCGCGGCAGAACGGCCAGAAGCTGGAAAAACTGACCTTTGCCGGCACCGCCATGGCGGCTGTTGGCATGCAGCGTCTCGACCAATTACGCGTCCTGCTGGATGCACGGACGCCGTTGCCGCTGGTCGATGGTATTGGCCGCAACTGGGGCCTGTGGCGCATCACCGCACTGACGGAAAGCCAGGCCAATGTTATCGATGACGGCACCGCCATGGTGATCAAGTGGTCGCTGGTGCTGGAGGAGTTCGTCAATGCGTAGAGTCCGAAGTATTGCCGGTGATTCGGTCAACCTGCTGCTCTACCGCGAGTTGGGCCGTTGTGATGACGCGGCGGAAGAAACCCTATGGCGCTTGAATCCAGGGCTTGCCGAGCATGGCCCGGTGTTGCCGGCGGGCATCTGGGTGATCGTGCCCGAAATGGACGCGCAACCCGGTCTTGTACGACCCGTATCGGCCTGGGATTAAGGAGGCAGCATGGCAATGGGATTTACCCCGGTCGTGGAGATCTATGGCGCCAATGCGGCGTTGATCAACCCACGGCTGATGCAATGGAAACACACCGACGCGGCGGGCATCGAGTCCGACCGCCTGGAACTGACCATCAACATCGAGGGTCTGGAGGGCCTGCCGAGCCTGGGTGCAAAGATCGGCTTGCGCGTGGGTTACCGCGAGTCGGGGCTGGTGGAAAAAGGCGAGTTTGTGATTACCCAGCGCACGCCTTACCTGTTTCCCATGCGCCTGGCGATCGTGGCCACGGCGGCGCCGTTCAGCGTGATGGACCAAAGCGGTTACCGCCAGCGCCGTTCCGCCAGCCATGGCCCCACGACCCTCGGTGCGCTGTTTCGCCAACTGGCCACGCGGCACGGGTTTTCACCCCGGGTGGCGCCGGCATTGGACGGGATTGTGATCGACCATATCGATCAGTCGAATGAGACCGACATGGGCTTCATCACCCGCCTGGCCGGGCGCTACAACGCAGTGACCAAGCCGATCAACGAGTTGTATGTACTGGCCGAAAGTGGTCAGGTCAAGTCGCTGTCGGGCCAGCAACTGCCGGATGTGCGGTTGTCGGTGACCCATGACAACCGTCCTGGCGAGCAGGCGTTTATCAGCGCGCGGATTGATGAAAGCGCGCGGGCCAAATATCAGGGCTGCCGTGTCAATTGGTGGGATGGAGCGGCCTCTCGCCAGCGTGTGGTCGAGGTGGGGATCGCACCATTCAAGACTTTGCGCCAACGCTGCCAGAGCGAAACCGAAGCGCGCTCAGTGGCGCAGGGCGAGTTGCGCCGGGTGGGGCGCGAAGGGCTGACGATCGCCATTGATTGCCCTGGCAACCCGTTGCTGTCCGCCGAAGGGCTGTTGCTGCTGGATGAGACTTGGCCTGGGTATATGCAGGGGCGCTGGTCGATTGACAAGGTGACCCATGTAGGCGACACGACGACGGGCTATCGCAGTTCGATCATGGCCAGTGGGTTGGCCTCTTAGGCCGTGGAGATCAAGGATGATGACACTTTCGCAACTGCAACAGATCCTGCCTAACGCCCGTGCCCAAGCGGGCGTTTTCATTTCGGCGCTCAACGCCGCCATGCTTCACCGACACATCACCGCACCCAAACGCATGGCCGCCTTTATTGCCCAGGTCGGTCACGAGTCCGGTGAGTTGCGCTACGTCCGGGAACTGGGCGGCGAGCAATACCTGAGCAAATACGACACCGGCACCCTGGCGGTACGCCTGGGCAACAGTCCCGAAGCCGACGGTGACGGTCAGAAATACCGCGGCCGTGGGCTGATCCAGATTACCGGGCGGCGCAATTACCTGGCCTGCAGTCGCGCGCTGTTTGGCGATGAACGCCTGCTGCATTTCCCCGAACTGCTGGAACAACCGCAATGGGCGGCCGAGTCCGCCGCCTGGTTCTGGCACAGCAATGGTTTGAATGAACTGGCGGATCAGGACCAATTCACCACCATCACTCGCCGTATCAATGGTGGCCTCAATGGGCTGGAGCATCGTCAGCAATTGTGGGCGCAGGCGAGGGCGGTGTTATGCAGTTGAGCTGGCGCATGCTGGCTGTTGCCTTGCTGATGGCCGTCCCGGCGGTGGCCAGTTGGCAGGTCCAGGCCTGGCGCCTTGGCCTTGAGTTCGAACGCCAGGCGGCGCGGCACTCAGAGCTGCTGAACCAGCAAAGCCAGGCAGCGCAGCGCCACTACCTGGCCGAACAAACCAGGCGCCAGGCATTGGAGCAACAGCTCGCCGCCAGCGATCAACAGCACACGCGGGAGTTGAGCGATGCACAACGTAACCAGGTTTATCTGCGCGACCGGCTGGCCACTACTGATGTGCGCCTGTCAGTCCTTCTCGACGCCGCCGATCCCGCCGCCGGCCACTCAATGCCAGCCACCGCCACCCGCAGCGTGGTTCATGGCGCCCCGCGAGGTCGACTTGACCCGGCGCATGCTCAGCGAATTATCGGCATCACCGATGCCGGCGATAACGGATTGATCGCGCTGCGGGCCTGCCAGGCGTATGTGCGGGCCATCACCCGGTAACCTGTTGCAGCTGTCTGCCGTTTGCGTGGCCGATGGGCTCCTGTAGGGTAGGCAAACCCCCGCACTTTCCTGGAGACGACCGTGAAGGAAATTACCCAACTCGCCGCCGAACTTGGCCGACGTTTGCAGGTGCTCAATGCCCACGTCACCACCGCCGAATCTTGCACCGGTGGCGGTATTGCCGAAGCCATCACACGGATTCCCGGGAGTTCGGCCTGGTTCGAGGCCGGTTATGTGACCTATTCCAATCGGCAGAAGACCCGCCAGCTCAATGTACCGGAAGGGCTGTTCCCCAAGGTCGGCGCCGTAAGCCGTGAAGTGGTCGAGGCCATGGCCAGGGGCGCCCAGGAAAAAAGCCTGGCGCGGTTTGCCGTGGCGGTCAGCGGTGTGGCAGGCCCCGATGGCGGCTCGCCGGACAAACCGGTGGGCACCGTATGGCTGGCCTGGGGGGTCGGTGACGAGGTTACGGCCGAGTGCCAGCACTTCCCTGGCAACCGTGACGAGGTCCGCCGACAAACGGTAAAAGCCGCATTAGAGGGGCTGTTGCGACGAGCTGCAGCAGAAATAGAAAATCAGGGGTAGGCGATCCCCGATCTTTATGGAACAATACTGTCTACTTATACAGGTGTTGGCCGTCAGGCCTTATTGATTACGTGAGGACTTTAATGGACGACAACAAGAAGAAAGCCTTGGCTGCGGCCCTGGGTCAGATCGAACGTCAATTCGGCAAGGGTGCCGTAATGCGTATGGGCGATCACGACCGTCAGGCGATCCCGGCTATTTCCACTGGCTCTCTGGGGCTGGACATCGCGCTCGGCATTGGCGGCCTGCCAAAAGGCCGTATCGTTGAGATCTACGGTCCGGAGTCTTCTGGTAAAACCACCCTGACCCTGTCGGTGATTGCCCAGGCACAGAAAATGGGCGCCACCTGCGCGTTCGTCGATGCCGAGCACGCCCTGGATCCTGAATACGCGGGCAAGCTGGGCGTCAATGTCGACGACCTGCTGGTTTCGCAGCCGGACACCGGCGAGCAAGCGTTGGAAATCACCGACATGCTGGTGCGTTCGAACGCCATCGACGTGATCGTGGTCGACTCCGTGGCGGCCCTGGTGCCGAAGGCCGAGATCGAAGGCGAAATGGGCGACATGCACGTCGGCCTGCAAGCCCGTCTGATGTCCCAGGCCCTGCGTAAGATCACCGGTAACATCAAGAACGCCAACTGCCTGGTGATCTTCATCAACCAGATCCGGATGAAAATCGGCGTGATGTTCGGCAGCCCGGAAACCACCACCGGTGGTAACGCGCTGAAGTTCTACGCTTCGGTTCGCCTGGACATCCGTCGTACTGGCGCGGTGAAGGAAGGTGACGAGGTTGTCGGTAGCGAAACCCGCGTCAAGGTTGTGAAGAACAAGGTAGCTCCGCCATTCCGTCAGGCCGAGTTCCAGATTCTCTACGGCAAGGGTATCTACCTGAACGGCGAGATGATCGACCTGGGCGTGCTGCACGGTTTTGTCGAGAAGTCCGGTGCCTGGTATGCCTACAACGGCAGCAAGATCGGTCAGGGCAAGGCCAACTCGGCCAAGTTCCTGCAGGACAACCCTGATATCGCGGCGACGCTTGAGAAGCAGATCCGCGACAAGCTGCTGACCCCGGCGCCAGACGTCAAGGCTGCAGCCAACCGCGAACCTGTTGATGACATGGCAGAAGCCGACGCTGATATCTGAGACCAGCGATGACCGTTGTACTCGATACGCTGGTTGCCGTACGGCGTACGGCAATGGACCTGCTCGCACGACGCGAGCATGGTCGGGTCGAGCTGACGCGTAAACTGCGTCAGCGTGGCGCCCCTCCCGAAATGATCGAAACAGCCCTCGACCGCTTGACGGAAGAGGGGCTGCTTTCGGAAGCCCGTTATCTCGAAAGTTTTGTTTCCTACCGCGCACGCTCGGGCTACGGGCCTGCGCGGATTCGCGAAGAGCTGAGCCAGCGAGGCTTGCAGCGTGCCGATATCGATCTGGCGCTGCGTGAGTGTGGCATCAGTTGGCAAACGCAACTGGAAGACACCTGGCGCCGTAAGTTTGCTGGCCATCTACCAA
This sequence comes from Pseudomonas sp. 25 R 14, assembly GCF_900004755.1. Lineage (NCBI taxonomy): Bacteria > Pseudomonadati > Pseudomonadota > Gammaproteobacteria > Pseudomonadales > Pseudomonadaceae > Pseudomonas > Pseudomonas sp. 25 R 14. The sequence continues at coordinate 18,350 of NZ_CVTS01000065.1, read as the reverse complement.
TTGATGCCCGTGAACGCGCCAAGCAAGGGCGCTTTTTGAGCTATCGCGGATTTTCGATGGAGATGATCAGCCGCTTGTTGAGCGGTCGGGATCTGGATGACTGAAATGTGAGCGCTCCCTTGTAGGAGGCGGCTTGCCGGCGATAGCGGTGGGTCAGGTATCAATACCGTGGCAGATAGACCGCTATCGCTGGCAAGCCAGCTCCTACATGGATTTTGCGTTTATACAAAAAGGCCCGCTATGAAAATAGCGGGCCTTTTTTGCGTTTTACGGCATCACGCTGGCTCCGGCGTCACCCGTTGCTGTGCTTTACCCTGGGCTTGAGCCCAGTTTTCCGGCAAGTTGATGTAGTCCACCAACTCCCGCAGCCGGCCCTGATTACGACCGGTGAAGTTGAATACCAGTCGCGTCAGGTGGTTGAAGCGAGGCTCATCGTATTCCTCACCGGCATAGGCCAGTTGCTGGAAACCGTCGCTGAGCAACAGGTCTGCGAAGGCTGTTTGTATATGCGTCAACGCATGCTCGCTGAGAGGATGGTTCATGCGGACCACGAATTGACGTTTCAGCCAGCGGGTAGAGTGGAAGTTGGCATAGAACTGGTTGATTTCATGGACCGCCTCCTCGGCGCTATGCACCAGGCGCACCAATTTCAGGTCGGTGGGCAGGATGTAGCGGTTGGCCTCCAGTTGGTTGCGAATAAACTCCAGGGCGCCTTTCCAGAAACCGCCCCCCGGTTCATCCAGCAGTACCACGGGAACCAGCGGGCTCTTGCCGGTCTGGATCAGGGTCAAGACTTCCAGCGCTTCATCCAGGGTGCCGAAGCCGCCAGGGCACAGCACCAGCCCATCGGCTTCCTTGACGAAAAACAGTTTGCGGGTAAAGAAGAAGTGGAACGACAGCAGGTTTTCCGTGCCATCGATGGTCGGGTTGGCATGCTGTTCGAAGGGCAGGGTGATGTTGAACCCCAGGCTGTGTTCCAGGCCCGCGCCTTCGTGGGCGGCGGCCATGATGCCACCGCCACCACCGGTGATGACCATCAGGTCAGAACGGGCCAGGGCTGCGCCCACTTCCCGGGCCAGGGCATACAGGGGGCTTTCGACCGGGGTGCGGGCCGAACCGAATACCGTGACCTTGCGCCGGCCCTTGAACTGTTCGAGTACGCGGAAGGCATGGTCCAGCTCGCGTATGGCCTTCAAGGTGATCTTGGCATTCCAGCGGTCACGGTCGTCCTGGGCCATGCGCAGCACGGTGAGGATCATGTCGCGATACAGGGGAATGTTCGGGCTGCTGGGGGCAATCAGGTTGAGTTGCGCTTCGACCTGCTGGGCGAGGTCGGTCCCGTTGTCTGGAAAATGACGGGTGAGGAGGTCATTCGGTTGATCAGGCATTCAGCTTCTCCTTCGTTACAGAGCCCCGGCGTCTTGTTGCAGGCTGCTGACGGCGACGAAACAGGCTCTGTATGTTCCTTGTGATTAAAAACCTTTGCACTGCAAGTCACGCGAGGGCAACCCTTTTTTGCCCTGGAAATGTTACCGGATCACTCGATCATGACCCCCTAAAGTCTTGTCTGGCAATAACTTATTGGAGATGAAGGAGAGTGGTGGTGCAACTGTAGGAGCGAGCTTGCTCGCGAAGATCGTCATCGGTGACACGGGCAATCTGAATGAATGGGTTGCCCTGACGTTTTTCGCGAGCAGGCACGCGCCTGGAGGATGAAGGCTTACTTTTTCTTCTTGGCCGGGGCAGGGCAATCAGCCTCGACGAACTTGACCGACGCCACCGGGCGGTTGCTCTTGTTTTCGGTGATTTCGTAGCGCATCACGGCACCCTTGGCCATCAACTCGCGGTAGCCTTTGTTCAGGCAAACGCTTTGCCCCAACTGGAAATACACCGCCTTGGGGTTGGCGCGCATTTGCTCGGCACGTTCTGGTAATACGCTCAGGTGGTCAATCAACTGCATGCCTTCGACGGTGTAGGCCACTTCCAGGGTTTGTTCATCGATTTCCCTGGGCAGGTCTTTGTTGCTTTCCGCCGCGACGCTTTGCAGTTTCTTGTTCATTTGCAGCTCCACCAGGGAGGCTGCCTGGGCGCCCAGGGGCAATACCAGCGCCAGGGCGACGGTCGGGGCGGCAAGACGCAACATAAGACGCAGCATGAAACTCTCCTGATTCGGTTACTGGTCCATAGACCCGCCACTGCGCTGTGCGTTCAGTGGCGCGCGATTATAGGTGACCTGGAGCCGCGACGGCCAGGCGTATTGGCTGGGCAGCTCTGGTAAACTGCCGGCACTTTTGCCTGTCCCGAGTTTATCCGTGTCGATTTTCATCGCTCCACCCTGGCGCCCGCTATGAGTCACGCAGTCTTTCGCTTGCGTACCCAGCGCCTGGCCCGTGCCGTCAGCCCTTTTGTTGCTCGGGGCTCGCGTGCCGAACGTTGCCCCAGATGCCGGGTCATCCCCCAATACTGCCTGTGTGCATGGCGGCCAAAGGTTCAGGCCAGGTCGGCCATGTGCCTGTTGATGCACGACGTGGAGCCGATGAAACCCAGCAACACTGGCTGGCTGATAGCCGATGTCATCGAAGACACCAGCGCTTTCCCCTGGTCGCGCACGGCCGTCGAGCCAGAGCTGCTGACCCTGTTGGCCGACCCGCAATGGCAGCCTTATATCGTCTTTCCCGGCGAGTTCGTTGCACCGCAGCGAGTGGTCAACGAGGTCAGGGTGACGGACGGCAAACGCCCGTTGTTTATCCTGCTCGATGGTACCTGGAGCGAAGCGCGCAAGATGTTCCGCAAGAGCCCGTACCTGGAGCACCTGCCGGTACTGAGCCTGGAACCGGAGCAGTTATCGCGCTACAAGTTGCGTCGCTCCAAGCGCGATGACCACTTCTGCACCGCCGAAGTGGCCGCCTTGTGCCTGGAACTGGCCGAGGACCAGCAGGCCAGCGAAGTGCTGGATGCCTACCTGGATGTTTTCAGTACCCACTACCTGGCGGCCAAGTTCCAGTTGGCGCTGGACCCGACAGACAACGTGCATACGCGTCTTGCACCTTATCTGTAGGCATTCGGGGCCAGAGGACCTTTGCATGATGGCACTGCAGCGCCTGAGCCGGCTAAAATGCCATCAGGCGTAACTGTTCGTGACAGCCGCTGGCTGGCACCTCGTACGTTGGCGAGCACCGAACCCATCGGTGCTCCCATAAAAAACAGGATCATTTAATAAATGGCCACATACGAAATCCTGATTGCCGATGACCACCCTCTTTTCCGCAGCGCGCTGCACCAGGCCGTCACGCTGGGCCTGGGCCCGGATGTGCGCCTGGTTGAAGTGGGCAGCATCGCTGAGCTGGAAACCTGCCTGACCGACAAGACCGATTGGGACCTGGTGCTACTGGACCTGAATATGCCTGGCGCCTATGGGTTTTCCGGCCTGGTGCTGTTACGCGGGCAATACCCGCAGATTCCAGTGGTGATGGTGTCGGCCCAGGAAGAGGCAGACGTCGTCGTGCGCTCCCGCGAATTCGGGGCCAGTGGCTTTATCCCCAAGTCCAGCTCCATGGAGCAGATTCAAGCGGCAGTGCGTACGGTGTTGGACGGTGACGTCTCGTGGCCGCCCCAGGCATTTGAAGAAATCAATGTGTCCGCCGAAGCCAAGGCCGCCCAGGAAGGGCTCGCCAGCCTTACCCCGCAGCAGTTCCGTGTATTGACCATGGTCTGCGAAGGCTTGCTGAACAAGCAGATCGCCTATGAGCTGAGTGTGTCCGAGGCGACCATCAAGGCCCACGTTACCGCGATTTTCCGTAAGTTGGGCGTGCGCACCCGCACCCAGGCGGCGTTGCTGCTGCAACAACTTGAGTCAATTTCCCACTGATAGGGCGGCTCGATTCACGCTTTTTTGACCTGGCTTACTCTAGCTTCCCACCATCTTTTTGCGCAGTTGCCTACTCTATGTCGCCTTTCAAGGGTCAAACCGGTATCAAACGTATCTTCAACGCAGGGGGCTATTCCCTCGATGGCCTGCGTGCGGCTTTCACCGGCGAGGCGGCCTTTCGCCAGTTGGTGTTGCTCAACGTCATCCTGATTCCATTGAGCTTCTTCCTCAATGTCAGCCGCGTAGAGCGCGCACTGCTGATTGCGGTGTGCCTGCTGGCGTTGATTGTCGAGTTGCTCAACTCGGCCGTGGAAGCGGCGATCGACCGGATCTCCCTGGATCGCCACCCTTTGTCGAAAAACGCCAAGGACATGGGCAGCGCCGCGCAGTTCGTGGCATTGACCATGATTACCGTGGTGTGGGCCGTGATCCTGGTCTAAGCGATATTCGGCAGCACGATTTCGTCGCTGCGCTGCACCCCGGCGGTGAAGGCGCGGCACAGTTCGAGGAACTCGCGCATGGCCGAGGTCTGGTACTTCTGTTTATGCCAGATAAAGTAGAACTGCCGGGCCAGGTCCAGGTCCGGGGTTTCCACCGGCACCAGGCTGCCACGCCGGAACGCGTCCCGTAGCGCCAGGCGGGAAATGCAGCCAATCCCCAAACCAGACTCCACGGCCCGCTTGATGGCCTCGGTGTGCTCCAGTTCCAGCCGGATGTTCAGCGCACTGCGATGGTGGCGCATGGCTTGATCAAAGGTCAGGCGTGTCCCGGAGCCCTGTTCCCGCAGGATCCAGGCTTCATGGGTCAATTGCTCCATGGTCGCCTGGCCGCGCAGGGCCAGGGGATGCTGCGGTGCGCAGAACACTACCAGTTCATCCTCGACCCAGGTTTGCACCTCGATATCCGGGTGGCTGCAGTCGCCTTCGATTAGACCCAGATCAATTTCGTAATGCGCGACCTGATGCACGATATGCGCAGTGTTTTGTACATGCAGTTTCACCTGGCTCTCGGGATGCTGCTGCATGAAACTGCCGATCAGCAGCGTGGCCAGGTAATTGCCGATGGTCAGCGTGGCACCGACCGCCAGGGAACCGAAGCCGGACTTGCCGTTGAGCAGGTCCTCGATCTCCTTGGCCTGGTCCAGTAGCGCCACCGCCTGGGGCAGCAACTGATGGCCGAGGGCGTTGAGGCTCAAGCGTTTGCCGGCACGGTCGAATAATTGGCAGCTGGATTGGCGCTCCAGCTCGGTGATCGAGGTGCTGGCGGCGGATTGAGATAAGGCCAGAAGGCCAGCAGCGCGTGACACACTTTCCTGCTGGGCGACGGCGACGAAGACTTGCAGTTGACGGAGAGTAAATCGCATATCGATATAACCGATAACCCTTATCTTAATAATCCAGTTAACAGATATTGTCGCCGCCATTAGAATACTGTGCAATTGCGCACCTATCATTTTGGCGCAGACCTATTTCCAGGAGTTCCCCGTACATGAGCAACATGAACCACGAGCGTGTCCTCAGTGTTCATCACTGGAACGACACTCTGTTCAGCTTCAAGTGCACCCGCGATCCGGGCCTGCGCTTCGAGAACGGTCAGTTCGTGATGATCGGCCTGCAACAGCCCAATGGCCGCCCGCTCATGCGTGCTTACTCCATTGCCAGCCCGAACTGGGAAGAGCATCTGGAGTTCTTCAGCATCAAGGTCCCGGATGGCCCGCTGACTTCCCAGTTGCAGCACTTGAAGGAAGGCGACGAGATCATCATCAGCAAAAAACCGACTGGCACCCTGGTGCTGGACGATTTGAAACCGGGCAAGCACCTGTACCTGCTCAGCACCGGTACTGGCCTCGCTCCATTCATGAGCGTGATCCAGGACCCGGAAACCTACGAGCGCTTTGAGAAAGTGATCCTGTGCCACGGCGTGCGTTACGTCAACGAAGTCGCCTATCGCGAGTTCATCACCGAGCACCTGCCGCAGAACGAGTTCTTCGGCGAGGCGCTGCGTGAAAAACTGATCTACTACCCGACCGTGACCCGCGAGCCGTTCGAAAACGAAGGCCGCCTGACCGACCTGATGCGCAGCGGCAAGCTGTTCAGCGATATCGGCCTGCCGCCGATCAATCCTGAAGACGACCGCGCCATGCTGTGCGGTAGCCCAAGCATGTTGGATGAGACCAGTGAAGTGTTGAACAGCTTCGGCCTGAAGGTTTCGCCACGCATGCGTGAGCCGGGTGACTACCTGATCGAGCGTGCGTTCGTCGAGAAATAACCTCTGGTCACCTGTAGGAGCGAGCTTGCTCGCGAAAATCGTCAACGATAACGCGGTCATCCAGAGTTGACGCGTTGTCCTTGCGCTCTTCGCGAGCAAGCTCGCTCCTACAGGTAAATGCGTTTGCAAAGAAAAGCCCGCATTGCCTGTGAAGGCAGTGCGGGCTTTTTCATTTTTGCGATTTACTTCACCGCAACCACTTCAAGCACACAAATCATCCCCGCCTCGGGATAGTGCCAACGCACATCCACATCCCAGAACCGCACGCCATATTCGCGCTCCGGCCCAGGCGTCTGATACGCCGGCCGTGGATCCTGTGCCAGGCACTGTTCAATCAGCTCCACCAACGGTTCGCCAAGGCGCTGAGCGTGAGTGTGAGCCTGTTGCAGTGCGGTCTTCAGCCATTGCACGGGGATCAGCGCCGGTGCGGCACTGGCAATACTGTTGGTCGCGGTATCAATGATGTCGGCATACGGCACATACGGCTTGATGTCCAACACCGGCGTACCATCGAGCAGATCAATCCCGGAAATCCACAGCCGGCCCGGCTCCACCTTGTCCAGTTTCACCACCGACTGGCCAATCCCATTCGGGCGATGGGTCGCGCGGGTGGCAAATACGCCCATGGACGTGTTGCCCCCCAGGCGCGGCGGACGCACCTTCAACCGCGGTTTATCCTCCAGGGCCTGATGAAACAGAAACAGCAACCACACATGGCTGACCTGCTCCAGGCCTTGCACCGCCTCACCCTGGTCGAACGGCGCCACCAACTCCAGCACGCCCCGGGCGGCGGGTGCCAGTTGTGGCTGGCGCGGGATGGCGAACTTCTCCTTGAAGCAGGAGTGCACGAAGCCCACGGGCGAGACGTTGTAACTCATGGCTTAAGCACGAACTCGCAGCGTCAGCCCCTTGAGGAAATTACGCAGCAACTGGTCGCCACACGGGCGATAGTTGGTGTGGCCGAACTTGCGGAACAACGCGCTCAGCTCCGGCTTGGACACCGGGAACTCGGCCGCCTTGAGGATGGCGTGCATGTCGTCTTCCTTCAGTTCGAAGGCCACGCGCAGCTTCTTGAGGATGATGTTGTTGGTCACCGGGGTTTCGATCGGCTGCGGTGGACGGCTTTCGTCCTTGCCACGCTTGAAGATCACCAGGCCATCGAGGAAATGTGCCATGACCTCGTCCGGGCAGAACACAAAGCCTTCTTCCTCATCTTTCTTGAGGTAGGTCAGCAGGTCGTCCTTGGACACTTCCATGCCGCCGAGCTTGATGATCTCGACCATCTTGTTGTCGCTGATGTCGAGCATGTAGCGCACGCTGCGCAGTACGTCGTTGTGAATCATGGTGGGCAATCCTGGTATTCGACTGTAGACATCGCCCGGGCGGGCGATGTCGAGAGAGAGGGCGGCTTAGAACTTTTCTTTGCCGGACATGTAGCGCCATTGGCCGACCGGCACTTTGCCAATGGACACGCCGCCAATACGGATGCGGCGAATGGCCACAACCTTCAAGCCAATGGCTTCGCAGAACAGGGCAATGATGCCGGGCTGCGGGTTTTTCAGGGCAAAGCGCAGGCGGTTCTCGTTCTGCCAGCTGGCTTTGACCGCAGGCAATTCCTTGCCTTTGTACATCAGGCCGTGGGCGAGGCGGTTCAGGCCGTGCTCTGCCACGTCGCCTGCGACTTCAACCACATATTCCTGCTCGATCTTGGCGGCATCGGCCGTCAGCTTGCGCAGGATCTTCCAATCCTGGGTAAACACCAGTAGGCCGCTGGCCTTGGCTTGCAGGTCGGCGCTGGCGGTCAGGCGCAGGAAGTGGCCTTTGAGCGGGCGCTTGCTGAAGCGGTGTTCTTCTGACAGCGTCTCGGCGCTCAGGGACTGCATCGCGCTGTCGACATCCACACCTGCCGGCGCATGAAATAGGATAGTCACCGGCTCTGGAGCCGTGGCCTTGGCCTCGGGATCAAGTTCGACTTTTTGTGTCGTGACCTTGAACTGCGGCTCATCGATCACTTCGCCATCCACCGAGACCCAGCCGCCTTCGATAAACAGCTCGGCCTCCCGACGGGAGCAACCGACCAGTTCGATAAGGCGTTTGGAGAGGCGTATGGGGTCAGTCATGACAAGGGCCGTAACAAAAGGGGGCAGCTATTGTACCTGCCTGGCGCCGGTTAATCCCGGCCCCATTTCGCTGCTGTTGCTTTTTGTGGGAGCTGGCTTGGGTTGTATCAGCCGCTGCGTGTTTGCTGGGCCTGGCGCAAACGCATATGCAGCAAGGGATAGGGTTGGCCCATGCCGTCATGCTCGGTGCGCCCGATCACTTCAAAGCCCTGTTTAAGGTAGAAGCCCAGGGCCTGCGGGTTCTGTTCGTTGACGTCCAGTTCCTCGGCATTCATCGACTCAATGGCATAGCGCAATAATTGCCGCCCCAGGCCCTGGCCTCGGTACTGCGGATCGATGAACAGCATCTCGACCTTGCCTGCCGCGACGCCGGCAAAGCCGGTGATACGCTGGCGCGTGTCCTTGGTGCAGATCAGCATCACGGCATCCAGGTAGCGCGTGAGCACCAGGTTTCTCAGGCGCTCGATGTAACTTTGCGGCAAGAAGTCATGGGTGGCCCGCACCGATGCCTCCCAGATCCGGGTCAGCTCCTGATAGTCGCTGGGTTTGGGGGTGTGGATAACCGAGTGCTGGCCCATGCCCGCTGCTCCTTGCTGCTTGTTGGCGGTAATGGGGCAAACGATAGACCTAAAAAAGCCCCGCATCTTGTCCAGAAGCAGGGCTTTTTCAATTTTTTACAGCTTAGTCGCGTTTTTGCGCCCAGAGATCGTACTCGTCGGCGTCCGTGACCGTGCACCAGACTTTGTCGCCCGGCTTGAGGCCGCTGGCATCGTCGATGAATACGTTACCGTCGATTTCCGGAGCGTCGAAGAAGCAGCGGCCGACCGCGCCTTGCTCGTCCACTTCGTCGATCAGCACTTCGATTTCCTTGCCGATGCGCAGTTGCAGGCGTGCGGAGCTGATGGCCTGTTGATGGGCCATGAAGCGCTCCCAACGGTCCTGCTTGACGTCATCCGGCACCACGGCCAGGTCCAGCAGGTTGGCCGGCGCACCTTCCACTGGCGAGTACTGGAAGCAGCCAACGCGGTCCAGTTGGGCTTCGGTCAGCCAATCCAGCAGGTACTGGAAGTCTTCCTCGGTTTCGCCAGGGAAGCCGACGATGAATGTCGAGCGGATGATCAGCTCAGGGCAGATCTGGCGCCAGTTCTTGATCCGCGCCAGGGTCTTGTCTTCAAACGCCGGGCGTTTCATGGCCTTGAGCACTTTCGGGCTGGCGTGCTGGAACGGGATGTCCAGGTACGGCAGGATCTTGCCGGCGGCCATCAGCGGGATCAACTCGTCCACGTGCGGGTACGGGTAGACGTAGTGCAGGCGCACCCACACACCCAGGCTGCTCAAGGCTTCGCAGAGTTCGGTCATGCGGGTTTTCACTGGCGCGCCGTTCCAGAAACCGGTGCGGTACTTCACGTCGACGCCGTAGGCGCTGGTGTCCTGGGAGATCACCAGCAGCTCCTTGACGCCAGACTTGACCAGGCGCTGGGCCTCGTCCAGCACATCGCCCACCGGGCGGCTGACCAGCTTGCCACGCATCGACGGAATGATGCAGAAGCTGCAGCTGTGGTTGCAGCCTTCGGAAATTTTCAGGTAAGCGTAATGACGCGGGGTCAGCTTGATGCCTTGCGGCGGCACCAGGTCGATCAGCGGGTTGTGGTCCTGGCGCGGTGGCACCACTTGGTGTACGGCATTGACCACCTGCTCGTACTGCTGCGGGCCGGTTACGGCCAGCACGCTTGGGTGCACGTTGCGGATATTGCCTTCTTCCACGCCCATGCAGCCGGTGACGATGACCTTGCCGTTTTCCTTGATGGCTTCGCCGATCACTTCCAAAGACTCGGCCTTGGCCGAGTCAATGAAGCCACAGGTGTTGACCACCACCACGTCGGCGTCCTGGTAGGTGGACACGACATCGTACCCTTCCATGCGCAGTTGGGTGAGGATGCGCTCGGAGTCGACCAGAGCTTTCGGGCAACCCAGGGAAACAAAGCCAACCTTTGGGTTGGCTTTTGCGATGGTGGTGGACATGTCTAACCTCGGTATTGAATGACGCCGCCAGTCGGGCACGACAGGGCTGCGGACGGGCACTTGATGTGCCTCTGATCAAAAAGTGCGCAATTCTATCGACGGGAAACGCGCTTGACCAGCTTTATGCAGGGAAATACGACGAGTGCTGCGCTATGCTTCGCGCCGTTGCACCAAGAGTAAGTCCGTAGTCAACAAATAGTCTGTTACTAGAAGTACGGTGGCACATACTGTGTATAGCTTGGCTTTGGGCTTAAGTGTATAGCTGTGCGGTTTATAAAAGACCTCAGGTCAAAAGGTCAGGAGCGGTTGATGGGTCAGGCAAGTGGTCAGGCAACAGGCGTCGAACATTCCACGGCAAAGCCGATTGGTATGCTGGTGGCGGCGGTCGGGGTCGTCTATGGCGATATCGGTACCAGCCCGCTCTACACCCTTAAAGAGGTGTTTTCTGGCAATTATGGGGTGCAGGTCAATCATGACGGCGTGCTGGGAATCCTGGCGCTGATCTTTTGGTCGTTGATCTGGGTGGTTTCAATCAAATACGTGCTGTTTGTGTTGCGCGCCGACAACCAGGGTGAAGGTGGCATCATGGCACTCACCGCCTTGGCCCGACGAGCGGCAGGCAATCACCCGCGATTGCGCAGTTTCCTGGTGGTGTGCGGTCTGTGCGGCGCGGCGCTGTTCTATGGTGACAGCATGATCACCCCGGCGATTTCGGTGCTATCGGCCATCGAAGGTCTGGAGCTGGCGTTCGACGGCCTGGAGCATTGGGTCGTGCCCTTGGCGCTGGTGGTGCTGGTGGCACTGTTCCTGATCCAGAAACACGGCACCGACCGTATCGGCAAGCTATTCGGGCCGGTGATGGTCACCTGGTTCCTGGTATTGGGCGGCCTGGGTGTTTGCGGGATCATCCAGCGGCCCGAAGTGCTCAACGCGATGAACCCGATGTGGGGCGTGCGTTTCTTCATGGTCCATCCGGGCATTGGCGTGGCGATTCTCGGCGCCGTGGTGCTGGCGCTGACTGGTGCCGAGGCGTTGTATGCCGACATGGGCCATTTCGGCCGCAAACCCATTGCCCGTGCCTGGTTCATCCTGGTGCTGCCAGCCCTGGTGCTCAACTATTTCGGCCAGGGTGCGATGTTGCTGGGCGACCCCGAAGCCGCCCGCAACCCGTTCTACCTGTTGGCGCCAAGCTGGGCACTGTTGCCGCTGGTGGGCTTGTCCACGCTGGCGACGGTGATCGCTTCCCAGGCGGTGATTTCCGGTGCGTTCTCGTTGACGCGCCAGGCGATCCAGCTCGGCTACATCCCGCGCATGCATATCCAGCACACCTCCAGCGCCGAACAGGGCCAGATCTACATTGGCGCGGTGAACTGGTCGCTGATGGTCGGAGTGATCCTGCTGGTGCTGGGCTTCGAGTCTTCGGGCGCCCTGGCCTCGGCTTACGGGGTGGCGGTGACTGGGACCATGCTGATGACCACCATCCTGGTCTCCGCCGTGATGCTGCTGTTGTGGAAGTGGCCGCCGGTATTGGCAGTGCCTGTGTTGCTGGGCTTTTTGCTGGTGGATGGCCTGTTCTTTGCGGCCAACGTACCGAAGGTGGTCCAGGGTGGTGCGTTCCCGGTGTTGGCGGGGATCGTGCTGTTTGTGCTGATGACCACCTGGAAGCGCGGCAAGCAATTGCTGGTGGAGCGCCTGGACGAGGGCGGCCTGCCGCTGCCGATCTTTATCAGCAGCATTCGCGTGCAGCCGCCCCATCGCGTCCAGGGTACGGCGGTGTTCCTTACCGCCCGCCCGGACGCGGTGCCCCACGCCTTGCTGCATAACCTGCTGCACAATCAGGTGCTGCACGAACAGGTGGTGCTGCTGACGGTGATCTATGAGGACATCCCGCGCGTCCCGGCCCAGCGGCGCTTTGAGGTGGACGCTTATGGTGACGGCTTCTTCCGGGTGATCTTGCACTTTGGCTTTACCGACGAGCCGGACGTGCCCGAAGCCCTGAAGCTGTGCCACTTGGATGACCTGGACTTCAGCCCGATGCGCACCACCTACTTCCTCAGCCGCGAGACGGTCATTGCCTCCAAGCTCGAAGGCATGGCGCGCTGGCGCGAAGGGTTGTTCGCCTTCATGCTGAAGAACGCCAACGGCAACCTGCGCTTCTTCAAGTTGCCGGTAAACCGGGTGATTGAGTTGGGGACCCAAGTAGAAATGTAGACCCGGTTGAAAATAAAACCGCGATGGGCTGTATGCCATCGCGGTTTTTTTTGGCCTGTCGATTTGTACGGTGAAGTCACTGCCTTTCACATCCGGCCTGTTGAAACCGGGGGGTGTGCTAACGTCTTTTTACCCAAGTTTGCCGTCTGGCCCATAAGGATCAACTCACTACAGGGAAAGCCAAAGATGAAACGCGCACTCTCAGGATTGGTGTCAGGCATCACTCTTTTAGTCGTAGGTTGTTCGTCCAGCACCATTGATATACCTCCTGTCGCTCCCCAGGCACTGCAGTTTGCCGACTCACACTTCCATCCTTCCAATTACGCCTATCAGGGTGTTTCACTCAAGTCATTGTTGTCGGATTACTTATCGGCCAGCGTGGTCCGTTCGGTGGTGATGCCGCTGCCGTTGCAGCAGCGCTGGGACAGTTTTGAAAACTATCAGGTGACGGATACGTCCGGCCGTTTGTATGGCGCCAACTACTACATCGGCCCCAAGGCTGACTTGTACTATTACGCCTTCGCAGACGCGATGTATGCCCGGGAGTACCTGCAGTTGTCAGCGGCGGATCAGGGGCGATTGGACCTCATGATTACCGGCTTCAACCCCATGGATCGTTATGGGGCCCAGCACATCAAGCGGGTACTGCTGACCTTCCCGGGGGCTTTTGCCGGTATCGGTGAGTTCACGGTGCATAAGGAACTGGTGTCACGCAAGATCGCCGGCGAGACCATCCGCAGCACAGCCACCGTGCCGCTGCCCCCCGACCTCGATAAGAAAGGCACGATGTCGCTGTATGCGCAGTCCCTGGCAGACGTGTTGAAGGTGGCCGAGGAGACCGGCCTGGTGGTGACGCTGCACAACGACCTGTATCAGACGGAGGTCAATTATGACGGCACGGTGGAAGATGTTTTCCCTGGCAGGACCTACGAAGCTGCACTGAAGCATTTGTGCAGTACCGCGCCCAAGGCCTCGGTGATCTGGGCCCACACTGGGCTGGGACGCTACGTAAAGCCGACTTCCAGCCACTTGAAAACCGTTGCCCGGATCCTGGATAGCTGTCCTGCATGGGTGGTGGACATTTCTTGGGATCTGGTCCAGGAAAACATTATTCACCCAGGACCAGGCATGCCGCCCGTCAACGAGTGGATCGGCTTTTTCAATCAGTACAGCAGCCGGGTGTTATGGGGCTCCGACACCGTGATGTTCAGCAAGAACACACTTGAATTGCCGGATAAGGTCGTGCCTGGCCAGCGTCTCACGGTCGAGCAATACCTGGCACTTCCCGAGTTGCTGCGACCGCTGTTCAGTCGGCTGCGGCCTGATGTCGCGGAAAAAATCAGCTACGGCAACTATGTGCGATTGTTTGATGACGCGCGGCGTAAGGTGCGAGCCTGGGAGGCCAGCCATGCGCAGGATGATGTGTGGGATCTTTCCGGACCATCCGCAGCGGTGCGCTGAAACCTGCAAAAAGCCCCCGTTGCCTTTGCGCCAGCGGGGGCTTTTTGTCGCACGCACTATTTGATCTGCAATGCAATCAACTGCAGGGACTGGTCCACCGCTATCGCAGGCAAGCCAGCTCCCACATTGACCGAGTTCAGCAGGAGTTATTCGGCCTTGGCCTGGCGCTTCTCGATGATATCCACCAGGCGCTTGGCCAGTGCCGGGTAGTTTTCGTCGAAGTGATGGCCACCCGGTAGCTTCATGGCTTCACCCACGGCGGTCTTGTCGGTGCAGCCACTCTCGTCGACTTCTTCCTCGCCGTAGATGCACACCACTTTAGCGGCTGGCAGCTTGGCCATTTCCGGGCCAGTGGCTGCTTCCTTGCCAGCATTGCCCAGCCAGCCTTCCACTTCGATCTCAAAGCTGCCAGTGCGGGCAAAGGCCAGCAGGATAATTGCGTCGACCCGCTGCTGCTCGGCTTCCGGCAGGCGGTTGTAGATGGCCGGCAACACATCGGCACCGAACGAATAGCCGGTCAGCACAAAGCGCTTGGTGCCCCATTTCTGCCGATAGTGCTGCATCAGCTCGGTCAGGTCCTTGGCGCTCTGCTCCGGGCTTTTGTGCTGCCAGTAGTAGCGCAGGGTGTCGATGCCGACCACCGGATAACCGATCTTGGCCATCTCGCCGGCCACGTCGCGGTCCAGGTCACGCCAGCCGCCGTCGCCAGAGAGGAACAGGGTCACGGTGTCCTTGGCCTGGCCGGCGGGTACTTCAACCACCGGGATCGCCAGGCCGCCATTGTCCGAACCTACCAGTTGCTTGCGCAGTTCGTTGTTCAGCACCTGCGGGTAGTTGATGTCGTAGTCGCTGATGCTGGTGGTGGCACGCGGGGTGTCGCGTACGAAACTGGCGCTTTCGTCGTCAGGGTTATCGTTCCAGGCCACCAGCCAGTTGCCGTGGGCAGCGGTCTTGGGCAGCGGGTCTTTGCAACCTTCCTGGACCAGGGCGAAGCCCACGGAGATGGCATTAGCCTTGTCGTCGTTCTGCGTCGCCAGCCAGCGCCAGGCGAGTGCCGCGCCAGGGCCGATGCCGCTGACCAGGGTGGCCGGGCCTTTGAGCTGGCTTAGTGCTGCTTGCAGGGCTTGTTCCTGCAGTTTGCAGTCGTCCTTGGGCAGGATCACTTGCACGATCTGCGCAGCGCCGCCCTTGCTCAGGGCAATCAGTTGGCTGTCGCTCAGGCTGGCATCGGCCATTACGGCCACCGCTACGCGGGCCTTGGTGGTGGTGCCAGGCGTCACACGGGTCATGGTCGAGCCGTCGGCCTGGGGCAGTTGTTCCAGGGTCGGTTGAGGGGCGGGGCGATTCCAGTACCAGTAGCCGCCACCGAGGATCAGGGCCAGCACCACCAGACTTGCCAATACATACCGCCAGGAGCGTCGAATCATCAGCGTTTCACCAATCCAGTCAAGCCGCCCGCGATCAGGGCGGCGGTATCGGCCAGTGCCACCAGCGGATCAAGTCCTGCGGGCACGGCCATGTAACGAGGTTCCCAGTCAGGCTGGAACTTGTCTTTGAAGCGGCGCAAACCTTGGAAGTTATACAGTTGCTCGCCACGTCGGAACACCATCGAGCCCAGGCGCTGGGTCAGCGGTGCACCACGGCGTGGTTGCAGGCCCGACAGCGGCACCATGCCGAGGCTGAAGCGTGCATAGTTGTGGCTTTTATAGTGCTGGATCAAGCCAACCATCATGAACTCCATGGTCAGCTTTGGCGCATCAGGGTGCGCGCGCATCAGGTCGAGACTGGCCAGGTCATGGCTGTAGGTCTCCAGCAGATTGGCGAAGGCCACCGGCTGCCCTTCGAAGCGAATCACCGCAATGCGAAAATGCTTGAGGTATTCGTCGCTGAAACGTCCCAGGGAGAAGCCTTTTTCGCGCACGTTCTTACCGGTCAGCCAGGCATCGGAGATGATTTTCAGCGCGTCCATCGGTGCCTGGCCCGGTTCGAAAATCTCCAGGGATAGGCCGTCTCGGGTCCCGCGGTTCCAGGTGTAGCGTAAATCCTTCATCTCCTTGCCCTTGGCTTCCAGGTCGAAGCGC
Organism: Pseudomonas sp. 25 R 14; assembly: GCF_900004755.1. NCBI lineage: Bacteria > Pseudomonadati > Pseudomonadota > Gammaproteobacteria > Pseudomonadales > Pseudomonadaceae > Pseudomonas > Pseudomonas sp. 25 R 14. The sequence continues at coordinate 2,319 of NZ_CVTS01000065.1, read as the reverse complement.
TTGAGATCGACCCGGGCTTCTTCACCCAGCTTGATCGCGGTCAGGCCGATGTCCATATAGAAGGGCAGGTTCTCTGCGCGCACCTGGTAGAACACCGGGCGGGCGTGATGAATGTCGCAGAGGTCGCGGAACTGCCAGATCATCTCGGCCCGTGGCTGGGTCGGACCGATCGGGTCGTACAGGGCCACCAGGCTGCGGCCACGCCGGGCATACATCAGGAACGCTTCATCGTTGGGGTGAAACAGCAGGGCCTTGTCGCCGGTCAGTGCCAGGCCACCATCGGGTTGCGACGAGGCCATCAGGATCCTGGTGGCGCGCTCCAGTTCATCGGCGGTCGGCAGGTGGATCACCGGGCGTGCGGTGCGCAGCAGCCAGGTCAGCGACACGATCACCAGCAGCACGGCAGCCCCCAGCAGTGAGCGCAGGCCACGCGGGGCGTTGGCGTCGAGGGTGAATTGCCACCACAGTTGATGGCTGTAAGGCACATCCTGATAGGCAAACAACAGCAGCCAGATCGAGGCCCCCAGCACACAGACGCTGGCCACCAGGTACAGCGGCGAGAAGGGCAGCTCGGTCAGGCGGCTGGCGCGGTAGAACGAGCGCCGGAAGATTGCCAGCAGCACCGCGGTTGTGGTCATCAGGCTGGCTTCTTCCCAATCGAAGCCTTTGAGCAGTGAGAGCAGGGCGCCGACCAGCAACAGCACCATGGTCAGCATCCAGGCTGCCGACAGGCGCCGGCGCAGGCCCTGGGCCAGCAACAGGCACAGCACGCCGATCAGGCTGGCACCAAAGTGCGAGGCGTCAATCAGGCGGTGGGGGATCAGGAAGCCGATGTTTTCCAGGCGCGAGTCGATTTCCGGGGTGGCGCCGGAGAACAGCAGCACCACCCCGGACAAAAAAACCAGCACGGCCAATACCGGTGCTGCGAGGCCCGAGGCCACCCGCAGGCTCTGCTGGGTCTGGAACAGGCGCTGGGCTTCGTTGATCAGCAGGAAGATGCACGCGATCAACAACGGCAGTACCACGTAGATCATGCGGTACAGCAGCAGGGCGGCGGCCAGTGGTGCGGCGCCGAGCTTATCGGCAAAGGCGGCCAGCAGAATCGCTTCGAACACGCCGACACCGCCCGGCACATGGCTGAGTACACCCGCTGCAAGTGCCAGCAGGTACACCAGCAGGAACGGGCCAAACGGTGGGGCTTCCGGCAGCAGTATATAGAGAACGGTAGCGGCGGCAGCTACGTCCAGGGCGGTGATGATCAGTTGCAGAAAGGTCAGGCGGCGTCCAGGCAGGCGCAAGGTACGACGGCCGACCTTGACCAGCAGGTTGTCGGGGTAAGGCTGCTCTGGCAGGCGGCGGCGGTAAATCCCGATGCATAGCGCGGCTGAGAGCAGCAGCACTGCGCCCGCGATCCCGCCGAGCAGCGTGGCCGGCAGGTGCAGCGCGTTGGAGGCGGCTGGCAGGTTGCTCAAGGTTGCCAGTGCGGCGAGCGGCGGCAGTGCGCAGCCCAGGGCCAGGCTGGCAAACACGGTCATATGGGCCACTTCCGAGGCCCCGATACCGTGCCGTGCATAGAGGCGATAACGCACTGATCCACCGGACAGCATCGACAGACCGATCGCATTGCCAATGGCGAACGCGGTAAAGCCGCCGTAGGCCAAAGTCTTGGCCGGCAGTTTTACCCCGGCGTAGCGCGCGCCGGAAAATTCGTAGCCCAATAGAATAATGAACCCGGCGATCGCGGCGGCGAAGGCGCCCAGCAAGGAGGGTTTTGGTACTTCCAGGATCGAGTCGTGGAGGGCGTACAGATCCAGCTCAAGCAGCAGGTGGCGGCAGGCGATCAGGGCAATTGCAAACAGCAGCAACGTGACTGCCAGCCCAATGGGTTGACGATACTTGCTCAACAGATCCAGCCAGCGCAGGCGGGCGGGGGCGATCGGTTGTGTGGCTGTGACAGTGTCTTGTGGTTCAGACGAATTGGCGCGCATCAATCACCTCGTGGATTGTGCGCGACAGGATGGGGGTATCCAGCCAAGTTACCAATCCCTATGTACAAAATAATTACAAATAGTAACGCGGATTGCCGGGGCCGGCGACAGCGTCCATTAGTCGCGCAAGGGCGTGCTCGACACTTGAGCATAGCCTGCAAATGGATGGACTCCGAAACCCATGCGCGGTTTCATGAAAGATGCCATGCCATTGTTTCAAAAGAACTTTTTTAGCGGGCACAAAAAAGGCCACTCTTTCGAGTAGCCTTTTTTGATGTTTGGTTGCGGGAGCCGGATTTGAACCGACGACCTTCGGGTTATGAGCCCGACG
>NZ_CVTS01000009.1:0-25005 GCF_900004755.1 Pseudomonas sp. 25 R 14 | reverse complement strand
AGGCGAATTCTACAGCGTTACACGCTGCTGTCAACACCTCTTTTTCAACTTCCTTTTGGCTTCGATGAACTGAAGCAACCTGCTGCCGAAAACTTCGTAACTCATTGTTTGCCAAGGAGTTTTCCGTTTCGACTGCGCCGGAAGTGGGGCGAATTATAGACAGATATAAATCGCCGTCAACCGTTACTTTCACATTTCTGTCATATCGGTCAAAAAAGCTCCAGAAACGCAAAGGCCGGCCCCAAGGGGCCGGCCTTCTGCTCATCCGACCTTACAAACTAGGGAAGGCGAACTGCGATGCTTCATGGCTTGCACGCTGTGGCCAGCGCTGGGTGATCGCCTTGCGACGGGTATAGAAACGCACCCCGTCCGGTCCATAGGCATGCAAGTCGCCAAACAGCGAACGCTTCCAGCCACCAAAGCTGTGATAAGCCACCGGCACCGGCAATGGCACGTTAACCCCCACCATGCCCACTTCAATCTCGTCACAGAACAGCCGCGCCGCCTCACCGTCACGGGTAAAGATGCAGGTACCGTTGCCATATTCATGGTCGTTGATCAGTTGCATCGCCGCTTCCAGGCTGTTCACCCGGACGACGCACAGCACTGGGCCAAAGATCTCTTCTTTATAGATGCGCATCTCGGGCGTCACGCGATCAAACAGGCAGCCGCCCAGGAAGAAACCATCTTCATTCCCGGCAACGCTCAGGCCACGCCCATCGACCACCAGCTCAGCGCCCGAAGACACACCGTCTTCTATATAGCCGCTGACCTTGTCGCGCGCCTGCGCAGAAACCAGTGGCCCCATGTCCAGGCCACAGGAAGTACCCGCACCAATCTTCAGTGCCTTGATCTGCGGCACCAGCTTGGCAATCAATGCATCCGCCACCTGGTCACCCACGCAGACCGCCACCGAGATCGCCATGCAACGCTCGCCGCAGGAGCCATAGGCGGCGCCCATCAAGGCACTCACGGCGTTATCCAGATCCGCATCCGGCATCAGCACCGCATGGTTCTTCGCCCCGCCCAGCGCCTGCACACGCTTGCCGCGCTTGGTCGCTTCGGAATAGATGTACTCGGCAATCGGCGTCGAGCCAACAAAACTCAAGGCCTTGACCTCAGGTGCCTCGATCAGTGCATCCACCGCGCCCTTGTCGCCATGGACCACACTCAACACGCCTTTGGGCAAACCGGCTTCCTGCAACAACTGGGCAATCAGCAGCGTCGAGCTTGGGTCGCGCTCCGATGGCTTGAGGATGAAGCAGTTACCGCAGACGATGGCCAGTGGATACATCCACAGCGGCACCATGGCAGGGAAGTTGAACGGCGTAATACCGGCCACCACGCCCAGCGGCTGAAAGTCGGACCAGGCATCAATGTTCGGGCCGACGTTACGGCTGTATTCACCCTTGAGGATCTCCGGCGCCGAACACGCGTACTCGACGTTCTCGATCCCGCGCTTCAACTCACCGGCCGCGTCTTCCAGGGTCTTGCCATGCTCTTCGCTGATCAACTGCGAGATACGCGCTTCGTTCTGCTCCAGCAATTGCTTGAAACGAAACATCACCTGGGCGCGTTTGGCCGGTGGCGTATTACGCCAGGCCGGAAATGCCGCCTTGGCCGAGTCGATCGCCTGTTGAATGGTTTCACGGCTGGCCAATGGCACCTGGTGAATCACCTGGCCGGTGGACGGGTTGTAAACGTCGGCACTACGACCGCTGTCGTTGACCATTTCGCCATTGATCAAATGCTGGATAAGGCTCATGCAAGGCTCCTGAAAAGTTGTCCACAGGCGCGACACGCGTCGCGCCAGGCTGTTGTTCTATATAGAAGGAGAAATCAGTCGATCTTGTTCAGCACTTCGCCGACGGCATCGAACAAGCGATCCAGATCCTGCGGCTTGCTGTTGAAGGTTGGGCCGAACTGCAGGGTGTCGCCGCCAAAACGCACATAGAACCCGGCCTTCCACAACGCCATGCCCGCTTCGAATGGACGCACGATGGCATCCCCATCACGCGGCGCGATCTGGATCGCACCGGCCAGGCCGTAGTTACGGATGTCGATTACGTTCTTGCTGCCCTTCAAGCCGTGCAGCGCATTCTCAAAGTGCGGCGCGACTTCGGCCACGCTCTGCACCAGGTTTTCCTTCTGCAACAGATCCAATGCCGCCAGGCCAGCAGCACAGGCTACCGGGTGTGCCGAGTAGGTGTAGCCGTGTGGGAATTCCACCGCGTACTCAGGCGTCGCCTGGTTCATGAAGGTCTGATAGATCTCACTGCTGGCAATCACCGCGCCCATTGGGATCGCACCGTTGGTGACTTGCTTGGCGATGCACATCAGGTCTGGCGTCACACCGAAACTGTCCGCACCGAACATCGAGCCGGTACGGCCAAAACCGGTGATCACTTCGTCGAACACCAACAGGATGTTGTGCTGGTCACAGATTTCACGCAGGCGCTTGAGGTAGCCCTGTGGCGGAACAAGTACCCCCGCAGAACCAGCCAGCGGCTCAACAAATACCGCGGCAATATTTGATGCATCGTGCAACTCAATCAGCTTGAGCAACTCGTCAGCCAGGGCAATGCCACCCAGCTCCGGCATACCGCGCGAGTACGCATTGCTCGCCAGCAAGGTGTGCGGCAGGTGATCGACATCCATCATCGCCTGGCCAAAAATCTTACGGTTGCCGTTGACGCCGCCCAGGCTGGTGCCCGCGATGTTCACCCCGTGATAACCACGGGCACGCCCGATCATCTTGGTCTTGGTCGCCTGGCCCTTCAGGCGCCAGTAGGCACGCACCATCTTTACCGCCGTATCGGCGCACTCGGAACCGGAGTCGGTAAAAAACACATGGTTCAGGTTGCCTGGGGTCAGGTCGGTAATCTTTTCTGCCAACTGAAAGGACAGCGGATGACCGTATTGGAAGCCTGGCGAGTAATCCAGGGTGCCCAGTTGCTTGGCGACCGCTTCCTGGATTTCCTTGCGGGTGTGCCCCGCGCCGCAGGTCCACAGGCCCGACAACGAGTCGTACACCCGGCGCCCCTTGTCATCGATCAACCAACTGCCTTCGGCCCCCACGATCAGACGCGGGTCGCGCTGGAAGTTGCGGTTGGCGGTGTAAGGCATCCAGTGGGCGTCCAGCTTCAACTGGCTGGCCAGGGTGGATGGGGCGTTTTCGGGCATGTTCATCAGCAAAACCTCGCAAGGCAAAAGGCAGCGTCGGGATTGAAAAGCGTTGTTGCAGCTAAATTGCCACGAGGATAAAGTCTAGGAAATCCAACTCTTCTAACCTTCAGTCAGGTCTTTACTAAACTATGAGCAGCCGCCGACCCGACCCACTGGCCCAAGTCAGCGACTTCGATATCCGCCTGTTGCGCATCTTTCGCAGTGTGGTGGAGTGCGGAGGCTTCTCGGCGGCGGAAACCGTGCTGGGCATCGGGCGCTCAGCCATCAGCCAGCAAATGAGCGATCTCGAACAACGCCTGGGCCTGCGCCTGTGCCAACGCGGGCGCGCCGGCTTCTCCCTGACGGAAGAAGGCCGGGAGGTCTACCAATCGGCCCTGCAACTGTTGAGTGCGCTGGAAAGTTTCCGCACCGAGGTCAACGGCCTGCACCAGCACCTGCGCGGCGAACTGATCATCGGCCTGACCGACAACCTGGTGACCCTGCCCCATATGCGCATCACCCATGCATTGGCGCAGTTGAAAGAGCGCGGCCCGGATGTGCAGATCCAGATCCGCATGATCGCCCCCAATGAAGTGGAACAAGGCGTGCTCGACGGGCGCCTGCATGTCGGCGTGGTACCCCAGGCCAGCGCGCTGTCGGGCCTGGAGTATCAGCCCTTGTACAGCGAGCGCTCGCTGCTCTACTGCGCGGTGGGCCATCCGCTGTTTTATGCCGACGACAAGCAACTGGACGACCCACGCATCAATAGCCAGGACGCCATCGCACCGACTTTCCGTCTGCCCGCCGATATCCAGGCCCACTATCAAGCGCTCAACTGCACCGCCAGCGCTTCCGACCGCGAAGGCATGGCCTTCCTGATTCTCACCGGGCGCTACATCGGCTACCTGCCCGACCACTACGCCAGCCTATGGGTGCAACAAGGCCGACTACGTGCGCTGAAACCGCCTACACGATTTTACGATTTAAGCCTGGCTTCGGTCACCCGCAAGGGCCGCCGCCCTCATTTGGTGCTGGAAAGCTTTCTCGACAGCCTGGCCGCAACCCGCTGATACGGGCCCCATCCAAAACCTGAGCAAGTGGACAGTTTTTTGCAAGGCATAGGGACCATGAACCGTCAGCCCTGAGTCCCCATGCCATGCCAGCAGAATCCTCCAGCCCCAGCGACCTGATCTACGGCCTCAACGACCGCCCCAAGCCACTGCCCGCCTTGCTCGCGGCACTGCAACATGTGCTCGCCAGCTTCGTCGGCATTATCACCCCGCCCTTGATCATCGGCTCCACCCTGGGCCTGGCCGCCCACTTGCCCTACTTGATCAGCATGGCGTTGATGGTTTCCGGCGTAGGCACCTTCATCCAGGCCCGTAGGCTCTTTGGGATTGGCGCGGGCATGATTTGCCTGCAAGGCACCAGCTTTGCCTTTCTCGGCGCAGTGTTATCGGCCGGTTTCCTGGTCAAGCAGCGCGGCGGCAGCCCGGAGGACATCCTGGCGATGATCTTCGGCGTGTGTTTTTTCGGCGCGCTGGTACAGATCGTGCTGAGCCGCTTTATCGGCCAACTGCGCCGCGTCATCACCCCGCTGGTGACCGGGATTGTGATTACCCTGATTGGCATCAGCCTGATCAAGGTGGGCATCACGGATCTGGGTGGAGGCTTCAACGCCCCGGACTTTGGTGCCCCGACCAACCTGGCCCTTGGCCTGTTCGTGGTGCTGACGATTATCCTGCTCAACCGCTCGAACACGCCGTGGGTACGCCTGAGCGCGATCATCATCGGCCTGGTGCTGGGCAGCATTGCCGCCTGGTTCAGCGGCAAGTTGGTGCCTCAGCCCTTGCCCGACCTGCCCTTGATCAGTCTGCCGACGCCGTTTCATTTTGGCTTCAGTTTCGACTGGACAGCCTTCCTACCCGTCGCGCTGATTTATCTGATCAGCAGCATCGAAACCGTCGGCGATCTCACCGCCAACTGTATGATCGCCCGCCAGCCCATCAGCGGTCCTTCTTATATAAGCCGACTCAAGGGCGGCGTGCTCGGGGATGGTGTCAGCTGCATGATCGCCGCCACCTTCAGCGCCTTCCCCAATACCACCTTTGCCCAGAACAACGGCGTGATCCAATTGACCGGTGTCGCCAGCCGTTATGTGGGCCTGTACATCGGTGTGGTGCTGTTTTGTCTCGGGCTGTTTCCGCTGATTGGTGCGGTGCTGCAGCAGATTCCCAAGCCAGTGCTCGGCGGCGCAACCCTGGTGATGTTCGGCAGTGTCGCCGCCGCTGGTGTGCGTATCCTGGCGCAGGCCCCGCTGGATCGACGTAGCATGCTGATCATCGCCACCTCGTTTGGGGTCGGCCTGGGCATCGCCGCGCAACCGAATTTGTTGCACCTGATGCCAACCCTGGTGCAAAACCTGTTCGACTCGGCCATCACCAGCGGCGGGATGACGGCTATTGTGTTGTGCCTGATCCTGCCGGAATCCAAGGCCGCGGCACCTGCCGCAAATCCGCTGGTGGAACACGACACGCTGGAACCGCTTTGACGCTTTTATCGTATCGGGACTTGTCTGAGGCTTGAGGGTGGGTTATCTGTGCAGCAATCGCATTCATCGATCTGCACGGAAACCTCCATGAGCCTCGAAGTTCCTGCCCACAACAGCCACGCCGGAAAACCCGCCAGTCGCATTCGGCAAAAGAACGAACAAGCGATCATCCAGGCCGCCGAAGACGAATTCGCCCGGCATGGCTACAAAGGCACCAGCATGAACACCATCGCCGCGAGTGCCGGGCTGCCGAAGGCCAACCTGCACTATTACTTCACCAATAAACTGGGGCTGTATATCGCGGTACTGAGCAATATCCTCGAACTGTGGGACAGCACCTTCAACACCCTGACCGCCGAGGATGATCCCGCCGAGGCGCTGACTCGCTACATCCGCACCAAGATGGAATATTCCCGACGCCAGCCGCAAGCCTCGCGGATCTTCGCCATGGAGATCATCAGCGGTGGCGAATGCCTTACCGAATATTTCAGCCAGGACTACCGCACCTGGTTCAGCGGTCGGGCCGCGGTGTTCCAGGCCTGGATCGATGCCGGCAAGATGGACCCCGTGGATCCGGTACACTTGATCTTCCTGCTGTGGGGCAGCACCCAGCATTACGCTGACTTCGCGACCCAGATCTGCCGCGTGACCGGTCGCACCAAGCTGACCAAGCAGGACATGGAAGACGCTGGCAGCAACCTCATCCACATTATTCTCAAGGGCTGTGGCATCAAGCCGGCCCTCTGAACGAAGCGACCCGATGCCTTTCACCCTTACGGGCTTTTGTGAATTTCGCGAAGAAATCCGCAAAAGCCGCTTCATCACCTTTGCCGCACCCATTACCAGCCCGCAAGACGCCCAGGCGTTTATCGAGCAGCACAGCGACCTCAACGCCACGCACAACTGCTGGGCCTGGAAACTGGGCGGGCAGTACCGCAGCAACGATGACGGCGAACCCGGCGGCACCGCCGGGCGCCCGATCCTGGCCGCCATCGAGGCCCAGGGCTTTGATCAGGTCGTGGTGCTGGTGGTCCGTTGGTATGGCGGCATCCAGCTAGGCACCGGAGGCCTGGCCCGTGCCTATGGCGGTGGCGCCAATAAATGCCTGCAAAACGCCGAACGGGTCGAACTGATCAGCCGCGTGCCCTTGAGCTGCGCCTGCGGCTTCGCCGAACTGACCCTGGTCAAGCTGCGCGTCGCCGAACTGGGCGGCCTGGTGCTGGAAGAAACCTTCACCGCCAACGGTGTTGAGCTGCAATTGGCACTCGGCGAAGCCCATATCGACACCCTGCAAACGCAGTTGGCCGACCTGAGCCGCGGGCGAATCCTGCTGCAACGTTGAACCTGATAATGTTGTTCACTGAACCTCGACGCCAAAGGAAGCCTTCATGTCTACGCCAAAAACCGCATTGATCATCGGCGCCTCACGCGGGCTGGGCCTTGGCCTGGTCAAGCAATTGCTCCAGGACGGCTGGGACGTGACCGCCACCGTGCGTGATCCGGGCAAGGCCGATGCCCTGAAAGCCGTGGGCCCGGTCCAGATCGAGAAACTCGACATGGACGACCAGCAAGCCGTGATCGCCCTGAGCCAGCGCCTCAAGGACCGCACCTTTGACCTGTTGTTCGTCAATGCCGGCGTCAAGGGCCCGGCCAACCAGACCCCGGGCCACGCGACCCTGGCTGAAGTCGGCCAGCTGTTTTTCACCAATGCCGTGGCACCGATCAACCTCGCCCAGCGCTTTGCCCCGCAGATTCGCCAGGGCAGCGGCGTGCTGGCATTCATGAGCTCGGTGCTGGGCAGCGTGACCATGCCCGATGCGCCAGACCTGGCACTGTACAAAGCCAGCAAGGCCGCGCTGAACTCCATGACCAACAGTTTTGTGACGCAATTGGGCGAGCAGAAGCTGACGGTATTGTCGCTGCATCCGGGCTGGGTCAAGACCGATATGGGCGGCGAAGGTGCCGACCTGGATGTGGAGACCAGCGTGCGCGGCCTGATTGCCCAAGTGAACGCCTACACCGGCAAGGGCGGCCATCACTTCGTCAACTACAAGGGCGAGACCATTCCCTGGTAACCAGCAGATGAGCGGTGGATAGACCCCACCGCTCACTCCACGTAGACTGCCCTCCTCGCCCTTACCGGCGACCCTGGATCAGCAGACAGGGCAACACTGAGCTGGCAAACCTGAACCCATCATTCAGAGGAGCCGGCCAATGCCTGCGACCCGTATCTGGTTAAAAAACCCTCTCGCGATCTTCACTGCCAATGCCCTGGACGCCCGTGGCGGCCTGGTGCTGCAAGACGGCGTGATCGTCGAAGTGCTCGCCCTCGGCCAACAACCGAGCATCGCCTGCGAACAAACCTTCGATGCCCGCGAGCATGTGATCCTTCCCGGCCTGATCAACACCCACCATCACTTCTACCAGACCCTGACCCGCGCCTGGGCGCCGGTGGTCAACCAGCCTTTGTTCCCCTGGCTGAAAACCTTGTACCCGGTCTGGGCCCGCCTGACGCCGGAAAAACTCGCACTGGCCAGCAAGGTCGCCCTGGCAGAATTACTGCTCTCGGGCTGCACCACCGCCGCCGATCACCACTACCTGTTCCCCGACGGCCTGGAAAATGCGATCGACGTGCAAGTCGACAGCGTGCGCGAACTGGGCATGCGCGCCATGCTCACGCGCGGTTCCATGAGCCTGGGCGAAGCTGACGGTGGGCTGCCACCGCAGCAGACCGTGCAGCAAGGTGAAGTGATCCTCGAAGACAGCCAGCGCCTGATCCAGCGCTACCACGAGCGCGGCGACGGCGCGCACATCCAGATTGCCCTGGCGCCCTGCTCGCCGTTCTCGGTCACTCCCGAAATCATGAGCGCCAGCGCCGAACTGGCCAACCAACTCGATGTACGCCTGCACACCCACCTGGCCGAAACCCTCGACGAAGAAGACTTCTGCCTGCAACGCTTCGGCCTGCGCACCGTGGACTATCTGGACAGTGTCGGTTGGCTCGGCCCACGTACCTGGCTGGCCCATGGCATTCACTTCAACCCCGATGAAATCGCCCGCCTGGGCGCGGCCGGCACCGGGATTTGCCACTGCCCAAGCTCCAACATGCGCCTGGCCTCCGGCATCTGCCCCACCCTGGACCTGATCGCCGCCGGCGCGCCGATTGGCCTGGGCGTGGATGGTTCGGCCTCCAACGATGCGTCCAATATGATCCTCGAAGCACGTCAGGCCCTGTATATCCAGCGCCTGCGCTACGGGGCAGAAAAAATCACCCCTGAAGGCGTGCTGGGCTGGGCCACCAAAGGCTCTGCGCAACTGCTCGGCCGCAGCGACATCGGCGAGTTGGCCGTGGGCAAACAAGCTGACCTGGCGTTGTTCAAACTCGATGAGCTGCGCTTCTCTGGCAGCCACGATCCGATTTCGGCGCTGCTGTTATGCGGCGCCGACCGCGCGGATCGCGTGATGGTGGGCGGCAAGTGGCGGGTGATCGACGGGCAAATCGAGGGCATGGACCTCAAGGGCCTGATCGCCGATCACAGCCAGGCGGCGCGGCAGTTGATCGCCGGCTGACTACAACCCCAACAGCGACAACATGATAAAGGTCGCAAACAGTACAAAGTGGGTCATCCCTTCGATGGCGTTGGTTTCGCCATCGTTGAGGTTGATCGCGCTGACAATCAGCGTGATAAACACCATCACTGTTTGCACCGGTGTCATCGCCATCTGAAACGGCTGGCCGGTGTACAGCGCCATCGCTTCCATCACCGGCACAGTCAAGATCACCGTCGACAACGAAGCCCCCAGCGCGATGTTGACCACTGACTGCATGCGGTTGGCCAATGCCGCACGCAACGCGGTCAGAATCTCTGGCGCGGCAGAAATCGCCGCCACCAGGATTGCCGTGATCACCGGCGGCGCACCCGTGCCCTCCAGGCCAAGGTCCAGGGTCTTGGACATCACTTCGGCCAATGCGCCAATGACCACCACGCCAAACACAAGGGTTGCAATGGAGAATGTCAGGTTGACCGGCGAAGCCTGTTCTTCCGGCAGCGGCTTGCGGCGTTTTTCCGGATAGCTGTAGCTGAAAAAGTAACTGTGTGGCCCCACCTGCATGCGCAGGAACAAGGCGTACAACACCACCATCGCGCCAATGGTGAAGGCCGAGTAGATTTTCCAGTCGGCCTCGGGGATAAATTCCGGCACCACCATGGACACGCCCATGGCGGTCAGGATCATCACGCTGTAGGTCCGCGCCGAATCATCGTTGTAGGACTGCTCGCCATGCTTGATGCCGCCCATCAGTGCGGCCAGGCCGAGAATGCCGTTGATATCCAGCATCACCGCCGAGTAAATCGTATCGCGCACCAGGGTCGGTGACGCCTCGTTGCTCATCATGATCGCCAGGATCACCACTTCAACCAGCACCGCCGCGAGGGTCAGGATCATCGTGCCGTAAGGATCGCCGACTTTTTCGGCGAGCAGTTCGGCGTGGTGGGCCACGCGCATCGAGGCCATGACGATAAAACCGATCAGCACCAGGCCACCGAGCAGCGCCGTGGCCTGCCCACTGTGCAGCAGCCAGTGTTCCAGCGGATAGGCCGCGATGGCGGCGAGCAGCGCCAGCCACATGAATTTTTCTTGCTTGAGGGATGTGAGCATTACGGGCCTTTGCGAACAGCGAATCAGTCTGTGATGGGGTACAGACTGCGGCGTTTCGCTAACGTTTCGTTACACCTTAGTTCATTCCTCCATTGCCGCAGGCACGAAGAATGCTTACCGCTCGGTCAGGTTTTACCGATTATTTGCGTCCTGGCCTGTAGAATGTCGCCATTGCACCTGATGAGAACGCACACATGTACGACTGGCTCAACGCCCTGCCCAAGGCCGAACTGCACCTGCACCTGGAGGGTTCGCTGGAGCCCGAGTTGCTGTTCGCCCTGGCCGAACGCAACAAAATCGCATTGCCGTGGAACGACGTCGAAACCCTGCGCAAGGCCTACGCCTTCAACAACCTGCAGGAGTTTCTCGACCTCTATTACAAGGGCGCCGATGTATTGCGCACGTCCCAGGATTTCTACGACCTGACCTGGGCCTACCTGCTGCGTTGCAAGGCGCAGAACGTGATCCATACCGAACCGTTCTTCGACCCGCAGACCCACACCGACCGTGGCATTCCCTTTGAAGTGGTGCTCAATGGCATCGCCAGCGCACTCAAGGACGGCGAGCAGCAACTGGGTATCACCAGCGGCCTGATCCTCAGCTTCCTGCGCCACCTGAGCGAAGAGCAAGCGCAAAAAACCCTCGACCAGGCGCTGCCGTTCCGTGATGCGTTTGTCGCCGTGGGCCTGGACAGCTCGGAAATGGGCCACCCACCGAGCAAATTCCAGCGTGTGTTCGATCGCGCCCGTGGCGAAGGTTTCCTGACCGTCGCCCATGCTGGCGAAGAAGGCCCACCGGAATACATCTGGGAAGCCCTCGACCTGCTGAAAATCCAGCGTATCGACCATGGCGTGCGCGCCATCGAAGACGAGCGCCTGATGCAGCGGATCATCGACGAGCAGATCCCCCTGACCGTGTGCCCGCTGTCCAATACCAAGCTGTGTGTATTCGACGACATGGCCCAGCACAACATCCTCGACATGCTGGAGCGTGGGGTGAAGGTCACCGTGAACTCCGATGACCCGGCGTATTTCGGCGGTTATGTCACCGAGAACTTCCACGCGCTGCACACCTCGCTGGGCATGACCCAGGACCAGGCCCGCCGCCTGGCGCAAAACAGCCTGGATGCACGCCTGGTCAAGCCCTGACCCCTCCCTGTAGGAGCGAGCTTGCTCGCGAAGGACGCCAACGATAAAGCGTACATCCTGGATGAACGCGGCGCCTTTGAATTGTTCGCGGGCAAGCCCGCTCCTACACAGCCGCCATCCGGGCAATTTCCAAGCGCCCGGTCTCGGTGACCTGCACTGCGCTCGACTCATTGACCGTCTTCAACCAGCGCGACTGCATGAACAACTGCAACAATCCCGCCCCCAACGCCCCGCCCAGGTGCGGCTGCTGCTCGCTCCAGTCAGAGCAATCGCAAGCCATTGTCGAGAAACTATGCTGGGCCAGGGCCTGGGTGAAAATGCCATGCTCGGCCAAATGGCGTGCCCCCAGGGGCGTCACATGGAGCCACTGTTCAAAGCGTTCAATCCACTTTGCCAGCACCATGCGCTGATAGAGGGCTGCCGCCATTTCCCCCCCAAGATGATCGTGGCATATCCGTGCCTGGCGCAACGAAGCCGGCGCCAGCAATGCCGTCACCGGCCGGCTGGATGCACTGCGCGCCACGCTAGCCATCGTGGTACTGGCCAATGCATCGACGGCTGCGCCCACATCCGCTGCCGCCATGCGGAAGAAGCGTTTACGCCCGCGGGCTTCAATACGTAGTAATCCACCGGCCGCCAAACGCGCCAAATGCGCATTCGCCGATGAAGCCGATAACCCAGCCAACATCGCCAACTCCTCGGAGGGCTTGGCCGAGCCGTCCATCAACGCCCAGATCATCGCGGTGCGTTTGGGGTCGGCCAACAATGTTGCGATCTGGCTGATGCAAGGTGCCTGTTCCATGTACTCACTCCCTGTTCAATCGTTGGTCTGCTCCATTTCGCCGAAAAGTATAAGTGTGTGAGCAGCGGATTCCGTGGCGTCTTACAGCCAAATCAGCGACAGCTACTGCCTGAAATTTCCTGAATTTCCCGAGGTTATTGTGTAGTCCCCCGTCGTTCAGGCAACTGCGCGCTCAACTTCCCACAACGTGCCACGAGCATTTCACGCAGGAGGTTGATCGGCTTACTCAATTGCGCACGATGGGCGCACAGCAGATTGAGCGGTGTGCGCTCACCCAGCAGCTCCGGCAAGAGCAACTGCAAGCGGCCGGCCAGCACATCGGCGCTGACATCCAGCCAGGACTTGTAGGCAATGCCCACCCCAGCCACGGCCCAACGCCGCACGACATCAGCGTCGTCACTGAAACGGTCGCCGCTGACGGTCAGGCTGATTTCCCGTCTAGCATCCTGAAAGCTCCAATGGTCGTGCACCCGGCTGCCGAGCATAAACAGCAGGCAATTGTGCTGGGCCAGTTCTTCCAGATGGCGCGGCTCGCCATGTCGGGCCAGGTAGCTGGGCGCCGCGCACAACACTCGGCGGTTGTCTGGCGCGACCGGCAAGGCCACCAGGCTCGAATCCTCGGGTTCGCCATAGCGCAAGGCGATATCCACCGGCTGGCGGAACAGGTCGGCGATCCGGTCGCCCAGCAGTAGGCGCACGTTCAACTGCGGGTGTTCACGCTGAAACTCGTCGAGCCAGGGCAGCAACAGGTTGCGTCCGAAGTCCGAAGGCGCCGACAACTGCAGGACACCGCTGACATGATCCTGGCCGCTGGCCAGCAACCGCCGCCCCTCATCCAGTTGGCTCAAGGCACCGCGGGCGTACTGCAGAAAACCTTCACCCTCGGCGGTCAGGCGCAGGCTGCGGGTGGAGCGCGCCAGCAAGCGCACGCCCAATTGTTGTTCGATGCGTTTTAACGCCGCACTGGCCACTGCCGCCGACATATCCATAACCCGTGCGGCGGCAGACAAACTGCCCAAATCCGCCGCACGCACGAACAACTGCAAATCATCAAAACGCAGCATGACCACCGTCCCGAGGAATTATCAAAAATCCGTTGAAAGAGAGTGCTCTTTTAGCGGGTTTTATCTGCAAGAGAAATAGCTAATGATCTGTCCATCACATTCGCCCCTCTATGGAACGCGCCATGAAAGCCATCGCCTACTACGCCGCATTGCCGATCAACGACCCCAAGTCCCTGCAAGACATCGAATTGCCTGAGCCAGTGGCCGGCCCGCGTGACTTGCTGGTGGAAGTCAAAGCCATCTCGGTCAACCCGGTGGACACCAAGATCCGCCAGAACGTCGCTCCGGAAAACGGCGCAGCCAAAGTGCTGGGCTGGGATGTGGCCGGCGTGGTCAAGGCGGTCGGCAGCGACGTCACGCTGTTCAAGGCCGGTGACAAGGTGTTTTACGCCGGCTCCCTGACACGCCCGGGCGGCAACAGCGAACTGCACACGGTGGATGAGCGGATTGTCGGCCATATGCCAAAAAGCCTGGGTTTTGCCGAAGCCGCCGCCCTGCCGCTGACCGCCATCACCGCCTGGGAGCTACTGTTCGAACGCCTGCAAGTAGCTGAAGGCAAGGCCGATCAAGGCCAGAGCCTGCTGATTGTCGGCGCTGCCGGCGGCGTAGGCTCGATCCTCACCCAACTGGCTGCGCAACTCACCGCACTCAAGGTGATCGGGAGCGCCTCGCGCCCGGACACCCAGGCCTGGGCCAAGGATCTGGGGGCCGACCTGGTGGTCGATCACAGCCAGCCCCTGAGCGAAGAGCTCAAGCGCGCCGGCCACCCACAGGTGACCCACGTCGCCAGCCTGACCCAGACCGACCAGCACCTGGACCAATTGGTCGAAGCCCTCGCACCCCAGGGCAAACTGGCATTGATCGACGATCCCAAGGCCCTGGATGTGACCAAGCTCAAGCGCAAGAGCCTGTCGCTGCACTGGGAGTTCATGTACACCCGCTCGATGTTCGAGACCGCTGACATGATCGAGCAGCACAACCTGCTCAATCGGGTCGCCGAGCTGATCGACGCCGGCACCCTGAAAACCACGGTGGGCGAACACTTCGGCGTGATCAATGCGGCGAACCTGCGCCGAGCCCATGCCTTGCTGGAAAGCGGCAAGGCCAAGGGCAAGATCGTGTTGGAAGGCTTCTAAGACGCGGGCTCTGTCAGTGTCATCCGTTATCGCTGTAGGTAACGGACGGCACCGCTAGTCAGAGACTTGATCCTTGTCATATTTGTGAGCGTATTCGGGTTTATATTGGCCGCCTTTGCCACGCAATCTTTTACGTGAGGAAGTCAGCAATGAAGATCCTGATAAAAGCGTTAGCAAAATCCCAAGGCAACAAATGGCAGGTCCGCCTGGACCACGACGCCTTTACCTTCCGCAGTGAAGCCGAGGCTCGCGCCTTCGCCAACACCCTGCAAAACCGAATCCAGGCACCCCATCGTTTTCCCGAAAGCCAGCAGCGCGCTACTGGCTGAAAAAGCGGTCAGGCCTGCGCTTGCAAGGCTCGCTGCCGTTGCAGGCGCTGGGTCAACATGGCCACCACTACCGCCAACACCCCACACAAGCTGATGACGATCGACATCGGCATGGCCGTGCCGTCGTGCAGTGCGCCGACCAACGATGCCGCACCTGCGGCCACGCCAAACTGGATGCAGCCCAGCAGGGCCGACGCGCTGCCGGCCCGCGCGCCCTGCCCGTTCATGGCGCACGCCGACGTATTGGGCATGATGCAACCCAGGCTGGCGATGCACAGGAACAGCGGCACCAGCAGCGGCCACAATGCTTCGGTATGCAAGGCACTGACCGCCAGCAGCGACAGCGCTGCCGCGAGGTAGACCCACACCGTGCGGGTCAGCAGAAACGCCGGGCCGCGCTTGGACAGCAGCCGCGCGTTGACCTGGGCCACTAGGATAAAGCCTGCGGCATTGGTGCCGAACAGCCACCCATAGTGCTCGGCCGGCACGCCGTAGAGCTTGATAAATACGAAAGGTGAGCCGGCGATGTAGGCGAACATCCCGCCAATTGCGATACCACCGGTCACGGCATACCCCAGGTACACCCGATCAGCCAGCAGCCGCCCGTATTGGCGCAACGCCCCGGACAGTGGCTGCCGAGGCTGATGGGCCGGAAAACTCTCCGGCAAACCGATAGCCACCGCCACCCCGGCGCCGACGCTGAATACCGTCAACGCGAGGAAAATCGACTGCCAGCCCCACAGGCTGACCATCACCCCACCGAGCATCGGCGCCAGGATCGGCGCCAGCCCGACCACCAGCATCAATTGCGAAAAGACCTTGGCCGAGCCCACCGCGTCGCACTTGTCGCTGACCACCGCCCGGGAAATCACCATACCCGCACACCCGCCCAGCGCCTGGACGAAGCGCGCACCGATCAGCCACTCCAGGGACGGCGCATAGGCGCACGCCAGGGAGGCCACGGTGAACAAGGTGACACCGCTCAACAGCGGGATGCGCCGCCCGAAACGATCCGCCAGCGGCCCATAGATCAACTGGCCGATCGCAAGGCCCGTGAAATACACGGCCAGGGTCAGCTGGATATGTTTTTCGTCGGTGCCGAACGCCACCGCCATGGCCGGGAAGCCCGGCAGGTAAAAATCGATAGCCAGCGGCGCAAATGCGCTCAAGGCCCCAAGAATAAGGATTATGCGAAGGTTCATCAGGCACCCGGAAGAGTCGGCAGCCCGACAGTCTAGCCGCGCTTGGGTGCCTTGAACATTACGTTAGCTCGCTACCTATTAAATAATCAGGCGAGCTTGGCGCTGTAGCCTTCTTCGGTGATCAGGCTGATCACTTCGTCCGGCGACAAACGACTTTCCACACCGACTTCCTTGGCGGCCAGATTCACATTCACACTGGCGGCCGGATCCTTGGCTTGTACCGCTTGGGTCACGGCCCGGACGCAGTGGCCGCAGGTCATTCCTTCAACGCTGAATATTTGCATGACATGACTCCTTGAGTGAGGTTGCACCCAGTCTCATCCTTGCCACGATGGCAAGGTCAAGCACTGAAAACAAGCGCCGGGCTGGTATTCCCTGGCGGCGTCGGCCAAGCTGCAACCATCCACGATTTGAAACCCGGAGAATTCACCATGCGCTGGTCGTTTTTTGGCCTTGTCAGCCTGTTGAGCCTGTTCGCCGCTGTCCCCCAGGCCAGCGCCGCCGAGGACTATGCGGTGCTGATCATTTCCAGGGAGCGCCTGGAAGTACCGACCAACTGTGAGGTCGGCCTGTACGTCAATGACCAGTTGGCCGGACGGCTGTTCCAGGAGCAATCCACCTCATTCAACTTCCCGGAAGGCAAGGTCTCGCTGCGGCTCAAATTGCTGCCGGGCCAGGTTCCCGGATGCCTGCCGGGGCTTCTGGCGCCCAAGGCCCAAGAGATCACGCTCAAAGCCGGCGACGTGCGCAAGTTGCGCATTGCCCAGGGCGCCGACGGCATGTACCTCAAGGCCGCCAAGCTCGGTTACTGACGCGAACCTGTCTCAATGCCGTTTTCTGTAGGAGCGAGCTTGCTCGCGAAGAACGTCAACGATAACGCGTGTTTACCGGGTAAACGCGGCGCTCTCCAGTTTTTCGCGAGCAAGCTCGCGCCTACAGAAAAACGGTATCAGGGCTTGCCGTGAATTAAGGGGCTTGACCTTCCTATCAGGTCAAGGTTGATCCTACAGGCAACTTTTCCTGGAGGAACGCCCCATGAATGGATCCACCACCTTCGACCTGCCGATCAGCGGCATGACCTGCGCCAGTTGCGTCGGGCGGGTCGAACGCGCCCTGAACAAGGTGCCCGGCGTGCAAAACGTCAGCGTCAACCTGGCCAATGAACGGGCCCACGTCGAGGTGACGGGCCAGATGGACCCCGCCGTGCTGATCGCCGCCGTGGAAAAAGCCGGCTACACCGCCACCCTGCCGCAAAGCGAAACCGCCACCCAAGCCAGCCAGGAACAACGCCTGAAACGCGAGCGTTGGTCGCTGGTGATGGCCATTGCGCTGGCGTTGCCGCTGGTCCTGCCGATGCTGGTGCAACCGTTCGGCCTGCACTGGATGCTACCGGCCTGGGTGCAATTCCTGCTCGCCACCCCCGTGCAGTTCATCTTTGGTGCGCGCTTCTATGTCGCCGCCTGGAAAGCCGTGCGCGCCGGCGCGGGCAACATGGACCTGCTGGTGGCCATCGGCACCAGCGCAGGCTATGGCCTGAGTATCTACCAGTGGCTCAGCGCGCCGGCTGGCGTCGAGCCGCACTTGTACTTCGAAG
This sequence comes from Pseudomonas sp. 25 R 14, assembly GCF_900004755.1. Taxonomy (NCBI): domain Bacteria; kingdom Pseudomonadati; phylum Pseudomonadota; class Gammaproteobacteria; order Pseudomonadales; family Pseudomonadaceae; genus Pseudomonas; species Pseudomonas sp. 25 R 14. The sequence continues at coordinate 7,355 of NZ_CVTS01000009.1, read as the reverse complement.
CTTCGGCGGTGGTGATCGCCCTAGTGCTGCTTGGCAAATACATGGAAAGCCGCGCCAAACGCCAGACTGCCAGCGCCATCCGCGCCCTGGAGGCCTTGCGGCCAGAGCGGGCGATTCAGGTGATCGATGGCCGCGAGCAAGAGGTCGCGATCAGCGCCCTGCGCCTCAATGATCTGGTGCTGGTCAAGCCCGGCGAACGTTTCCCGGTAGATGGCGAAGTGGTCGAAGGCCAAAGCCATGCCGACGAAGCCTTGATCACCGGGGAAAGCCTGCCAGTGCCGAAACAACCGGGGGATAAAGTCACCGGCGGCGCGATCAACGGTGAAGGCCGTTTGCTGGTACGCACCCTGGCCCTCGGCGCAGAAAGCGTGCTGGCGCGGATCATTCGCCTGGTCGAAGACGCCCAGGCGGCCAAGGCGCCGATCCAGAAACTGGTGGATAAAGTCAGCCAGGTGTTTGTGCCGACCGTGCTGGTGATCGCCCTCGCCACCCTGGTTGGCTGGTGGTTGTATGGTGCACCGCTGGAAACCGCATTGATCAATGCCGTCGCGGTGCTGGTGATTGCCTGCCCTTGCGCATTAGGCCTGGCCACGCCGACCGCAATCATGGCCGGCACCGGTGTCGCGGCCCGCCACGGGATTTTGATCAAGGACGCCGAAGCCCTGGAGCGCGCCCACGAAGTCAGCGCGGTGGTGTTCGACAAGACCGGCACCCTCACTTCCGGCGCCCCCAAAATCGCCCACCTCAGTGCAGTGGATGGCAACGAAGCACTGTTGCTGCAACAGGCCGGCGCCCTGCAACGCGGTAGCGAACACCCATTGGCCAAGGCGGTACTGGACGCCTGCAATGATCAAGGCCTGCCGGTTGCCGATGTCAGCGCCAGCCAATCCCTGACCGGGCGCGGCATTGCCGGCACCCTGGACGGTCGGCAACTGGCCCTGGGCAATCGGCGCCTGCTCGATGAGACCGGCTTGAAGCCGGGTGACCTGGCCGCCAACGCCAGTGCCTGGGAAGCTGAAGGCCGCACCTTGTCCTGGTTGATCGAGCAAAGCCCGGAACCTCGGGTGCTGGGCCTGTTTGCCTTTGGCGACACCCTCAAGGACGGTGCCCTGCAAGCCGTGCAACAGCTCAAGGCGCGACACATCAGCAGCCACTTGCTGACCGGCGACAACCGCGGCAGTGCCCGCGTGGTGGCACAAGCGCTGGGCATCGATGATGTGCACGCCGAAGTGTTGCCCGCCGACAAAGCCGCCACCGTCGCCGAGCTGAAAAAGACTGGCGTGGTGGCCATGGTCGGCGACGGCATCAACGATGCCCCGGCCCTGGCCGCCGCGGATATCGGCATCGCCATGGGTGGCGGCACCGACGTGGCGATGCACGCGGCGGGTATCACGCTGATGCGTGGCGATCCACGCCTGGTGCCGGCAGCCCTGGAAATCAGCCGCAAGACCTACGCGAAAATCCGGCAGAATCTGTTCTGGGCCTTTGTGTATAACTTGATCGGCATTCCGCTGGCCGTGTTCGGCCTGCTCAATCCGGTGTTGGCCGGCGCCGCCATGGCCCTGTCCAGCGTCAGCGTGGTCAGCAACGCACTGCTGTTGAAAACCTGGAAACCCAAGGATCTGGAGGATCACCGCTCATGAACATCGGCCAGGCAGCCCGGCAAAGCGGCTTGAGCGCAAAGATGATTCGTTATTACGAATCCATCAACCTGCTCAAGCCGGCCCATCGCAGCGACAGTGGCTATCGCCTGTATAGCGCCGACGACCTGCACACCCTGGCGTTTATCAAGCGCTCGCGGGACTTGGGGTTTTCACTGGCAGAAGTCGGCAAGCTGCTGGAGCTGTGGCAGGACCGGCAACGGGCCAGTGCCGACGTCAAGGCGTTGGCTCGCCAGCATATCGAGGAGTTGAATCAAAAAATCCGCGAACTGGGGCAGTTGCGCGATACGTTGCAGGACTTGGTGGAGCACTGCCAGGGCGATCACCGGCCCGATTGTCCGATTCTCAAGGAGTTGGCGTCGGGCAGTTGCTGCAGATCCAACTGACCGAACGCAAAACCCAATGTGGGAGCGGGCTTGTGTGGGAGCCGGGCTTGCCCGCGATAGCATCACCTCGGTGCAACGGATGTACCGAGGTGCCTGCATCGCAGGCAAGCCAGCTCCCACACAAGCCCGCTCCCACATTTTTTAACCCCCAGTGTGCTGGGCGATCACTGCATCCAAGGCGGCGGCGGTTCTTCCGCCGGTTTGCCCGGTGGTGCATCATCCGCCGCACGGATCGCCTGGCGCCGCTCTTCGTCAAGCCGCGCCGCTTCGATCTCACGCATCACGCCGCCGACATCCGCCAATTCTTCCGGCTCGTCGAACTCGCCAGTCAACACACTGGCTGGATGCAAGGTGCCGGCTTCGTACAGCGCCCACATTTCCTTGGCGTACTTGGTGGTCTTCAATTCGGGGGCAAACCGCCCGAAATACGAAGCCATGTTGCCCACGTCCCGCTCCAGCATGCTGAATGCGTGGTTGTTACCCGCCGCATCCACCGCCTGAGGCAAGTCGATGATCACCGGGCCCGTCGGCGTCAGCAATACGTTGAACTCGGAAAGATCACCGTGCACCAGACCGGTACACAGCATCAGCACGATCTGCGAGATCAGGAACGCGTGATACTCACGGGCCTGATCCGGTTCCAGGACCACGTCGTTCAGGCGTGGCGCCGCGTCACCGTATTCATCGGCCACCAACTCCATCAGCAACACGCCTTCAAGGAAGTCGTAGGGCTGTGGCACGCGAACACCCGCACCGGCCAGGCGAAACAGCGCCGCTACTTCAGCGTTCTGCCAGGCGTCTTCGGTTTCTTTCTTGCCGAACTTGGAGCCCTTGGCCATGGCCCGGGCCTGCCGGCTGTTGCGGACCTTGCGGCCTTCCTGGTATTCGGCCGCCTGACGAAAGCTTCGTTTATTCGCCTCCTTGTAGACCTTGGCGCAACGTAATTCGTTGCCGCAGCGCACCACATAAACAGCTGCTTCTTTACCACTCATGAGTGGGCGCAGCACTTCGTCGACCAGACCGTCCTCGATCAGGGGTTCAATGCGTTTAGGAGTCTTCATCAGCTTTTATTGTGGGTCCTTTATTACCAAACACGCGTATGGCACTCGTTATACGGCAATCCTCGCACAGCGGGGAGAGGGTAACGAGCCTTGATCTGCTAAAGAATGCATCCAATATGCCAGATTAATCCGACAAAGCCGCTATTGCTCAAGGCGTTCGGATGATAGCCGAGATCAGCGCTCAATGATCGCCGTCACGCCCTGCCCGCCCGCAGCACAGATCGAAATCAGCCCGCGCCCCTTGCCGGCGGCGTCCAGCAGCTTGGCCAGGTTGGCGACAATACGCCCACCGGTGGCGGCAAATGGGTGCCCAGCAGCCAGGGAGCTGCCCTTGACGTTCAGGCGGCTGCGGTCGATAGAGCCCAACGGCGCGTCCAGGCCCAGGCGGGTCTTGCAGTAATCAGCATCTTCCCAGGCCTTGAGCGTGCACAACACTTGGGCGGCGAAGGCTTCGTGAATTTCGTAGTAATCAAAATCCTGCAGCGTCAGGCCATTGCGCGCCAGCAAACGGGGTACGGCATATACCGGCGCCATCAACAGCCCTTCGGCACCGTTGACGAAATCCACCGCCGCCGCTTCGCCATCACGCAGGTAGGCGAGAATAGGCAGGCCACGCTCCTTGGCCCAGGCTTCGCTGCCCAATAACACCAGGGACGCGCCATCGGTCAGCGGCGTGGAGTTGCCGGCGGTCAGGGTGCCCTTTTCACTGCGTTCAAAAGCCGGTTTGAGGCTGGCGAGTTTTTCCAGGGTCAGGTCCGGGCGCAGATTGTTGTCACGGGTCAGGCCCAGGAACGGTGTGAGCAAATCGTTGTGCCAGCCCTCGGCGTAGGACGCGGCCATTTTCTGATGGCTTTCCAAGGCCAGTTGGTCCTGCTCGGCGCGGGGGATCTGCCAGGTCTGCGCCATCAGTTCGCAATGCTGGCCCATGGACAGGCCAGTACGCGGTTCACCATTGCGCGGCAGTTCCGGCTTGAGGTGATGCGGGCGAAGTTGTAACAGGACTTTTAATTTATCAGCCATGGATTGGCTGCGATTGGCTTGCAGCAAGATTTTGCGCAGGCCCTCATTCACCCCGATGGGCGCGTCGGAAGTGGTATCGACCCCGCCGGCGATCCCGCATTCGATCTGCCCCAGGGCAATTTTGTTAGCCACCAGTAGCGCCGCTTCCAGCCCGGTGCCGCAGGCCTGTTGAATGTCATAGGCCGGGGTTTGTGGCGACAGGCGCGAGCCCAGCACGCATTCGCGGGTCAGGTTGAAGTCCCGCGAATGCTTGAGCACCGCGCCTGCGGCCACTTCACCCATGCGCAAGCCGTGCAGGTTATAGCGCTCGATCAAGCCTTCCAGGGCCGCCGTCAACATGGCCTGGTTACTCGCCGTGGCATAGGGGCCATTGGAACGGGCGAAGGGGATACGATTACCGCCAATGATCGCGACACGGCGCAACTGAGTCATGGAAAGCTCCCTGTTAGGTGGTAGGTGCAATCCTGAGCCTAGACTAGGAACGACTGTCACCTATTGATGGTCCACCCTTTGAACCCCAGCAGCCGGAGAGCGTTCCATGTCTGACCGTTATATCGACTTCGCCAACTCAAGCCTTGGCCACCGCGTGGTCTCGGCCATTGGCCTGCCGTCCCCGGTACGCCTGGAGCGCTGGCAAGCCGGACGCCTGCGCCCGGTGGAAGGCGCCCTGCTGTTGGGCGGCGGCCCACTGGCGGCCCAGGTGTTGGGGTTTGCCAATAAACTCACCGAGGCCATCTACAGCTACGGCCCCGAACCGCTCAAGGCCACGCCGTGGATCCCCGGGCATGGCCCCAAGCTCAAGGCGGTGCTGTTCGATGCCAGCCATTTGCAACATACCGACCAACTCAAGCAACTGCGCGAGTTCTTCCAGCCGCTGCTGAAAAATCTCGATCACAGCGCACACCTGGTGATTCTCGGCCGCGCCCCGGAAAGCCTCAGCGAACCGTTTGCCGCCAGCGCCCAGCGCGCGCTCGAAGGGTTCAGCCGGTCGCTGGCCAAGGAGCTGCGCAACGGCGGCACCCTGCAATTGCTGTATGTCGCAGAAGGCGCCGAGGATCAATTGGAAGGTGCGCTACGGTTTTTCCTTTCGCCGAAAAGTGCCTATATCAGCGGCCAGGTGCTGCGCCTGAACGCCTGCCCAACCCAGGTGCACGACTGGACCCGCCCACTGGCCGGGCTCAAGGCCCTGGTGACCGGCGCCGCACGAGGTATCGGTGCTTCGATTGCCGAAACCCTGGCCCGCGACGGTGCCGAGATTGTGTTGCTGGATGTGCCCCAGGCCAAGGCCGATCTCGACGCCCTCGCCGCTCGGTTGGGCGGGCGCGGCATTGCCCTGGACATTTGCGCCGATGACGCCGCCACGCAGTTGATCGAGCAGTTGCCGAACGGCATCGACATCGTGGTGCACAACGCCGGCATCACCCGCGACAAGACCCTGGCCAACATGACCCCGGAATACTGGGACGCGGTATTGGCGGTCAACCTCAATGCCCCGCAAGTGCTGACCAAGGCCCTGCTCGACAGCGGCACCCTGCACGACAACGGCCGCGTGGTGTTGCTGGCTTCGATCAGCGGCATCGCCGGCAATCGCGGGCAAACCAACTACGCCGCGAGCAAGGCCGGGCTGATCGGCCTGGCCCAGGCCTGGGCGCCGCTGCTGGCGCAACGGGGCATCAGCATCAACGCGGTGGCCCCAGGTTTTATCGAGACCCAGATGACCGCGCACATTCCCTTTGCCTTGCGTGAAGCCGGGCGACGCATGAGCTCGCTGGGCCAGGGTGGCTTACCGCAAGATGTGGCCGAAGCCGTGGCCTGGCTGGGCCAACCGGGGTCAGGTGCAGTCAGTGGCCAGGCGCTGCGCGTATGCGGGCAAAGCCTGCTGGGAGCGTAACTATGCTGTGGCACACATTACCCCGCAGCCCGGCACTGCCGCCGCTGTATTGGCGCGCCGCGCTCAAGCGCAAGATCACCGGCACCACGTTGCCCACTTCAGGGCTGCACTGCCGGGTGCAGGTCAATCCCGAGGCGGTAGCGGCCTATCGCAAGGTCTGCGGGTTTGCCGAGAGCCCGATGCTGCCGGCGACTTATCCACACATCCTGGCGTTCGGCCTGCAGTTGCAGTTGCTGACGGCGCGGGAATTCCCCTTCCCGCTGCTGGGGCTGGTGCACTTGAGCAACCGTATCCGTGTGTTTCGCCCCATGGGCGGGGTCAGCGACGTGCGAGTCAGTGTGCATACGCGCAACCTGCAACCCCATGCCAAGGGCGCGACCTTTGACCTGATCACCACCGTCGAGGATTCCCTGGGTTTGTTGTGGGAGGGCGAAAGCCGAATGCTCTGTCGCGGGGTGAAACTCGATGGTGAAGCGCCAGAACAATCCCTGCCAGCGCCCAATATGGTCAACGAGCTGACCCGCTGGCAGGCACCGTCCGACATCGGTCGGCGGTACGCCCGGGTATCCGGTGACTACAACCCGATCCACTTGAGCGCCCTCACCGCCAAGCTGTTCGGTTTCCCCCAGGCCATCGCCCACGGGCTGTGGAACAAGGCACGTACCGTGGCGGCCCTGCATGAACATCTGCCCTCGGCGAATATCGAGCTCTACGTTGAGTTCAAGAAACCGGTACGGCTGCCTGGCGAAGTCATCTTGTTGACCGGTGCCCCCGGTTCCAGTGGCGAGTTGCAACTCAAGGGCAGTGGCGATATCGAACATATGCTCGGAAAGTGGCAGCCGATTGCCTGAAACAGCGGCGATTTGCTGATTAATTGTATATATACAACCTAAGTTATAGCGGGTTATCGATAGCCCGCTAACTTATCCAAGTGATTGTTTTATATAACATCACCTCAAACAAAAAACCTCTACATATACCCTTGGTATTAATCACCAAGACGCACTCCCGCGTCTGTATATAAATCGTTAATACCAAGTTGAGCGTTGCGATAAAGAGTGCCGAGGACTGTGATAGCCACAACGGACGCATGTATTGCCCGCCGAAGAACGGGCGAACTTGCGAAACCAACAAAGGCTGTACCAGGTGCTAAGGAACTCATCATGAAAACTCAAGTCGTGTTGTGGAAAGCAAGTACTGCATTGGCCCTTATCCTGGCGATGAGCCTGGGTGGCTGCAGCAGTGGTGGTGGCGGTCACAAGAGCAGCGTTGCATCCTCCTCCCCAGATGCTGGCGCCGGGACCGGTGGTGGTACTGGCGGTGGTGACGGTGGCGG
>NZ_CVTS01000004.1:0-210 GCF_900004755.1 Pseudomonas sp. 25 R 14 | reverse complement strand
TGATCAAGGAAGGTGACACCCAGTCTCCAGCCACCAACGTTGACGTGCCGCTGCTGGCACCGCAGTTGGGCACTGTCGATCCAGCCACTGGCAATGTGGCGGTCACCGGCAAGCCGGGCGCGACCGTGCAGGTGCAGGACCCGAACGGCAACCCGATTGGCAACCCAGTCACTCTGGACGATAAAGGCCAGGGCACCGTGACGTTGCCGG
>NZ_CVTS01000007.1:0-11817 GCF_900004755.1 Pseudomonas sp. 25 R 14 | reverse complement strand
CCGCCCCCGCCGCACTGGCCGAGCTCATCGCCCCGGTATTGACCGCCGCCGACACCGGTACCCCCGACGATTTGCCCTGGGTCTGGATATTCGCCGCGTTGACCACCCGCAACGCGGCAATGTTGATATTGCCCGACACACGGATCCCCGCCTCACCCGCATCAATGGTGCCCAATGGCGCAATCAGGTCGATATCCCCCGCCGGCACTTCCGGGATCGGGTTGAGGGTGGCGATGCCCGCCCCGGTACTCGGCACCGACGGCGACAGGCTGACATTACCCCAGTTGTCGTACACCCGCCGTGGCGGGGTGTAGACCACGGTGGTCTTGGACCCCCGCCCGGCGTTGATATCGCCCGCAGCGGACCAGCCCATGATCGAGCCACCAAAGGTGGTCATGATCCGGCTCTGACCCAACAGGATGCTGCCCAGGGAATACAGCTGGATATCGCCCGCGCCCTGGGTGATGACCCCAGCCGTCGACGGCGGCGCAGCGCCCTCGATACCGAAGGTCTGGCCACCGCCCGGCGTGAGCATCTGGATCGAGCCACCGAAGTTGGTGTGCACCCCCGCGCCGCCAAACAGTGTGATATCGCCCTTGTAGGCAATGGCATTACCGGCCACGTCCTTGTCCGGGAACAACCCGGCAATCGCCGCCCGACCGCGCACATAGCTGCCCTCGCGTACGCCGCCCGCCTGGTTGTACTCGCGGCCGGCAGCCTTGAGTTCAGCGAAGTACACCTCACGGGCAAACACTCGCTGCTGCTCCGCTGGCAGCGCCGCGTAGTAGGCCCTGGCCTGCTGGCTGTCACCGACAAAGCCGAAACGCCCGGCCAGCCAGTCCAGCAGTTCACGCTCGTAGGTCTTGGCAACCTTGCCGCCCAGCAGCGTCAAGGGTTCGCCCGCTTGCAACTGGCTCTCAGGGTTCAGGTAAGCCTCGACAAAACGTCGGTAGTCCGGGCCGTTGGGGCCGGCTCCGGCTTGCATGACGATACTCGCGCCGGCACGGCTATCACCCGCTGCCACAGCGCCAAGGCTGTTGACGCTGACCTTGTCCTCCATGAGGATGTTGCGCCCGGCCATCAACTCCAGCGTACCGGGCCCCGCCGCATTGAAGCTGCTATAGAGAATGTCGCGCCCGGCACTGACGATGGAGATATCAGTCAGGCCGTTATGCACAAACAGGTTGGCGTCGAAAGCATATTCACCGGTCGCCGATTCGCCACCGCTGGCGCCACCCAGACGCGTGCCGCTGCTGACGATGTCACGCCCGGCCAGCATCCATACCGGACCTGCGCCTTCATAAAACGTTTGCCCCACACGCGGGTCACCGGCACTGGTGATGGTCAGGGCACGCCCACTGTTGACGCCCAGCAGGTCGCCGCTCAGCGCATAAAAGCGCGCAGGGTCCAGGGTATCGCCCCACAACGTGCTGGCCGCGTTGGCACCGAAGGTGAACAGCGGGGAAAGCCCCAGGCGCGCAATATTGCTATCACTGCTAAGGTTGCCGCTGCCCGCGATCGGCAGGGAATTGGCAAAGCCCAGGAACGCCGGGTTGAGGATCGTTGCCAGGCTGTCCGGCGCGGCGCTGGAGCGACTGACGGTCAGGTCGCCGCCATAGATAGAATCCCCGGCCAGCAACTGCAATTGGCCGTTGGCCGATGGCGCCAGTACCAGCGCCACAAGCGCTGGCATCGAGCCGGGGTTCGCAGTCGCCGCACGCCCGTAATACAGGCTGCCGCTGGCGGCCACCGCACGTAATGTGGCGGGATAGACCGCCGCCATGTCTGTTTCCAGGGTTTGGGTCAGCGGTGTCAGGTTGCCGCCGGCAGAGAACAGGTCCACTGCCGTGTTGCGGGTCCACAGGCTGAACCAGCTTTGCCCGACGCCGTTGACCCCATTGTTTACGTAGGCCAGGGCATTTGTCTGGGCGACGCGCCCTGGATCGGCCACATCCTGCAACACCAGGTCCCCACGGGTGGCCAGGTTGAAGGAGGCATCACCGGGCAACAGGCTCAAGCCACCGGCCGCCGAGGCCGATGTGGCGCGCAGTGGGTCATAGGCGCGGACTTCACTGGGGCTCTGGTCGATAGCCCGGCTGCCATACCGCAAGGTCAGGCTGCCCAGGGCACCGCCGGTCAACTGCACATTCCCGCGCAGGTTCACCAGCGCGCCATTGAGGTGATCCATAGCGATCTGACTGCCTGGATTCACCGCGCCGCCGACCCGCAGGTTCAAGTCGCCACCGCCGGTCAATTGCAGGCTGCCATCAGCCGCTACGCGCCCGCTGCTGCCCACCGCCAACACCACCCCTTGGCTGCGCAAGTTCACCGCCTGAGGTACATAACCGGCAGCCAACGGCCGGATGATCCCGGCATCGCCGCCCACCTCGACATTCAGGTTGCCCCCGCCCAACGTGCCGAAGCCGGTGAAGCCCAGCATCTGGTCGGCGCCTCCCGCCTGGGCCAGGTTGGTGGCGTAGGAGCCAAAGTTGATCCACCAGGCAGTGGCTTGCGCCTCAGGGCCACTCAAGCCATTGCCCTGGCGCCACAACCAGTTGCCGACATTCGCCGAGTCCTGGCCACGATCGCTCCTGACCGGGCGTCCCGAGACACTGAGTGATGGACTGGTGATGTTACCGGTCAGGTTCCCGCCCACTTTCAACAACAGGTTGCCACCCGCCTGCGGGTACCAGGCGCGGTACACACTGTCGGCGCCGCCGTTGACCAGTTTCTCGTTGCCGCCCACGCTATTGCCCAACACCTTGCCATTTTCGCCCAGTGCCCGCGGCAGGTTGTAGGGGTCGTTGGCCGAGGTGCCCGTGGAAGAACTGCCAGCGGTGTAGACCCCGTACAGCGATTCCATGCTCAGGTTGCCAGCCGCCAGCAGGTCCAGGTCGGCTGCGCCAGTGCGGATCACACTGAAACGGCTGCTGCCCCCCGCCACCAGGCTGTAGGCATCACCGCCGGATTCACAGGAACCGGGGTAGTCAGTACACGTTCCGAGGTTGCCGGCGCTCACGGGTTTGCCGACCATGCTGGTGTCGCCGTAATTGTCGATGGAGCCCTGCTCGGTCCACACCAGCACACCCTCGGCGAACATGCCGAAATGGCTGTCGGCCAGGCGCAGGTTGCCGGTCGACGGATACGGCTGCAGCAGCCGACTGTCAGCCGCCTGGGTGTCAGCCCCGGCCACTAGGCGGATCGACCACGCCTGGGAGCCTTCCGTCAGCATCGGCGCAACGCCCCAGTTCTTGCCCTGACGCCCCGCCTCCTCGACGCGCAATTTCACCGACTTCACACCGCCCGACAACTTGACATCAGTGCCTGCCGGCAGCAGTGCGCCACGGGGCAGTGCCTTGCTGCCATTGAGGGTCACGAATGCCGTACTGCCCAGGCGCCCGGGTAATGGCACGCCCTTGGGCCAGATAAACGCCCGCACGCTGGTGTTGCTGGTCAGCAGGGTGCCGGCCCCCAGTACAGTGCCGCTCGCCAGGGTCTGGCTCTGGCTCAGCAGCGTCCCCGCAGCAAACAGCTCCTTGCCGGATGCATCCAGTATCGCTGCCGCCAGCACCGTACCCGCAGGCAGTACCAGAGGCTGGCTGAGGGTCACCGGTACCGGCAGCCGTGTACCGTTCGCCAGGCTCAGGGCCTTGATCGACACATCGAAGTTGAGCACCGCACCCGCCGGAAACTTCGTGCCGTCAGCCAGGGTCACGCCCGTACCCGGCACCACTTGGGTGCCGCCGGTGTAATCGATACCGGGGCGCAGTACCCAGCCGTTGTCATCGTCGGTCGGCGGTGGCGGCGCAAAGCCGTCGGTGATGCTGCCGTAGATATTCAGGTCGCCGCCGGCGCGCAGGGTCAGGCGACCCACTTCGCCGGAGCCGTAGATATCCGCGTTTTTCTGGGTATGCGGGTTGAGGCTGGCGTAACGATAACCGGAGAGGTCGAGATCGCCCTGCACCACCAGATCGCCCTGGGGCGTCTTGCTGACAATCTCCACACCCGGGCGCAGATGGAAAGCGTCGGCATAGGTGGCGTTGTTCAAGCCTGCCAGTTTGTTCTGCAGCAGGTCGTTGTTCTTCAGGGCAGCGTTGATGAACAACACACTCAAGGCATGTTTGGCGTCGAGGTACTTCTGGTCGATCACCTGGTACGGGCGCCCGCTGGCCGTGGCATCGGTCTTGGTCAGCGCATCGTCGTAGCTGATCATGCCGTTGAGCGCAATCGAGCGCGCACCCTGGATATCCAGGCGGCCACGGGCATCGATGGCAATGTCATTGCTGCCCAAGCGCGGCGCATTGAGTTCCAGGGTGCCACGGCTGCGACCATCATTGCCCGCCGCCTCGGTAGCGTGGCGCAGGTCAATGCGTACGCCATCGGCGAGGGTCAACTGGCCCTGGCCCGAACCGAGCACCACCGTGGCGCGGTTCGGCGCATCGATGATCTGGCCATGGCTGTCCACCCGCAGTTGGCTGCCATGGGCGTCGAGCACGGCGCTGCCGTCCAGGGCCAGGCCTTTTTTGGCCAGCAGGTTGATGCTGCCCACCCGCTCGCCACTGGCATCCACCCGCCCGGTAACGCGCAGGCTGCCATTGTCCAGCGAGACACTGACGCTGTTGGCCTTGACGTCATTGCCGATGCTCAGGTCGCCCTGCTTGAGCTGGAAGCTGCGCGCGCCAAATACCTGGCCCTGGTTGAGCCGCTGGTTGAGAGCAGCAAACTGCTCGTCCAGGGTACCGCGAGTGCCCAGGCGCTGGGCCTGGATCTCAACCGCACCGGCCAGGTACGGCACCAGGGTGCCGCCGGCATCGTAGTCACCGCTGCTGCCCGCCAAGAGCTTGCCCGCCAGGTCAACCACGCCGCCGGCTTCACCCACCGCCACCGCCCGCAGCTTGCCCGCCTGGTTGTGCTGGGCCGACAGGTCAATGGTCGAGCCTGCGGCCTGCAGCACATTGCCCTCGCGGCTTTGCAACGAGACCTCGCCACCCGCGCCGTATTTAGTCAGATCGTTGAAGACGATGGCACGCCCGGCCACATCAATCAGTGCGTCATCGCTCAAAACCACGTCGCCACGCGCATCGAGGGTGACCTTGCCGCTGGGCAACACCACCGCACTGGCCAGGCGGATGCTGTCGCCCTGCAACGCCAGCTCGCCGCCCTGGCCTTCGACCTTGCCACGCACACCCTTTGCTGCCGCGATATCCAGTACGCCACCGGCGGTGATGCGGTTGACCGATCCCGCCTCACCGGTCAGCAACGGCGCCAGGATGTTCAAGTTGCCGCCCGTGTAGGCAAACCCTTTGATAGGGTCGTAAGCACCCTGGCGCTGATAGACCGACAGGCTGCCCTTGTGATTGGCGGTGATGCGCTCGCTGGCCTTGAGGTTGACGTCGGCAAATCCCAACGCGAGGCGGTCGAAGCGCTGGGTGGTGCTCGGTTGGGCAAAATCGCCATAACCAAATTCGATGCGCTCGGCGCTGATATCCAGGCGCCCGCTACCACTGCCGGCCCCGCCCGCGATTGCCGCGCCGGCAGGTGTTTGCGCGCCGAGCCAGATCAGGTTGGCGGTGTGAATGCTCGCCACATCACTGGCACTGCCGGCCCCATAGATCGCCGGGGTGGCGAGCATCAGGTTGCTCAGCAACGATTTGCCGGTCACTGCGTCATACGTATCGAGGGTGCTGGAGCCATAGAAGTTGAAGCTGTCGCGGGCCGAGAGTTGCAGGGTTTCCAGGGCCGGCGCGCCGAATTGCGTGTCGCCACGCAACAAGCGATTCAACACATCCTGGGTCAGGGTCATGCCGGCCGGCAGGCGATTGCCGGCCGCCGCCTCGGCCAACGCTTGCGGGCTGCCGACGTTGATGCTGGCCAGCCCAAGGTTGAGATGACGGGTGCCGTAGCGCACCTCATCCCCCATCTGCAACGTCTTGTCGGTCAGGGCGACGATACTGCCGTCTGAATACAGGGCAGTCTGGCCATCGCAGGGCGCGCTGTTGCACACCCCCAGATTGATGCCGCCACTGGAGGCACCGCCCGCCTGTACGGCGTTGACCACGTTGAGCAAGCCGTTGGAGACCGCCAGCATATTCGCGACCTGGTAGACAAAACCGTCGCGTGCGTCATAACTGGCCTTGCCCCGGCCAATCGTATTGATCGAGGCGCCCTGCTCCATGACGATCTCGCCGGTGGTACTCACCAGGAACACTTCCGGTGCAGCCAGGTTCGCCCCTTCACGCAAGGTGATAGAGCCGCTGTTGGCACCGACCACATTGATGTAGTTGCCGCTCTGGCCATACGAAACCTGGGTCATCCCACCAATCATCAGGCGTGCCGCGCCCAGGGCGTTGAGGCTGTCCGCCGCCACGGTGACGCCCCCGAATCCATCAGTGGCCGCCTTGCCTGGCGCCACCACCTCCATCCCACCGGTCCCCATGTTCATCACGGCAACCGTGCCGGCATAACCGTCAGTTGCCGCCTCGAAGCGGCCGATACCGGCGAAGGAAAAGGCGTCTGCCCCGCCACCGGGGTTCAACGCCAGTTTCAAGGTCTTGGCATCCACCGGCAGCAACGCCCGTGGCACGCCGAGTTTGGCGGCATCGGCCACGGCGAACTGGGCATAACCGGTTTCGTTGTACTGGGAGTAACGGCGCAGGGTGTCGGCCGAAGTCAGGATCAACTGGCTGGCCACACGGTTGCTGATCCCGGTATTGACGATGGACAGGCGCCCGGCAGCCGACCATGAACCATTGCGCAGTGCCTGTGGCACGTCTTCGGTCCCGCGCCCCGCCAGGCCGTTGATTTCCACACGGAACGCCCCCGGCATCAAGGCGTAGGTGGAGGGCATCAGGGTATAGGTCCCCGCAGCCAGTCCCGGTACGCCAGCGTCCAGGGTGATTTGCTGGCCGATCAACGGGTCTACCGCGCCGCCCTCCGGTGCCACCGGGGCATAACCCGGCTGCCCCCCAGGCACGATGGCGTAGACCGGGTTGCTGCCCAGGCCCGGCAGGACAAAGCCGCCGTTGGTGCCGATCTGCATCAGCGGGTTGTAGCGCGCATCGGTGGAACCGCCGCGTCCGGAAATAAACCCGGCGCCGAGCAATTCGCCGCCACCGGACAGGTCCAGCGTGGCCTCTGGCAGCACCGCCACCGATTGACCGCCAAGGATCACCCCCACATTGAGGTCGCCATTGAGGTTCGTAATCGCCCCCTGGCCAAGGAACGACACGGTCTTACCGTTGTACTGGTAGACCTGGCCATCCACCGTGCCACCGTAGGGCAACACCAGGCCCTTGCCGCTCACCGAAGTCAGGCTACCGGGCAGCAGCTCGACTTTTTGGGTGCCCAGGATGCCGACTTCGATCAGCCCCAGGGGGGCGCGCACGACCCCGCCCTGCTTGATGGTCGGGCCGCCCAGTTGCAGGCGACCGAAGGCCGAGTAAGGTACAGCGCCTGCCTCGTTGCCGGTACGGGCAATGGTCAGGGTGCGCGTCGGGTCGTAGCCGGCAACCCCGTCCACGTAGCCAGCCAGCACCCGTGCCCCGACTTCGGTCGCCGGGTACAACTGCGCGGCCCGCAGGGTCATGTCGCCCCGGGTCATGAGCTGGGTACTGATGCCCAGAGCGATTGCATCCGCGCTGGCCCCGGCGAGGAAACGCAGGTCACCCTGGCTGCTCAGTTGCACATCATCGAAACCACGCCGTTCGACACTCACCTGGCTATTGTCGGCCTGAGTCAGGCTGCTCTTGTTGCCGAACAACACATTGCCGCGTACCTCCAGCAGATTGGCGTTGGCGTTGAACACCGCCTCGGTGGCGCGTTGCGACATGGCGCTGGTCAACACCGGATGCAGGTATTGGTCCTTGGCTTCCAAGGGCGCAAGGATGCCCGCCAACAGCAGGTGAGGTGCCGACAGGTTGACCCGGGCATCTGGCGCAGCATTCTCACTCAGGCCGAGGGCGCCGCTGTACAGGCGCAGGCTCTGGCCCATCTGCAGCGATAGATCACCGTCAACACTCAGCAGGCCATTGCTCAGCAATGCCAGGTTGTCAAAGCCACCGGCGCTGACCTGATCCACGCCCAGGCGAGCATGCCCATATTCCAGCTCGACAGCCGCAGCCTGGGCAGTGCCCGCCAGGGTGCTGTCCTGCCGGGTCTGGCTGAGCACCAGCTCCCGTGGCTTGAGCACCCGGTCGGAGACCGCATTCTTGATGTAGTAAGGGCTTTCCAGGGCCAGGGCCAGGCTCCCGCCCGATGCACCGGCACCGCCGGCCTGGGCCACAAGACTGCCGTCCAGGTACAGGCCATTGTTGGAGGCCACACTGATGCTGCCGCCATTGCTGGCCACCTGCACCCGGCCCCGACCCGGCAGATCCAGGCCCGCCTGGGCACCGGACGCATCCAGGCGCGCGCCATCGCGTACCACCACAAACACATCACTGGCCTTGGCAATGCCGGTGGCGAGGTCAAGCTCGCCGCCAAGGCTGATCGTGCCGCCATTGCGCACCAGGCCATAGCTGCGGCCACGACTGTCCACGGCACTCACCGCCCGCGCGGCCACATCAATCAGCGCCTGCTCGCCAACCCAGATCGAACGCCCGTGACCCGCGGCATTCACCGCCTCGGAACTGGCCACGTTCAGGCCTCTCAGGCTGACGCTGCCGCCCCAGGCGTTGAGCGTGCCATTGAGGGTCAGTTGGCCGACGCTGCGCAGGTTGATCGCCTGGCCCGGGTCGACCGTGATGACCGCCCCCTGGCCCACGCTCAGCGCCGTGGTTGCCAATTGCGCAGCGGTGGAGTCCTGATGCCCAGCCGTCAGGCTCAAGCTGGCGCCGCGACGCTGGCTCAGCACGCTGTTGAGCGCATCCTGTTGATACACCGGGGGTGTCCACAGCGCCATCAGGCTGGCCGGATCACTGCCGCTCGGCACCGTTTGCACCTGCTCGCCAACACGGTAGACCGGCATGTTGACCGCGACCTGAGTGCCGTCAGCGACGATCAACCCTTCATTGCCAGTGATGTCATACGCCGAGAACCCTTTGTTGAAAAAGTCTCCCGCCAGTTGCAGGGTGCCCGCGTCTGGAGTGCTTGCCTCACCGATCAGCACCTTGTGCGATTGCAACGCCAGGGTCCCGCCACCGCTGACACCGTAACCCCGAATCTCACCGCCCAACACCAGCGCCCCCAGCGCGCCCAACGTCACGCTGCCGCCCTTGCCCCCGCTGACCTTGCCATCCTGCCCAGCAGTCGCGCCCGAAGACACCTGCACCAGGCTCCCCGCCCCCAGGCTCACATCGCCGGTGCTGCGCAGCGACACCTTGCCGCCATTGGCGTAAGCCACACCACCGATGATGGACGGCTGCAGTGCCAGGTTGTTCCAGCGCCCGGAGGCATCCAGCACCGCCCCGGAGGCCACAGCGACTTGCCCGATCCCCGCCAGAATCACATCTTCAACGCCATTCTGCCGATTGAGGTTGACCTGACTCAGCACGTTGCCAGCATTGATGCTGCCGCCGTGGGCCGTCAGGTTGGCGTTGACCGCCACCTGCGGCGCATACAGGGTGATATCGCCACCGTCCGCCACCGACAACGCGCCATTGACCGTGATCTGCTGTTTGGCACCCACCTTGATCGCGCCCAACTGGAAGCCGTTGAGCTGCTCGCTGTCGAGCACCAGCCTGCCCTGGCGCCCGGCCGGCAGCGCGGCGCTCAGGTCCAGGCTGTCGGCGATGGCTGGCGCGCCACTCTCGATCACTACCTGCTCCATGCCCGGCGTCAGGGCGTAACGCAGGGTACCCGTGCTTTTGTTGAAGATCGGCGTGTACTGGCCAATGATCAGTTGCGCACGCTGGGCCTGAGCCTTTTGCGACTGCTGGTAACCGTCAAGGTTGATGTTCGGTGCCTGGGTCTGGCGATCGCCCTGGAACACATCACTGATCAGTTGGCCTTCAAGCACCGCACTGCGCGTACCCACCACCAGCTTGCCGGCATCGCGGCCCACGGTGTAACCCGCCTCAAAGCGACGCTGTGGGGCGATCAGCGGGTTGTAATAGAGATCGGTCCGACCCCAGCGCTCACTGGTGTCTTCAAAGCCTTTGTAAAGCCCGCTGTAGAGAATATCGCCCGGTGCTTTCGACAGCTCGTACAAGCGCCCGTCCGGCCCCTTGAGCCAGGTTTGCTGGACATAACCGGCCTGGACATCCACGGTGCCGCCCGACAGATTGATCTGCGCACCCTGCTGGGTCACGACGTCACGGCCAGTAAACGTCACGGTACCGCCCTGGGCCATCCACTCGCCCACCACGTGCCCTTGCGTGCCCAGATAGCCACCGACTTCCAGCAGGCCGCCAGCGGTGTACCAGCGATCCGTTGCGTAGCCGTTGGTACCCGCCGGCACAAACACCAATTCGCGCAGGTCGACCCACACATCGTTGTTGATCAACTGCCCGCCATCGCGGTTGACCGGTGCATCACGTTGCTCGTTGCCCTGCACGTTGATCTTGATGTTGTTGGCTTGCATCGCCACCTTGACGCCGATGGCGCCGGACACGTCGATCATCGCACCGTCGCGCACCAGGCTGCGCTGGCCGGCGCTGACCGCGACCTGGCCACCGGTGGCAAGGGTAATCGAGCCCTTCTGGAAGTCCACGGTGCCGCCGCTGACAATCTCGATGCGCGACTGATCGGTACGGTCGGCCACACTGCCCAGGTTATTGAACTGCCCGCTGATCAAGGGGTTCGCCAGCCCGTCAAGATTGACCAGGCCATTGTCGCGCTGGCTGTTGAGTGCGGTGGAGCCGCTGCTGTCGAGCAGGATCGCGGTGGTGCTGCCTTCGCCAAGACTGACGCTGCCGGTGGTGTCAGTGGACGAATTGAGCAGGTGAAGGGTGCCACGCGTGTCCACCGACGTGCTGGCCAGAGCGACACCGTTTTGCTGCACGGCGTGGCCGGTCAGGGTGATGTCGCCGGTTGCGGCCATGATCAGGCCGCTGTTGGTCACGCTGCCCGCGCTGCTGCCGGCCTTGAGGCTGCTGGCGACTTCATTGCCGCGTGTGGTGGAACGTGCATTGCCGGTGGTGCCCACGCCTTTGCGGATATAAAAACTGTCGCCGGCGGCCAGGGTCGTCTGGCCCTTGGCGGTGATGAGGGTCCCGGCGTTTTCCACTTCCGAGCCCAACAACAAGGCATAGCCACCAGCATCGGTGGACGTGGCCGCATCATGGGTCTGGATCAGCGCGCCCCGCTGCACCTGGACCTTGCCCGCCGCATCGGTGAACGTTGGCTGGGTGCCGTTGGCGTCGACGTAGAGCCCGCGCTGGGTGAATTGCTCATCGCTGATATTCGCTGCGGCCGCCACCAGGTTGCGCACATTGACCTGGCTGCTGCCACTGAACACCACGCCATTGCGGTTGATGATCATCACAGTGCCAGCGCCCTTGATTTGGCCCTGGATTTCACTGGGGCGCGCGTTAGGGTCATTGACGCGGTTGAGCAAGGCCCAGTTGGACTGCTGCTGGAAGTCGACAGTGGTGTTGCGCCCGACGTTAAAGGTCTCCCAATTGAGGATGGCCTTGTCGGCGGTCTGCTCGATGCTCACCGTGGTCTGGCCACCGGCTTGGCTTTGGGTCGGGCCCTTGGCGTTGATCCAACCCTGGGTGAGGCTGTTGTCTACCTGCAAGCCGCCCTTGCCCAGGCCATCGGGAATCGTCGAGACCTGCCCCAACGCTGCCTGGCGCCCCGCCGCCTGCGCGGCCTGCTGGGCGGCAATCGCCGCAACGCTGTTGTTGAGCGTGCTCAGTGAGCGCTGCATCTGCTGGT
>NZ_CVTS01000010.1:0-164442 GCF_900004755.1 Pseudomonas sp. 25 R 14 | reverse complement strand
GGCCAGCCTCGCGGCACGGGGCTGGCAAGTCAGTCTGCTGGAGCGTCATCAAGGCCTCGCTCAAGAAGCCTCTGGCAACCCGCAAGGGGTGCTTTATCTCAAGCTGTCGGCGCACGGTACGGCGTTGTCGCAGATGATTGTCAGCGGGTTCGGGCATACCCGTCGCCTGCTGGAGCACCTGCAACGCGGCGTGGACTGGGACGGTTGCGGCGTCCTGCAACTGGCGTTCAATGCCAAGGAAACCGAACGCCAGGTGCAACTGGCCGAAGCGTTCCCCCCTGACTTGCTGCATCTGCTGGATAAGGACCAGGCACAGGCCCGGGCCGGGGTTGGCCTGGACCATGGCGGGCTGTTTTTCCCCGAGGGTGGCTGGGTTCATCCGCCCGCTCTCTGTGAGTGGCAGGCGCGCCAGCCGGGCATCACGGTGCATGTTCATCATGAAGTGCTCAAGCTGCGCAAAGTCGACGGCCAATGGCAGGCCTGGGACGGTGAAGTACTACTGGCCAGCGCGCCCGTGGTGGTACTGGCCGGGGCCGCCGAGGTCAAGCGCTTTGCCGCCAGCGCCGAACTGCCCCTCAAGCGCATTCGCGGGCAAATCACCCGGTTGCCGCAGACTGCCGAGAGCGCAGCATTGGCCACGGTGGTGTGCGCCGAAGGTTACGTTGCACCACCACGCCTGGGCGAACATACCCTGGGCGCCAGCTTTGATTTCAAGAGCGATGACCTGGCCCCCACCGCCGCCGAGCACGCCGGCAACCTGCAGCTGCTGCAGGAAATTTCCCCGGACCTGGCCCAGCGCCTGCACGCTGCCACATTGGCCCCGCAAGCGTTGGAAGGTCGGGCGGCCTTTCGCTGCACCAGCCCGGACTACTTGCCGATTGTCGGGCCACTGGTCGATCCCCAGGCGTTTACGCAAGCCTATGACAGCCTGCGCAAGGACGCCCGCCACACGCCGGACGCCATCTGCCCGTGGCTCGACGGTCTATACGTCAACAGCGGCCACGGCTCACGAGGTCTGATCACCGCACCGTTGTCCGGTGAACTGCTGGCGGCATGGCTGGACAATGAACCACTGCCCCTGCCCCGCAGCGTGGCAGAGGCCTGTCACCCGAATCGCTTTGCCGTGCGCGCATTGATTCGCAGCAATGTGGCAAAAAATCCTCAGTGAGCGGCCCCTCAACCCGCCATAGCTGGGGTCCTTCCGATCGGAGCGCCCCCACTATTTGCATATCACGTTGACCTAATTCCTCCCCGCTGCACCCACGCTGCACAGCCCGCAGGGTCTGTGGCGAAGGGGAGCGGCCGTTTGCCATATAACGTATTGATCTAAAACTCCACTAACAGCCTCGGGTCAGTCCCTAGGTACCCGCCGTTTTGGCGCGTGCATTTTTATCCCTCCCCAACGGAAAAACCGGTAAGGAATTTATGTGCGGACTAGCTGGAGAACTGCGTTTCGATCATCAACCTGCCGACCTGGCAGCGGTGGAACGAATCACCCATCACTTGGCACCACGCGGCCCTGACGCGTGGGGCTTCCATGCCCAAGGGCCGATTGCCCTGGGCCA
This sequence comes from Pseudomonas sp. 25 R 14, assembly GCF_900004755.1. Lineage (NCBI taxonomy): Bacteria > Pseudomonadati > Pseudomonadota > Gammaproteobacteria > Pseudomonadales > Pseudomonadaceae > Pseudomonas > Pseudomonas sp. 25 R 14. The sequence goes on along the minus strand of NZ_CVTS01000010.1, from coordinate 162,877 downwards.
TCGCCGTCTGAAAATCATGGACCTGTCGGACGGCTCCGCCCAACCGATGGTCGACGCCCAACTGGGCCTGTCCCTGGCCTTCAACGGCGCGATCTACAACTTCCCGGAACTGCGCACCGAGCTTGAAGCATTGGGCTATGCCTTTTATTCCGGTGGTGACACTGAAGTGCTGCTCAAGGGCTATCACGCCTGGGGCGAAGCCTTGCTGCCCAAGCTCAATGGCATGTTTGCCTTTGCCATCTGGGAGCGCGACAGCCAGCGCCTGTTCATCGCCCGCGACCGCCTGGGCGTCAAACCCTTGTACCTGTCGCGCACCGGCCAGCGCCTGCGTTTTGCCTCGGCGTTGCCGGCGCTGCTCAAGGGCGGTGACATCAACCCGCTCCTCGATCCGGTGGCGCTCAATCACTACCTGAACTTCCATGCCGTGGTGCCCGCACCGCGCACCTTGCTGGCGGGCATCGAAAAGCTGCCGCCAGCCACCTGGATGCGCATCGACGCAGACGGCAACACCGAGCAGAAAACCTGGTGGACCCTGCCCTATGGCCCCCGCGACGATGAACAAAACCTGACCCTGGAAGACTGGACCGACCGCGTGCTGGACAGCACCCGCGAAGCCGTGGCCATTCGCCAACGCGCAGCGGTGGATGTCGGCGTACTGCTTTCCGGTGGTGTGGATTCAAGCCTGCTGGTGGGCCTGTTGCGCGAAGTCGGCGTGCAGGATCTGTCGACCTTCTCCATCGGCTTTGAAGATGCCGGGGGCGAGCGTGGCGATGAGTTCCAGTATTCGGATTTGATCGCCAAACACTACGCTACCGAGCACCACCAGTTGCGCATCGCCGAAAGCGAAATCATCGAACAACTGCCCGCCGCATTCCGTGCCATGAGCGAGCCGATGGTCAGCCATGACTGCATCGCCTTCTACTTGTTGTCCCGGGAAGTGGCCAAGCATTGCAAGGTAGTACAAAGCGGCCAGGGCGCCGATGAGTTGTTCGCCGGTTACCACTGGTACCCACAGGTGGACGGCGCCAGCGACCCTTACGCCGCTTATCGCGAGGCATTCTTCGACCGCAGCTACGACGACTACGCGGCCACCGTCGCGCCGCAATGGCTGACCGCCAATGACGCCGCCGGCGACTTCGTGCGCGAACATTTCGCACAACCCGGCGCGACTGCCGCCGTGGACAAAGCCCTGCGCCTGGACAGCACGGTGATGTTGGTGGACGACCCGGTCAAGCGTGTGGACAACATGACCATGGCCTGGGGCCTGGAAGCGCGTACGCCGTTTCTCGACTACCGCCTGGTGGAGCTGTCGGCCCGTGTGCCGGGTCAATTCAAACTGCCGGACGGCGGCAAGCAAGTGCTCAAGGAAGCCGCGCGCCGGGTGATCCCCAGCGAGGTCATCGACCGCAAGAAAGGCTACTTTCCGGTGCCCGGCCTCAAGCACTTGCAGGGCGATACCCTCAACTGGGTGCGCGACCTGCTGCTGGACCCGAGCCAGGATCGTGGCCTGTTCAACCCGGCGATGCTCGACCGCCTGCTCACGGACCCGCAAGGGCAACTGACGCCGCTGCGCGGCTCCAAATTGTGGCAATTGGCAGCGCTGAACCTGTGGCTCAGCGAACAAGGAATCTGATTGATGAAACCTCACGCCACGGCCTACAGCCAACGCCTACTGCGCGGCCAGGCGCCGTCCTACGAGCGCCTGCAGGCGCGCTTCGCCGAAGACGGCAGCGAACCCAGCGCGCAACCCATCGCCGTGCATTGCGGCTGGGGCCGCCTGTTGATTGGGCATACCTTCCCCGACCCAGCGAGCCTGGCCCTGGAGTTGCTCAACGAGCAGCCCGGGGAACGGGATATCGCCCTGTATGTGGCCGCGCCCCAGCAGATCCTCGGGATTGATCCACAACAGTTGTTCCTCGACCCCTCCGACACCTTGCGCCTGTGGTTCACCGACTACCGTCCGGCGACCCGGGTGTTTCGTGGCTTTCGCATTCGTCGCGTACAGAGCGAAACCGACTGGCAGGCCGTCAATCGCCTGTACCAGGGGCGCGGCATGTTGCCGGTGGACGCCAACCTGTTGACCCCGCGCCATCAAGGCGGCCCGGTGTACTGGCTGGCCGAAGATGAAGACAGCGGTGCAGTGATCGGCAGCGTCATGGGCCTTAATCATCAAAAGGCCTTCCATGATCCGGAGAACGGCAGCAGCCTCTGGTGCCTGGCCGTGGACCCGCAATGCTCGCGGCCAGGGGTCGGTGAAGTGCTGGTACGCCACCTCATCGAACACTTCATGAGCCGTGGCCTGAGTTATCTGGACCTGTCGGTATTGCACGACAATCGCCAGGCTAAAAGCCTCTACGCCAAGCTCGGCTTTCGCGCCCTCGCCACCTTCGCCATCAAGCGCAAGAACGGCATCAACCAGCCGCTGTTCCTTGGGCCGGGGCCACAGGCCGGGTTCAACCCCTATGCGCGGATCATTGTCGAGGAGGCCCACCGGCGCGGGATCGACGTCCAGGTAGATGACGCCGATGCCGGGCTGTTTACCCTCAGCCATGGCGGGCGCCGGGTGCGCTGCCGCGAGTCATTGAGCGACCTGACCAGCGCGATCAGCATGACCTTGTGCCAGGACAAGAGCCTGACCCACAAGGCACTGAGCGCCGCCGGTTTGCAATTGCCGGCGCAACAACTGGCGGCCAGCGCCGACGATAACCTGGAGTTTCTCGACGAACACCGGCGCATCGTGGTCAAGCCGCTGGACGGGGAACAGGGCCAGGGCGTGGCCGTGGACTTGCAGACCATCGAAGAAGTGCAACGCGCCATCGAAGCGGCGCGCCAGTTCGACTCACGGGTGTTGCTGGAAAGCTTTCACGAGGGCCTGGACCTGCGCATCCTGGTGATTGGTTTCGAAGTGGTGGCCGCTGCGATCCGTCGCCCGGCGCAGGTGATCGGTGATGGCAAGCACTCGATCGGGGCCCTGATCGAGGCCCAGAGCCGGCGTCGCCAGGCTGCCACAGACGGCGAGAGCAAGATCCCGGTGGACGACGAAACCCTGCGCACCCTGAAGGCCGCGGGATATGACTACGACAGCCTCTTGCCTTGCGGTGAAGTACTCGCGGTACGGCGCACCGCCAACCTGCACACCGGCGGTTGCCTGGAAGATGTCACCGCAATCCTGCACCCCACGCTGGTGGATGCCGCCATCCGCGCGGCCCGTGCCCTCGATATTCCCATGGTGGGCCTGGACTTGATGGTGCAGGCCGCCGACCAGCCGCAGTACGTATTTATCGAGGCCAATGAGCGTGCTGGGTTGGCCAATCATGAACCGCAACCGACTGCGGAGAAATTCGTGGATCTGTTGTTTCCACATAGTGAAAAGCTGCAAGTGACAAGCTGCAAGCCGCAAGAATAAAGCAGCCCCTATTTATCTTGCAGCTTGCAGCCTGAAACTTGCAGCTAAGGACCCCTTATGACCCGAACCATCCCCGAACCGGATCTCAACTACCTGCACAAAGTGCTGCTGGAAATGCTCGCCATCCCCAGCCCCACCGGGTTTACCGACACCATCGTGCGTTACGTCGCCGAGCGCCTGGAAGAACTCGGCATCCCCTTTGAAATGACCCGGCGCGGCACGATCCGCGCCACCCTCAAGGGCCAGCAAAACAGCCCGGACCGCGCCGTTTCCGCGCACCTGGACACCATCGGCGCCGCCGTGCGGGCGATCAAGGACAATGGCCGCCTGACCCTGGCCCCCGTCGGTTGCTGGTCCAGCCGTTTTGCCGAAGGCAGCCGCGTCAGCCTGTTCACCGACAATGGCGTGATCCGTGGCAGCGTCCTGCCGCTGATGGCTTCCGGACACGCGTTCAATACCGCCGTGGATGAAATGCCAATCAGTTGGGACCATATCGAACTGCGGCTGGACGCCTACTGCGCCACCCGTGCCGATTGCGATTCCCTGGGGATCAGTGTCGGTGATTTCGTGGCCTTCGACCCGCTGCCGGAATTCACCGAGAGCGGCCATATCAGCGCCCGTCATCTGGATGACAAAGCCGGGGTCGCCGCCTTGCTGGCGGCGCTCAAGGCTATCGTCGACAGTGGTGAACCGTTGCTGATCGACTGCCACCCGCTGTTCACCATCACCGAGGAAACCGGCAGTGGCGCGGCGGCCGCATTACCCTGGGATGTCAGTGAATTCGTCGGCATCGACATTGCACCGGTCGCCCCCGGCCAGCACTCCAGTGAACATGCGGTGAGCGTGGCGATGCAGGATTCTGGTGGTCCTTACGATTATCACCTGTCCCGACACTTGCTGCGCCTGGGGGCAGATAACGATTTGCCGGTACGGCGTGACCTGTTTCGCTATTACTTCAGTGATGCCCATTCGGCCGTCACCGCCGGCCACGATATCCGCACCGCGCTGCTGGCCTTCGGCTGCGATGCAACCCACGGCTACGAGCGCACCCATATCGACAGCCTGGCAGCCTTGAGTCGCCTGCTGGGCGCCTACATCCTCAGCCCGCCGGTGTTTGCCAGCGATGCCCAACCGGCCCAGGGATCCCTGGACCGCTTTAGTCATCAGCTGGAACACGAAACACAAATGGAGAGCGATACCCGCGTGCCCTCGGTAGACAGCCTGGTCGGGCAGAAATCCTGAAGCTGGCAACAATGATCCCGGCACAGTAGCATCGCCGGGATCAACCATTTGAGGCTTGTATGCTGATTCCCCACGATGCACTTGAAGTCGACACCCTGACCCGCCTCATCGAAGACTTCGTGACCCGCGACGGCACCGATAACGGCGACGACACGCCCCTGGAAACCCGCGTATTGCGCGTACGCCAGGCGTTGACCAAGGGCCAGGCGCTGATCGTTTTCGACCCTGAGAGTGAACAGTGCCAATTGATGCTCAAGCACGATGTGCCCAAGCACCTGTTTGACTAGGGATTAGGCACGGATACCGGGTTTGCCTGCTGGTGGCGGATCCTTTCATAGACCTCCGCCCGGTGCACGTTGACCCCTGTCGGCGCTTGCACGCCGAGTTTCACCTGGAGGTTGTTGACCTCCAGGATCCGCAGGGTGATGTGATCGCCGATGGAAATGATTTCGCCTACCGCGCGGCTAAGTACCAGCATGGTGTTTGTCCTTTGGAAAATTACCGGACATCGACCATGCTCCCTCCCCTACGAGCCATCAATGACCTGCCAAATAAACAGATCCTCCCTACAACCTAGGGTTTGTTTTACTGACAGACAAATATCAAATAGCCAAGCAGGACCGCAAAAATATAAACATATTGTTTATATCTATCAGCCTTTGACCGACTGCGCCTTGGCGCGCATTTTCTCCGACATGCTGGTCATCTCGTCATACAGCAACTGCGGATTTTTCTGCTTCAGTGCCCAGGCCATCCGCCCTTGCTCGTGGGGCAGGATCATGAACTCACCCTCGGCCACACGCTGGTAGATGTAATCGGCAATGTCTGCCGCACTGATCGGCGAGCTTTCCAGCAATTTACCGACCTGGGCCTTCATCGCAGGCGTCGGGCCACGGAACGAATCCAGCAGGTTGGTCTGGAAGAACGACGGGCAAACCACGTGTACCCCGACCTCCTGTTGCTTGAGCTCCACCAGCAGGCTTTCCGAGAGCGCCACCACGCCGGCCTTGGCCACGTTGTAGTTGCTCATGGCCGGGCCTTGCATCAAGGCAGCCATGGAGGCGATGTTGATGATGCGACCCTTGCTCTTTTCCAGCAGCGGCAGGAAAGCCTTGCAGCCCTTGACCACGCCCATGAGGTTGATTGCGATCTGCCAGTCCCAGTCTTCCAGGGACAATTCGCTGAAGAACCCACCGGAGGCAACCCCGGCGTTGTTGACGATCACATCGATACCGCCCAGCTTGACTTCGCAGGCCTGGGCAAAGGCCGTGAGCTGGCTGTAGTCACGCACATCACACCGCTGGATAAACCCGTCGCCACCGGCCTGGCGCACCAGCGCCAGGGTTTCCTGCAAGCCCGGCTCGCTGACGTCCGACAAGGCCAGTTGCCAGCCCTCCCGGGCCCAGCGCAGAGCGATTTCGCGACCCAGGCCAGATCCAGCGCCGGTGATCATCATGCGATTTTGCATAGGAAGTAGCCTTGTGGTTCAGGGAAGAAGTACGCGCCAGTGTAGCGAAGGTTATTCACCGACCCATGCACCATCAAGTTGCTGAATGCCCGAGGCAAACCAAAGGCCCGGTCGGATGCCGGAGCACGGGGTAAGTTCAATCTTTTCAAACTAAGTGCGAAGCAGCACAACAATTAAAAAAGAAATAAGCCAGTAGCCAAATCGAGTTAAAAAAACAGGGAATTTTCTGCAAAGTGCAGGAGTCGGATCAATTAAGGCAGCCGTTTTAAATGACCGGCGCTATCACTTGATAATCAGCTCTTTTCAGAAGACGAATAAGGAAAACACACTATGAGCCTCATTCTTATCATTGTTCTGATCCTCCTGCTGGTCGGCGGCCTGCCGGTGTTCCCGCACTCACGCAACTGGGGTTATGGGCCATCGGGCATTCTCGGTACGGTGCTGGTGGTGCTGTTGATTCTGTTGCTGTTGGGCAAGATATAACGGCTGTAACCCATCACTGTAGGAGCGAGCTTGCTCGCGAAAAACACCCAGGCAATGCGTTTCTTCAGGATAAGCGTGGTGGCTCTGAGTTCTTCGCGAGCAAGCTCACTCCTACAAAAAAAGATGCAAAAAAAAGAGGCCTTGAAGAAGGCCTCTTTTTTATTGGCGCCGATTAGTCCGGCTTGCCGTCTACCACACCTGCGGTGTTATCCAACAGACTCTTGGTAGCGGTTTGCAGGAACGACTCAAGTTTCTGCTTAAGTTGCGCCTCATCCGCCGACTCAGGGATCACCTTGCCGGTAGGGTTGGCACCCAGTTCGTATTGCCACAGCTTCGGTGGCATTTCCTTGGGCAGTACCAACACGCGGTCAGCGGTGAGCAAGGCCACGGTCTGGTCGCTGCCCGATGGCTTGATCACGCCAAAGCCCTTGTCGCCTTCCGGCAAGTTGAGCAGGTCACGGCCCCAGCACTGGTGACGGGTTTCACCGCCCAGGCGCCCCATGATGGTCGGCACGATATCGATCTGCGTACCCACGGTGTGGTCACGCACGCCGAACTTGTCCTGCACGCCCGGTGCGATCAACAGCAACGGCACGTTGAAACGGCCCAGGTCCATTTCGGTGATCTGTTGCTCGTTACCAAAACCATGGTCGCCGACGATCACAAACAGGGTGTCCTTGAAGTACGGCTCCTTGCGGGCCTTCTCGAAGAACTGGCCCAAGGCCCAGTCGGAGTAGCGCATGGCCGTCAAATGCTCGTTGAGGCGGCCACGGTCAGTGACCGGCGCGACTGGCAACGGTGTCGGCAAGGCATACGGCGTATGGTTGGACAGGGTTTGCAGCAGTGCGTAGAACGGCTTGCCGCCTTCGCGCGCCTTCAACTCTTGCAGGCCACGGTCGAACATGTCCTGGTCGGACACGCCCCAGGTCGGATCGGAGAACACCGGGTCGACGAAGTCGTTGCGGCCAATGAAGTTGGTCATGCCCTGGTTGCTGAAGAAGCCCGACTGGTTATCCCAGGCGAAGTCGCCGTTGTAGACATACACGTCGTCGAAATCACGGGCGCTGAGCAATTGCGGCAAGCCCGACAGCTTGTGGCTGCCTTCCGGGGTCTGCATCAGGTATTCGAAGCCTGGCAGGTTCGGGAAGCACGCCATGGTGGCGAACATGCCCTGGTGGGTATGGGTGCCATTGGAGAAGAAACGGTCGAACAGCAGGCCTTCCTTGGTCAACTCATCGAAGTACGGCGTGATCTTGCCGTTGCTGCCCAACGCGCCCACCGAGTGACCGGCGAAGCTTTCCATCAGGATCACCACGACGTTCTTGATCGGCAGGGTCTTCTCGGCCGGTGGCGTGAAGTCACGGCGCACGGCGGCAGTGTCGGTATCCACCAGTTTCTCGTCCGGCAGTACCAGCATGTCGCGCACGGTCTGGGTGGCCAGCGGTTGCTCCAGGGTGGCTTTCCAGACGTTCTCGCGATGCTCGGAGAAACGCGCCTTGGCCGCACCGATCAGCGACAGCGTACCGTTGAGGCCCAGGTGGTTGGCGAAGTTGGAGTCGGTGGTGTACACGTCACCCCAACGCATCGGCGGGCCCTGGCGCAGGGTGCCGCGTGCGGCGACCACGGCGATCAGCAGGCAGACCACGAACACCGCAATGCGGCTGTACCACGGGGCAACCTGGCGAGTGCCGACGGTGCCACCGCTGAACGGGCCACGCGGGCGCGTCGCGCGGTCGGCGCCCTTGAAGGCGATGCTCAGGATAAGTGTACCGACCGCCCAACCCAGCAGGTAGCGCACCACCGGGAAGCCGTACCAGAGCATGCTCATCACGGTTTTCGGATCTTCCTTGACGTACTGGAAGACCAGGCCGTTGAGGCGCTGGTGGAACTCGCGGTAGAAGTCCATCTCCATCAGGCCAAGGAACAGCGCGATGCTGGAGACCACGGTCAGCCACAACCGGAAGAACCCGCGGGCAGCCATGGCGCGCACACTGAACAGGGCCAGGATCAGCGGAATGCTCAGGTACACCACCAGACGCAAGTCCATGCGCAGGCCATTGACGAACGCTTCAAGGAACGTCGAGGCCGGGGTATCGAGCATCATGTCGCTGTTGTACACCAACAGCCCGAGGCGCAGCAGGGAGAGCATCACCATCATGACCAGGGCGCAAAGCAGCGTGTAGGCCAGGTGGGATTTGACGGTGGGTTGCAGCAAGCGATTAGAAGCTCGCTGCTGATTCAGGGCGTCCGGGTTTGCCATGTTGTTTGAGGACCCATTGGAAGTTTAAGTTGCGAAATAATGCAGCGGCGTCCTGCCCCGGCCAATGAAGGCACAGGGTCCAGGTATTACGCGGTGGGCAGATGGTGCCCGATCAACGTCGGCAACGCTATTGATTACTCATCGCGCAGGGCTCCTGGCGGCGCAGACGGGCCGTGGCAGGAAAATAAAGCGGGGGAATTGTCTTGGATGAAGTGTGAAAATTTTGTCCAGCGAATATCTCGACACACAAATCTTCAGAACACAGGAGAAGCAATTGTGGGAGCGGGCTTGCTCCCACATTTACTGTGCTCACTCGAAAAATGGAGTGTGTCGGTCAGATCCGCACATTGCCCCGTGGCCCGGCAATGGCCCAGATAATCAGGCCCAGCACCGGCAGGAACAGGATCAACAGGATCCACAACACTTTGGCCCCGGTCCCGGCGCCGCTTTTGAAGACGTTGATGATCGCCCAGATATCCAGCGCCAGGATGATCAACCCGATCAGGCTGTTAAATGTGGAACCCATGGTGTCGCTCCTAAGTGAGGGCTTGCCTGCTTAGGATAGCCAGCCCTGGCGAGGGTTCCGTTTTATTTCAGACGTGCAATGCAATGCGCAGGGCTTCCAGGGACGGCTCACCCTTGATCCCGACTTCGGCACACAACTCCAGCACCCGTGGTACGTCGTTGCCATACACCAATACCGCCTGGATTTCGTCATCGAGCAACTGGCTGAAATTCATCAGCGTATAACCGCCGTTTTCCGGGTTCATGGCGCCGAGTTGGATCTGGATCCGATTGAGCGCAGTCAGCGCCTCGGTCTTGGCCAGTTGCTTGGGCTTGAGGTTGAACGCAACGCTGGGGCCAAAGGACGCGACGATCTGGGCGAACAGTTCCTGGTAGGTATCGGCCTGGAACAGCACCGTTTCCGGCAGGCTGCCCACCACAATCCACTCACCCAGGGGGATGGGGAAGGTGTCGTCGTAGTTGATATCAGGGTTGGCCGCCAGAAATCCCTCGGCATCGGCGTAGGCCTGGGTGGCTTCGTCGGCGATCTGCACGATCTCGGCGTCACCCAGGCAACCGGAACTGATTTTAGTGATGAGTTCGACGAGCGCGGTGTTCATGGGCGAATCCTGTGGCGAGGCTGATTTTGAGGGCGCAAAGCCTACACCAGTTTTTGCAACTGCGCCGTCGTATCCGCCGCGCCCATGGTCTGGGCTGCCACCAGGGCGGTTACACCCTGGGCATCCGTAGCCTTGGGGTTGGCCCCCACGCTGAGCAGGTACTCGACCATTTCAGTGCGATTGAACATCGCCGCCATCATCAGTGCCGTGCGACCATCGGCGGATGCTCCCTCAACCGGGGCGCCACCTTCGACCAACGCCTTGACCACCTCAAGGTTGCCCTTGAACGCAGCACCGGCGATGGGCAACTGGTTTTTGTCGTTGGCCATCTGCGGGTCGGCCTTGAACTCCAGCAACACTTTCACCGCCTCGGCATGCCCGTGATAGGCCGCCAACATCAACAAGGTATCGCCATTGTGGTTACGCAGATTGACCGGCAAGCCCTTGGCCAACAGTGCCGCCAACATGGCGGAATCGCCCCGACGGGCCACGTCGAAGACCTGCTCGGCAAATTCGGCGGCTTCTTCTTCGGTCATTTGTTTGGCTTGATCTGACATCTGCGGCTCCCTGTAAGGTGTTTCGTAAGGCCGTCAGTTTCCCGAGCAGCCGTACGTCTGTCACCCCTTTTTTGCCGAAGGCCGCGATAGTCGTGTTCTATCACATACCGTCAGTAGCGATATTTTCCACCCTGAATATCCGCCAACACCTGCCCGGTCACCGGAACATAGGCATCAGTGCCCGGCAGCCAGACATACAGTGGGTCATCACCGACCTTGGCCGGGTCGAACGCCTCTTCCTTGAGTCGCACTTTCTGATACTTGAAGGTGCCGGTGGTTTCCATCTTCACCTTGACCCGCAGGAACAGCGGCACCGCATAGGCTGGCATCTGACTCTGGGCGAACTGCAGCAATGCCTGCATATCCAGGGTTGCCAGGGATTCGGTCGGGGTAATCGCCGCCATCCCGGCCCGCCCGTTGGTGTTGGCGATTTCCACACCGTAGGCCACCGCCTCGGTGATCTGCGGGTGTTGCATGAAGATGTTTTCCACCTCGGTGGTGGAGACGTTTTCGCCCTTCCAGCGATAGGTATCGCCCAGGCGGTCGACGAACTGCGCATGGCCAAATCCGATGCTGCGCAACAGATCGCCGGTGTTGAAATAGCGATCGCCCTTTTCGAATACGTCGCTCAACACCACCTTGCGGTTCTTTTCCGGGTCGGTGTAACCATCGAACGGCGCCTTGTCGTCGATCCTGGCCAGCAGCAGGCCCTGGCCGCCCTTCTGCACTTCACGCATAAAACCGTTGCTGCCACGGATCGGTTCGCAGGTGTCGTGAGCGTAGTCCACCAGCGCCCAGTGCATCAGGGAAAAGCCGATGGTGTTGTCGAAATTCAGCACATTGGTGAAACCGATATTACCGTCGCTGGCTGCATACAGTTCGCAGATATGATCGACGCCAAAGCGCTCCTTGAACGGCCCCCACACCCCGGGGCGCAAGCCGTTACCGATCATCTTCACCACGCGGTTGTCGCGGTCGCGCGGGCTTGGCGGCTGGTCGATCAGGTAGCGGCACAACTCACCGACATACCCCAGGGTCGTTGCGTTGAATTTGCGCACATCGTCCCAGAACTGGCTGGCGCTGAACTTGCGGCGGATGGCAAACCCCGACGCGCCGGCAATCGCCGAGCCCCAGCACACACACAGCCCCGTGGCGTGGTACAGCGGCAGGGTGCAATAGACGACATCCTCAGGCCCCATATCCAGGGCGATGGTGCCGAAGCTGGCCGAGGACTTCATCCAGCGGCCATGCTTGAAGATGCCGGCCTTGGGCAAACCGGTGGTGCCGGAGGTATAGATATAGAAGCACGGGTCGTTGAAGTAGATCTGTTGGCTGCTGGCCGGGTTATCCGTCGAGCAGTCCGCGCTGACGGCCATCAGGTCGATGTACCCGTGAGGCACCGGCACCGCCTGTTGATCGGCAACATACCAGGTGCGTAGCGGATCGATCGCCACCTGCTCACGCACCGCGTCAAAGGCTGCGACCAGTTCGGCACCGACAACAATCGCCACCGGGTTCACCAGGGTCAGGCTGTGCACCAGCACCGCCTGGGTTTGTGCGGTGTTGAGCATGGCGCAGATACCGCCGACCTTGGCCACCGCCAGCACGGTCAGCAACAGTTCGGGACGGTTTTCAATAAACAGCGCGACCACATCGCCCTTGCCAATGCCTTGGGCCTGCAGGTGATGGGCGATGCGGTTGGCGTGCTGGTTGGCCTGGCGATAACTGAGGACCTGATCGCCGTACAACAGGGCCGCACCCTCGGGATTGCGCTGGGTGGCCTGTTCGAAGGTCCAGCCCAGCCCGCACGGCTGGTCGGGGTCCGTGATATTGGCGACGCGGATACCGCGCACCAATCGTGGCAGGGCCCTGACAATGGTCGGCACCTTACGCAACATCATGCCGAGGGTGATCATCTCGCTGTTCGGATTGCTCATGCACAAAAGTCCTTTTTCTTATTATTCGTATGACCCGCGGGCGTTCATACGGTGTAGGACCGTTCCTGAATGCCTTGCAGGAAAATACGCCAGCCATTCCTTGGCTGTACACGCAGGATTTGCAATGTTTTGTATCCCGGGGAACGGCGCCCCCCCAGTACCGCTCGTCACCGGTCAATAGCGCAAAATGCAGGATGCACGATGGCCATTCATGCATATTGCACGAAACCGAAAATGCTGATTTTTTGTAAATCATTGATTTATAAGGATATTTTATAAATCACAATACTGGCACAATCACTGCACCTATCACTCCATGCCGCACAACACGAGCCAATGGAGCCGATAGACATGAGCCTGATCCAAGACAAATTCGCTTCTGTATTCTCCAGCTACGACGTCACCACCCAACCGCGTCCTGACGGTGGCATCCTGCTGACCTTGCGTAACACCGAAGGCAAGCAGATCAAGCGCTCGATCTCCTACCAGCAACTGCACACCGCCGATCAACTGACCTGGGTCATCAGCGCCATCCGTCGTGACCTGGCAGAACAGGCCAGCGAATTGCCACAGATTTCGATGCTGCAAAGTCAGAATCGCTTTGCCCTGCCGACGTACCACTCGGCATAAGTGCAGGTCAGTTTCCCAGGGCCGTGAAGCCGTGATGCTTCACGGCCCTTTTTTTACCCGCACAATCCGCGCTTGATCGCCTCGCTCACCGCCTGGACTCGGTTATTGACGTGCAATTTGCAGTAGATATTGCGCAGATGAAACTTCACCGTGGCCTGTGAGACACAACGTATACGGCTGATTTCCCACACTGTCTTGCCCTCCGTGGCCCAGCGCAGTATTTCCAACTCTTTGACCGTCAGCGGTTTATCCGGCAACGACGGTGCGCCGCCAGCCCGGTCGTCGGACGCCTGCTCACACACATCCACCGCCGCGTTTGCCGCAGGCTCAACGGATGGGGTGGGCTCCTCTGGGCTGCTCATGCATGCCTCTCCCTCTCGTAGTGATTTGCACTGCCAATATTCGGACTCCTCCTATTGACAGATAAGTACACAGCGACGGGAGAGTTACACAAAGCCTGGGATTAACACATCGACCCACAGACAAATAGCCGGAACTTACAAACTATAGAGTCCATTCCCACAAACTTATCCAACTTAAGTGTATTGAATAAGTTTGCAGATCGTGAACTAACGTCAATCATCCAGCCCAGGAAATCCTTGGGCGATCTCACTGCCAGTCACGTGTGCCACGGCCCCGGACGCGGTCTTGAACAGGCTGATTGCGACCACTCGCGGCTCCTCTCCCAAATCAAACCAGCGTGGCACGCCGGCCGGTATGCGCAGCAGGTCGTGTTTTTCGCACAGCACCGTGTAGACATAGTCGTCGATGTGCAGGCCAAGCAGCCCACGCCCAGCAGCGAACAGGCGGATTTCATCGGCGTCATGGCGATGTTCATCACGCAAGCGCGCCCGCCCCCCATCCTGCTGCGGGTGCTCGCGGCTCACGCTCAACACCTCCACCTGCGCGTAGCCCTCTGCGGTCATCAAGCTGTCGATCTGCCCCTGGTACGCCGCCGTCACCTCAGCCGCGCTGGCCCCGGCCTCCACGCGGGTGCTGGCCTGCCAGCGTTCAAAACCCACACCCTGTTCGGCCAGGGTCTGGGCAATATCGTCAACGTGGGTCAAGACTTTGTTCGGGGTGTCCGGGGTAGAGACGTGATAAACGCAAAGAATGCTCATGAAAGGAGTCCTCGGGCAGTAAGAATATTCAGATGATGGACCGGGCTCATGGCCGCTCCTCGGGCAAGCGCACGGCCATGATCAACGCGGCTGCCAAGGCCGCGAGGCTGGCAATACTGAATGTGAGGGTGGGCCCCAGTTGGTTCCAGCTGTACCCAGAATACAAGGCGCCCAGCGCACCACCCGTACCGGCCAGCGCAGCATAAAGGGCCTGGCCCTGGCCTTGCTGGCGCGCACCGAAGCTACGCTGCACAAACTGGATGGCCGCCGCATGAAAGCTGCCAAAGGTCGCGGCATGCAGCAGTTGGGCAAACAGCAGCACCCACAGGAACTCGGCGAACGATCCCAGCAACAACCAGCGCAACGCCGCCAACAGAAAGCTGGCCACCAGCACCCGACGCACCGAGAAACGCGTGAGAACCCGGCTCATGGCCATGAACATCAACACTTCCGCCACTACGCCCAGGGCCCACAACAGGCCGATCACGCCACGGCTGTAGCCCAGGTTTTCCAGGTGCAGGGTGAGGAAGGTGTAGTACGGGCCGTGGCTCATTTGCATCAAGGCGACACAGGCATAAAACGCCAGCACACCAGGGCTGCGCAACTGCCGCAGGAAACCGTCACCGGCCCCACGATCGCCAGTGGAAACCGGCTGGGCATTGGGCACCCACAAACTGGCACCGATGATACCGGCCATGATCAACACGATCGCCACCGGGTAGATATCCAGGCTCAAGGCCTCGAACAATCGCCCCAAGGCAACCACTGCGAGGATAAACCCGATGGAGCCCCACAAGCGGACCTGGCTGTAGCGCGAGGTCTGGCCTTGCAGATGCGCCAGAGTGATGACCTCAAACTGTGGCAGCACCGCATGCCAGAAGAACGCATGCAGGGCCATCACCAGCGCCAGCCAGGCATAGCTCTGGCTGACGAAGATCAGCGAGAAGCTCAGCAACGTGCACACCGCGCCAAATCGCACGATGGCCAGGCGCCGACCGGTGTAGTCCCCCAGCCAGCCCCAGATATTGGGAGCTACGCAGCGCATCAGCATCGGGATCGCTACCAGTTCGCCAATGCGCGCGCTGGAGAACCCCAGATGATGGAAGTACAGCGCCAGGAATGGCGCCGTCGCCCCCAGCAGGGCGAAATAGAACAGATAGAAGCTGGAAAGTCGCCAGTACGGGAGCGCTGTCACGGTCAGACCGTCACAGCTGGCCCAGCACCGGGGTACTCACACGCACATCGGCATTCTGCCCACGGTGACGCAACAGGTGATCCATCAGCACAATGGCCATCATTGCCTCGGCAATCGGCGTGGCGCGGATCCCGACACAAGGGTCATGGCGGCCCTTGGTGATCACCTCCACCGGGTTGCCATGCACATCGATGGAACGGCCCGGCGTGGTGATGCTCGACGTCGGCTTGAGTGCCAAATGCGCCACAATCGGCTGGCCGGAGGAGATACCGCCGAGAATGCCGCCCGCATTGTTGCTGACAAAACCTTCGGGGGTCAGCTCATCGCGATGCTCGGTGCCGCGCTGGGCCACGCAAGCGAAACCGGCGCCGATTTCCACGCCCTTGACCGCGTTGATGCTCATCAGCGCGTGGGCCAGTTCGGCGTCCAGGCGGTCGAAGATCGGCTCGCCCAGGCCCGGCATCACCCCTTCGGCGACCACGGTGATCTTGGCGCCCACTGAGTCCTGGTCACGGCGCAACTGGTCCATATAGGCTTCCAGTTCCGGCACCTTGTCCGGGTCGGGGCTGAAGAAGGCGTTGTCTTGCACGCTGTCCCAGGTCTTGAACGGGATTTCAATCGGGCCCAGTTGGCTCATGTAGCCACGAATCACGATGCCCTGGGTTGCCAGGTACTTCTTGGCGATGGCCCCGGCCGCCACGCGCATCGCGGTTTCCCGCGCCGAACTGCGGCCACCGCCACGGTAGTCGCGCTCGCCGTATTTATGGTGGTAGGTGTAGTCGGCGTGGGCCGGGCGGAACAGGTCCTTGATCGCCGAGTAGTCCTTGGACTTCTGGTCGGTGTTGCGGATCAACAGGCCGATGGCGCACCCGGTGGTGCGGCCTTCGAACACGCCGGAGAGGATTTCGACTTCGTCGGGCTCCTGGCGCTGGGTGGTGTGGCGGCTGGTGCCGGGCTTGCGGCGGTCGAGGTCGCGCTGCAGGTCGTCCAGGGACAGCTCAAGGCCGGGCGGGCAGCCGTCGACAATGGCGACCAACGCCGGGCCATGGCTTTCGCCCGCGGTGGTGACAGTGAACAGCTTGCCGTAGGTATTGCCGGACATGCAGGGCGCTCCGTGAAATCAGTTGAATCAACTCAACCGTGATAACTAAGCGCGCCAGTATACGCAGGCTCACCCAGTAGTTCATCCTCGAAACCTTCCCGGTAGACGTTGGTCCAACCGGCACCTTCCTCATGATGGCGCGATGATGCTGCGAGTTTTGCTGTTCACCCTCACCCTGATCTGTACCGTGGCCCACGCCGCCGCGCCTGTGGTGCTGCAACGCCCCATCAGCCTGGACACCGGCAGCGGCGAGTTGTTTGGCTCGTTGCTGCTGCCCCAATCCGCCAAACCCGTGCCCGTGGTGCTGATCATTGCCGGCTCCGGCCCCACCGACCGCAACGGCAACAGCGCCGACGGTGCACGCAACGACAGCCTCAAGCGCCTGGCCTGGGTGCTGGCCCGGCACAACATCGCCAGCGTGCGCTATGACAAACGCGGCGTGGCCGCCAGCCTCAAGGCCACGCCCGACGAGCGCAACCTGACCCTGGATGCCTATGTAGCCGACGCCGTGGCCTGGGGCAAATTGCTCAAGGCCGACCCGCGTTTCGGGCCCTTGGTGGTGCTGGGCCACAGTGAAGGTGCCTTGGTCGCGACCCTGGCCGCGCCTGAACTCGACCCCGCCGGGGTGATTTCCCTGTCCGGCAGTGCCCGCCCGGTGGACCAGGTAATTCGCCAGCAACTGGCCGACCACATGCCCCCTGCCCTGCTGCTGCGCAGTAACCAGATTCTGGATCGGCTCAAGGCCGGCCAGGTGGATGCCGATGTGCCCGGCCCGTTGCAGAGTATTTTCCGTCCCAGCGTTCAGCCTTACCTGATCAGCCTGTTTCGGGCAGACCCTGCGGCGGCTTTCGCCCGCCTGAGGATGCCGGCGCTGATTGTCCAGGGCACCACCGACCTGCAAGTGGGGGTCACCGATGCCGAAAAGCTCAAAGAGGCCAAACCCGACGCCGAACTGGCGGTGATTCCCGGCATGAACCACGTCATGCGCATCGTGCCCAACGACGTGAAACAGCAACTGAATTCCTACAACGATCCGCAATTGCCCCTCGCCGATGCGCTGGGCAGGCGCCTGGTTGGCTTTATCGACGGACTTCGCCCCCGATAAGCGACTATTGACCCTCCAGTCCTGGAGAAAACGGCCGATAAGCACAGGGTCGACAGCAAAAAGCCTGTCGACTTGCAGGGCTTGGACAGGATCGCGCCGAATGACGAACACCGAAGCAGTACCGCAACCTCCCGCCGACACCACCGCCGACACCGAAACGGCGGCAGCGGCTGCGCTGCCGTGGGCGGAGGTTGAGGCCGAACACTTCAAAATGCTGCGCCTGGCGCCCTTGGCCACCGATCGCGCCACGGGTGCACGGCCATTGCGCTTTGTGCAGTTTGGCTACGCCGAACGCAACAACAAGGACCATAGCCTGCTGCGCATGGTCATCCAATTGCCCAGCCAACGGGTGCGACGCGAACAGAATCACCTCGATGTCTGGGTCGACCACGCCACCCACCGCGTGCATTTCGGCCCGGGCAACAGCCTGGAAATCGAACCGGCAAACCGTGGCCTTGGCCGTTTCCTGGTCGCCCAGGGCGCCGCGTGGGCGAAAAAGAAGTGGTCGCACTATCGCGTCGACGGCGTCGACCTGGCGAACAAGGACGCACTGAACGAAGCCACGCGCCTGCGTCGCGACCACTTCTTGCGCATCCAGGGTTTTGACGTGGCCTATGCCGATGTCCAGCATCTGAAGGGCCATGTGCAACCGGGCAAGGTCAGCGAGGTGCTGGACAGTTGGAACACCGAGAAGGTGCAGTTCGTGGAGATCCTGGAGGCGGCGCAGATGCTGCAACAGGCCGAGCAGAACCTGGTGGAGCAGGAAGTGAAACTGCGCCACGAAGAAGAAAAGGTCATCAAGTTCAAGCGTGAAGACAGCGGCTTGCGCTTCACCATTACCTGCCTGGTGGCGTTTACCGTGTTCCAGGCGGGGTTGCTGATCTGGATTGCGACGCACCGCTGACAACGCGGTTTAACTGAACAAAGCACCTCAAATGTAGGAGCTGGCTTGCCTGCGATGCAGACGACTCGGTGTATCAGCTACACCGAGTTGATGCCATCGCAGGCAAGCCTGCTCCTACATGGGCCGGGCTAGACCCTGGAGGCAAACACCGCCTGATGCTCCCGGCACTGCTGCGCCGTCAGCATGAACACGCCATGGCCACCGTTCTGGAATTCCAGCCAGGCAAAATCCACTTCCGGGTACAGCGCTTCAACGTGCACCTGGCTGTTGCCCACCTCGACAATCAGCAAGCCCTTCTCGGTCAAATGATCGGCCGCTTCGGCCAACATCCGACGCACCAGGTTCAAACCGTCATCACCACAGGCCAGGCCCAGCTCGGGTTCGTGCTGGTATTCGTCGGGCATGTCGGCGAAATCCTCGGCATCGACATACGGCGGGTTGGACACAATCAGGTCAAAACGCTGGCCGGGCAAACCGTCGAAGCCATCACCCTGCACGGTGTAGACGCGCTCATCGGCGCCGTGGCGCTCAATGTTCTGGTTGGCCACTTCCAGCGCCTCGTAGGACAAGTCCCCCAGCACCACTTCGGCCTCCTGGAACTCGTAGGCGCAGGCAATGCCGATGCAACCGGAGCCGGTGCACAGATCAAGGATGCGCGCCGGCGGCTGGGCCAGCCAGGGTTCGAAGCGGTTTTCGATCAGTTCGCCAATCGGTGAGCGCGGGATCAGCACACGCTCGTCTACGATAAACGACATGCCGCAGAACCAGGCCTCTTTCAACAGGTAGGCCGTAGGCACGCGCTCGTGGATACGGCGATGCAGCAAGCGCTGCACATGGGCGACTTCCTCTTCTTCCAGATTGCAGTCCAGGTAACTGTCGGCAATTTCCCAAGGCAGGTGCAGTGCACCGAGTACCAATTGCCGGGCTTCGTCCCAGGCATTGTCGGTACCATGGCCAAAAAACAGGTCTTCCCCATGGAAACGGCTGACAGCCCAACGGATATGGTCGCGCAAGGTGCGCAGGCGGGAAGTGATCACGGGGGCAAGCTCCAGGAAAAAACGACTGGCAATTCTAACAGCCTTAAGCTGTACGGACGATGTCTGAAAAACCTTTGCAGCACGTCAGTGTTAACCTGATTCAAGGTTTTTCTGTTACACAGCACCCCCTCTTGACATGGCTGTAGGCCAACAACGGCGCACCTTACGTTAGTAGCGATTCACAGAACCGCTCAGCCAGAGGACAATGTCGCAAAAGCCCCACTCACAGGAGCCCCAGAATGTCCGTTCCAAAGACGATGTTTCAACTCAGCGGTCGCGGTTACGCACCGGCCAATTTGAGCCACGCGACCCTTGTGATCATCGATGCCCAGAAAGAGTATTTGAGCGGCCCGCTCGCCTTGTCGGGCATGGACGCAGCGGTAGAACACATCAAGCAGCTGAGCGCCGCCGCACGCAAGGCCGGGCGCCCCATTGTGCATGTCCGTCACCTGGGCACCGTCGGCGGCCTGTTCGACCCTCAGGGCGAGCGCGGCGAGTTCATTCCTGGCCTGGAACCGCAAGACGACGAAACCATCATCGGCAAACTGCTGCCCAGCGCCTTCCACGGCACGCCGCTGGAAAAAACCCTGCAGGACCTGGGCTCCCTGGACTTGATCGTCTGCGGCTTTATGAGCCACTCCAGCGTCAGCACCACCGTGCGCGCGGCGAAGAACCTGGGCTTTCGCTGCACCCTGGTGGAAGACGCCTGCGCCACCCGCGATTTGCCTTACAAGGGCGGCATCCTCAGCGCCGAACATGTCCAGCAAACTGAAATGGCCATCATGGCCGACAACTTCGCCACCCTCGCCTTGACCCAAGATCTGATCTGATCGCCCTGTCGATGAGCGGCGCGGCCATCTTGCGGCCCCGCTCATCCGCTAAAGCCTGTCATTTACCGCAATTGCCTCCCAGCCCGGAACAAGTTGTTTATCTTCCGGTCGAAGGGCCGATACCCTGGAGGAAAGGTCGGAATGAAGATATCCGATGGATTTGACGCTCGTCGCTTGCGCCCCAAGGGCCAGAGCAACTGGCGTTTGCGCCTGGGCGCGGTGTTTGCCGCGCTGCTCGCGCTGTTTGGCTTGCTGCTCTCGTTGGCCGGTGGCGCCGCGCTGTCTGGCCACTCGCCTGCGTTGGGCGAACTCAATACCAGCCCGGGCGGTGCGGCGGTGCTGTTAGTCGGCGGGCTGTTGATCCTGTGGCTCGGCGTCTGGTTGTGGCGCCGTTGCCGACGCCGCATGCGTGAACCACTGGCGCTGAACATCGCCTCACACCTGATGAAAAAGCACGACTGATCGAGCACTGATAGCGTTTTGTCCCGCATCAACCGCGCTGATTTGGGTAAACTGCCCGCCCTTCGCGGAGGCTGCCATGCAAGACGACGATTTTTCCCTGTTCAAAAACGAGCTGCGCGGCGTCAAGCCGATCAAGCACGACCGCGCCGATACCGGCAAACCCAAGGCCGACCGCGCGCAGATCGCCAAACTGCGCCAGGCGGCCACGGTGCGCACTGACGCCACCACGGTGGACGGCCTGTCGGACCAGTTCGTGATTGACGTCGGCCCCGAAGACGAGTTGATGTGGTCCCGCGACGGGGTCCAGGAAAGCCAGGTGCGCAAGCTCAAGGCTGGGCAGATCCCGTTCGAAGGCAGCCTCGACCTGCATGGCATGACCGTGGAAAAGGCCCGGGAAACCCTCTGGGCCTTCCTTGCCGAAGCCACCAAATTCGAAATCCGCTGCGTACGCGTCACCCACGGCAAGGCCGTGCGCCTGGACGGCAAGCGCCCCATGATCAAGAGCCACGTCAATACCTGGCTACGCCAGCATGCCCAAGTGCTCGGCTTCACCTCCTGCCAACCGCGCCATGGCGGCGCCGGCGCGGTGTATGTGATGCTCAAGCGCACGATGCTCGAAGGGCGTGACGAGTAACCCACGCTTGCAGCGATCTGCCGGCCACCGTACCCTTGCACTTTGCGAAAATCCCACAGGTAGTTTCATGTCCCTGGAACAGAATTACACAGCGATCCTCGGCCAAATCGGCGAGGACGTCTCCCGCGAGGGCCTGCTCGACACGCCAAAACGTGCCGCCAAGGCCATGCAATACCTTTGCCGCGGCTATGAGCAGACACTGGAAGAGGTCACCAACGGTGCCCTGTTCAGCTCCGACAGCAGCGAAATGGTGCTGGTCAAGGACATCGAGTTGTACTCGCTGTGCGAACACCACTTGCTGCCGTTCATCGGCAAGGCCCATGTCGCCTATATCCCGAGCGGCAAGGTGCTGGGCCTGTCGAAGGTCGCGCGGATTGTCGACATGTATGCCCGTCGCCTGCAGATCCAGGAAAACCTCAGCCGCCAGATCGCCGATGCGGTCCAACAGGTGACCGGTGCCCTGGGCGTTGCCGTGGTGATCGAGGCCAAGCACATGTGCATGATGATGCGCGGTGTGGAGAAGCAGAATTCGTCGATGATCACGTCGGTGATGCTGGGTGAGTTCCGCGAAAACGCGGCCACCCGCAGCGAGTTCCTCAGCCTGATCAAGTAACCGGCTGCGCCAGGAAAAACCGGCATTCATCGCCGGTTTTTTTTCGCCCGTGGAAATCAGGTAAGCTGCGGCCCCTTCTGTCATGGGCAAGAGGTTTCAGCCATGTTCGTCAAAGCACTTCGAGTGGGCCTCGGCCACGTCATCATCGCGGGCGATTTCCTGACCCGCCCACGTAAAAAACAGCGCCCTGCCGAGCAACAGGCGCAGGTCAATGAAGCGGCCAAGGGCCTGACCCTGTACCAGTTCCACGCCTGCCCGTTCTGCGTGAAGACGCGCCGCACCCTGCACCGCCTGAATGTGCCGGTGGCGCTCAAGGATGCGAAGAACAACGAGCAGGACCGCCAGGCTTTGCTGACACAAGGTGGCAAGATCAAGGTGCCGTGCCTGCGTATCGAAGAAAACGGCCAGACCACCTGGATGTATGACTCCAAGGTAATCATCGATTACCTGGATAAGCGCTTCGCCGCGATCTGACAGAAAACGCGGTCAAAATGTGGGAGCGGGCTTGCTCGCTCCCACATTTTGACCGCGCCTATCAGTCGAGCATCGGCACGTGCCTGGGGTGGCTGGCCACACGCTCAAGCCAGGCTTGCACGGCTGGGTAGGGGCTCAGGTCGAAGCCACCTTCATGGGCTACATGGGTGTAGGCATACAGCGCAATGTCGGCAATCGAATACTGGTCGCCCACCAGGTACGGCGTGGCTTGCAGTTGTTTTTCCATGACCTTCAGCGCCTTGTAGCCGCCTTTATGGGTGGTTTTGTACTCTTCCAGCCGATCGTCCGGCAGGCCCAGGTAAAGCTGGATAAACCGCGCCACTGCAATGTACGGCTCATGGCTGTATTGCTCGAAAAACTGCCATTGCAACACCTGCGTGCGCAGTCGCGGCTCGCTGGGCAGGAATTCGCTGCCGTCGGCGAGGAAGTTGAGGATCGCATTGGACTCCCATAGGCAAGTGCCGTCTTCCAGTTCCAGCACCGGGATCTTGCCGTTGGGGTTCTTCGCCAGGAACTCGGCGGTCTGTGTGTCGCCATTCAAGATGTCGACATTCACCCACTCATACGCGATGCCGAGCAGGTTGAGCATCAACTTGATCTTGTAGCAGTTGCCCGAGCGGTAATCGCCATAAACCTTGTACATGAAGCTCCCCTTATGCCGCTTGCGCGCGCTGTGCTTGACGGACCACCGCCGCGAGACGCTTGAGACCTTCGTCCAGGCGCGCCGGGTCGATGTGGCTGAAATTGAGCCGCAGGTGCCCATGGTGCTGGTCCGGCTCGGAAAAGAACGGTTCACCGGGCATGAACGCCACGTCCTGATCGAGCGCTGGTGCCAACAAGGTGCGGGTATCCAAGGGCTGTTTCAAGGTCAGCCAGAAGAATAATCCCCCCTGAGGCACTTGCCAGTCGGCCAGCTCATCGAAGTGGCGCTTCAGTGCCGCCTGGAACCCATCACGACGCTCACGGTAAAAACTGCGCAGTTGCACCAGGTGCTGCTGGTAGCGCTCGGTGCCGATCCACTGCATGGCCTGCCATTGGCCAACGCGGTTGGTGTGCAGGTCCGCCGACTGCTTGAGCTTGAGCAGATGGGGAAACAAATCGGGGCTGGCGATCAGGTAACCGACACGCAAGCCGGGGAGCAGGGTTTTCGATACGGTGCCGGTGTAGATCCAGCTGGCCTTGCGCAGCCGGCTGACAATCGGCCGCGCACTGGCGCCATCGAAGGTCAACTCGCGGTAAGGCTCGTCTTCGATCAGGGTCACGCCGAACTCATCCAGCAAGGCCGCTACGGCGTCGCGCTTGGCTTCGCTGTAGCGCACCGCCGAAGGGTTCTGGAAGGTCGGGATCAAGTAGATGAATGCCGGGCGATGGCGTTCCAGATTGCTGCGCAGCGCCGTCAGGTCCGGGCCATCGGCTTCCAGTTCCACGGTCAGGCAATCGGCGCCGAACAATTGGAAGATCTGCAGGGCAGCCAGGTAGGTCGGGCCTTCCAGCAGGATCTGCGTGCCCCGGTCGATATACAGCTTGGCCGCCAGGTCCAGGGTTTGCTGCGAGCCGCTGACCACCAACACCTGGCTGGCCTCGCAGGCCACCCCCAGCGCTCGCGCTTCGGCCGCCAGCAACTCGCGCAATTGCGGCTCGCCTTCACTCATGCCGTACTGGCCCATGGCCGGCGGCATGCCCTGCCAATCCAGCGCCGGCAGCATGGCTTCGGCGGGCAGGCCTCCGGCGAATGACATCACCTCCGGACGCTGGGCCGCCGCGAGGATCTCACGGATCAAGGAGCTTTTAAGGCGCGAAACACGTTCAGAGAAAGCCATAGGGTCACCGGTAGCAAAGCCTGGGGGAAATACGTCAAACTGGTTGACCGAAATTACGACGCCCCGGGTAGATACGTCAATATGCTTGACCTTAAAAACCAGACTTCGCAGCAAGCCGCCATGGAAGCGTTCTTCTTCGGCTATCAGGCCTTCACCGCCAAGGCCGATGAAATGCTGGAGCGCCGGGGCTTGAGCCGGGTGCATCAGCGCATCGTGTTTTTTATCGCCCGTTACCCCGCCTTGAACGTCAAGCAACTGCTGGAACTGCTGGGGGTGAGCAAGCAGGCGCTGAATATGCCACTGCGCCAATTGCAGGAAATGCACCTGGTCGACAGCATCGCCTCGGACACCGACAAACGTAAGCGCCTGCTGCAATTGACCGAAGAAGGCCAGCGCTTCGAACACGCCCTGCGCCGCGAGCAAGTCAAGTTGCTGCAGCGCGCCTTTGCCGAGGCCGGCGAGGACGCAGTGAATGGCTGGCTGGCGGTGAACAAGGCCCTGACCCTGCCTTGAGAGTGGCCTTTCATCTTTTTTGCACACATAATCGCAAACATTATTTGCTTTCTTTGTATACAAAAGCATAATTCGCTTCGTGCGAGTTCCTGACCTACTGGTCAACAAAACCCGCTGGTACCTCAAAGCACCGCTGCCCACCCCTGTGTCCGGTGCTGGAAATAACAATAAAACTCTTGAGGAGTACTTGCTGTGGAAAGCCATAAATCCGACGCCCCTACGCTGGATCGCAGTCCGCCCCACCTTTCAACCGTGAAGCAGGGCTGGCTGGAACGCCTGTTCAAACTCAGCTTGCATGGCACCACAGTGAAGACCGAATTGATCGCCGGCCTCACGACCTTCATCACCATGGCCTACATCATCTTCGTCAACCCCAACATCATGGCCGATGCCGGCATCGACCACGGCGCCGCCTTTGTCGCGACCTGTATCGCCGCAGCTCTCGGCTGCCTGTTGATGGGCCTGTATGCCAACTGGCCTGTAGGCCTGGCTCCCGGCATGGGCTTGAATGCGTTTTTCACCTACACCGTGGTCGGCACCATGGGCTACACCTGGGAGACCGCGCTGGGTGCGGTATTTATCTCCGGCGTGTTGTTCATGATTCTGACGCTGTCGCGCATCCGCGAATGGCTGCTCAACAGCATCCCGGTAAGCCTGCGCCACGCCATGGGCGCGGGGGTGGGTCTGTTTCTGGGGGTGATCGGCCTGAAAACCGCCGGCATCATCGTTGCAAGCCCCGCCACCCTGATCAAGCTCGGCTCCCTGCATGAACCGGCTCCGCTGTTGGCGGCCATCTGCTTTTTGCTGATCGCGATCCTCAGTTATCACCGGGTGTTCGGTGCGATCCTGATCAGCATCATCGCCGTTACCCTGGCCGGCTGGGGCCTGGGCCTGGTGCATTACCAGGGTATTGTGGCGCCCCCGCCGAGCCTGGCACCGACCTGGATGGCGATGGACGTGATGGGCGTGTTCAACGTCAGCATGATCAGCGTGGTATTCGCCTTCCTGTTTGTACACATGTTCGACACTGCCGGCACCCTGATGGGCGTTGCCCAGCGCGCCGGGCTGGTGAACGCCGACGGCAAGATCGAAAACCTCTCGCGGGCCTTGAAAGCCGACAGCGCCTCCAGCGTGTTTGGTGCGGTGGTGGGTGTGCCACCAGTCACCAGTTATGTGGAAAGCGCTGCGGGCGTGGCCGCAGGTGGGCGCACCGGGCTGACCGCCGTTACCGTGGGCGTATTGTTTGTGGCAGCGATGTTTTTCGCCCCGCTGGCGGGCATGATTCCCGCGTATGCCACGGCCGGTGCATTGATTTATGTGGCGATGCTGATGATGAGCGGCATGGCCCATATCGAATGGGACGACGCCACCGACAGCATCCCGGCGATTGTCACGGCGATCATGATGCCCTTGACCTTTTCCGTCGCCGACGGCATCGCCCTGGGTTTTATCACCTACGTGGCCCTCAAGGCCGGTACTGGCAAGTACAAGGAAATTTCCATCAGCCTGTGGGTGCTGTGCGCGATTTTCATCGCCAAGTTTGTCTTCCTGTAACTCGGAAGCCGGCGAAAACCGCCTCACCCTCGGGTGGGGCTTTTGCATGTATGGAGGAATGTAATGAGCGTGGAAACCTGGCTGCTGTTCAGCGGCGCTGCTTTGATCGTGATCCTGATTCCGGGGCCGCTGTCGTTGCTGATGATCAGCAACAGCCTGAACTACGGCCTGCGCCGTTCGTACCCGGCGTTTCTTGGCGGGGTGTTTGCCTCGATCTGCCTGCTGAGCGCCTCGGCCCTCGGCCTGGGGGCCTTGTTGCTGGCGTCGGAGCAGTTGTTCAGCGCCTTGAAGATCGTCGGTGCGCTGTATCTGTTCTACCTCGCCTGGCAGAGCTGGCAGCAGTCGCGCCTGCCGTCCCAGGGCGCCGTGGTGCCGGACGCAGCACCCGTACCGCGCTTTCGCGCGCTGTTTGGCCGGGCCTTTGTGCTGGGCGCGAGCAACCCCAAGGACATTCTGTTTTTCGCCGCCTTCCTGCCGCAGTTTCTCAGCAGCCAGCAGCCGTTTTTGCCGCAACTGCTGATCATGATCGCCACCTGGACCGTGCTGGACCTGCTATGCAAGCTGGCCTACGGCCTGGGAGCCCATGGTGCCGCGCGGTATCTGCGCACCGGCAAGGGCCAGAGCTGGTTCAACCGTTTCAGTGCCGGGCTGTTTGGCAGCGCCGGGGCGGCATCGCTGCTCAGGGGCTAGTGGCTTCCTGACGCCGTGTAGGAGCGAGCTTGCTCGCGAAGAACTCGAGCGCACCGCGTGTAGCCAGACAACGCGCGTTATCGTTGACGTTTTTCGCGAGCAAGCTCGCTCCTACAGAGCGGGCAAAAAAAAGCCCGCAGTGTGAGCGGGCGAAACCAACGAAGAGCATTTGGGGGTGTGAAGCGAGGTGACGACTCAGCTACCGCGATAGGTGGAGTAGCTGTAGGGCGAAATCAGCAGCGGCACATGGTAGTGATCCTGTTCGGCACTGATGCCAAAACGCAGCACTACCACATCGAGAAACGCAGGTTCCGGCAGTTGCACGCCACGGGCGCGGTAGTAGTCGCCGGCACTGAACTGCAACTGGTAGACACCACTGCGGTACTCATCACCTTGCAGCAGCGGCGCGTCGCAACGGCCATCGCTGTTGGTCAGGGCACTGGCGACCAGCTCCAGTTGCGCACCTTCGACGCGGAACAGTTCAACCTTGATGGCGCTGCCTGGGCAGCCGTGGGCGGCGTCCAGTACGTGTGTGGTCAGTCGTCCCATGGATCGGAGCTCCCGTGTCGTGGATTAATAAAGAGGCCGCACCTTTGCAGGGCAATGAAAAGCCGGCGATAGCCGATTAAGACACTTTTCAAAAAAATTGTACACAATAAATTCAACAAACATCCCTCCCCCCTGTAGAAGCCAGCTCGTCGGCGATGACGGTGTATCGACCACAGATGTGGCAACAGCAAGAATGCCATCGCCAGCAAGCCGGCTCCTACAGATGGTTTTTCATACTTTAGTTGACCAATTGGGCAAGTTTCTTGCAAGGATAGGCCTCTGCTACCGCCTGGAAAAAATGCAGAAATACAGGCTTACAAAGTGACCATCAAGTTGTATACAATCAGCCCATCGCTGTGACGCCACGACCGCCACACCATCGATCACGAACAAGAAGGAAGACTGCAGTGAGCGCTGACTACCCACGCGACCTGATCGGTTACGGCAGTAACCCACCGCACCCTCACTGGCCGGGCAAGGCGCGCGTTGCCCTGTCGTTCGTACTCAATTACGAAGAAGGCGGTGAGCGCAATATCCTGCACGGCGACAAAGAGTCGGAAGCCTTCCTCTCGGAAATGGTCTCGGCCCAACCGCTGCAAGGCGCGCGCAACATGAGCATGGAGTCACTGTACGAATACGGCAGCCGTGCCGGCGTGTGGCGCATCCTCAAGCTGTTCAAGGAATTCGACATTCCGCTGACCATCTTCGCCGTGGCCATGGCCGCACAACGTCACCCCGATGTGATCCGCGCCATGGTCGCCGCCGGTCACGAGATTTGCAGCCACGGCTACCGCTGGATCGACTATCAATACATGGATGAGGCCCAGGAGCGCGAGCACATGCTCGAAGCCATCCGTATCCTCACCGAGCTGACCGGCGAACGCCCACTGGGCTGGTACACCGGGCGCACCGGCCCCAACACACGGCGACTGGTGATGGAGGAAGGCGGCTTCCTGTATGACTGCGACACCTACGACGACGACCTGCCCTACTGGGAACCGAACAACCCGACCGGCAAGGCGCACCTGGTGATCCCCTACACCCTGGACACCAATGACATGCGCTTCACCCAGGTCCAGGGCTTCAACAAGGGCGACGACTTTTTCGAATACCTCAAGGACGCCTTCGATGTGCTGTATGCCGAAGGTGCCGAGGCCCCGAAAATGCTCTCCATCGGCCTGCATTGCCGCCTGATCGGCCGCCCGGCGCGCCTGGCCGCACTCAAGCGCTTTATCGAATACGCCAAGGGCCATGACCAGGTGTGGTTCACCCGCCGCGTCGACATTGCCCGCCACTGGCATGACGTACACCCTTTCCAGGGAGCCGCCAAATGACAGCGTTCCAAACCTTGAAACCATCGACCCTCAGCCGCGACGAATTTGTCGCAGCCTTCGCCGATATCTATGAACACTCGCCATGGGTGGCCGAAAAGGCCTTCGACCTGGGCCAGGACGCTTCGATCGATGAGATTGAGACCCTGCACCAGCGCATGAGCGATATCCTGTTGAGTGCCGATCACACCAGGCAACTGGCCCTGATCAACGCTCACCCGGACCTGGCCGGCAAAGCTGCCGTCCAGGGCCAACTGACCGAAGCCAGCACTAACGAACAAGCTGGCGCCGGTATCCACCAATGCTCGAGCGACGAGTTTTCGCGCTTCACCGAGCTGAACGATGCCTACAAGGCCAAGTTCAAGTTTCCCTTCATCATGGCGGTAAAAGGCAGCAACCGGCATCAAATCCTCGCCGCGTTTGAAACGCGCATCCACAACCCGGTCGAGACCGAGTTCAAGTGCGCGCTGGCAGAGATCAACAAGATCGCGTTGTTCCGATTACTGACCCTTTAGCAAACCTGGCCCGAGCGAATCGATCAACGCCCAGGGCCTGGCAAGCATCCCAAGCCACTCTATCTAAGGCAGACAAGAAGAATGAAAGCGCAACCCGTACCTTTCGAGAAGTTCGTCAACCTGGCCGACGCCCGCCTGGGCACCAAGATCATCTCGGTGACCGATGACTGGTTCGCCGACGCCAACCGACTGTTCCAGCCGACCCCGGCCGTATGGAAGGAGGGCGTTTTCGATGATAACGGCAAGTGGATGGACGGCTGGGAGTCCCGCCGCAAGCGCTTCGAAGGCTTCGACAGCGCGGTGATCCGCCTGGGCGTACCGGGTTCGATCAAGGGCGTGGACATCGACACTTCATTCTTCACCGGCAACTTCCCGCCATCGGCGTCCCTGGAAGGCTGCTTCCTGGCTTCGGGCGAGCCCGATGACAACACCCAGTGGGTTGAAGTACTGTCCGCCGTAGAGTTGCAGGGCAACAGCCATCACTTCCACGAGATCAACAACGACCAGGCGTTCAGCCACCTGCGCTTCAACATCTTCCCGGATGGCGGCGTAGCACGTCTGCGTGTGTACGGCATTCCGTTCCGCGACTGGTCGACCGTGGGTGACAACGAACAAGTGGACCTGGCCTCCTCCCTCAATGGCGGTCGCGCACTGGCCTGCTCCGATGAACACTTCGGGCGCATGGGCAACATCCTCAACCCGGGCCGCGGCATCAACATGGGCGATGGCTGGGAAACCGCACGCCGTCGCACGCCTGGCAATGACTGGGTAATCGTCGCGCTGGGGCATGCCGGCGAGATCGAAAAAGTGGTGGTCGATACCCTGCACTTCAAGGGCAACTACCCGGACACTTGCTCGATCCAGGGCGCGTTCGTCAAAGGCGGCACCGACAGCCAGATCGAAACCCAATCGCTGTTCTGGCGCGAACTGCTGCCAGCACAGAAACTGGAAATGCACGCCGAACACACCTTCGCCGAGCAGATCAAGGCACTGGGCCCGATCACCCACATCCGCCTCAACGTATTCCCGGATGGTGGTGTGAGCCGCCTGCGGGTTTTCGGCAAGGTCGCTAAATAAGGCCGCCCATGTAGGAGCGAGCTTGCTCGCGAAGATCGTCAACGATAACGCGCCCCTCCTGGATAAACGCGGTGCCCTTGAGTTTTTCGCGAGCAAGCTCGCTCCTACACAGATCCATCAATAACTAAACAGATTAAGAAGACAGCCATGCGCACACTGATGATCGAACCCTTGACCAAAGAAGCCTTCGCCCCTTTCGGAGACGTTATCGAAACCGAAGGCAGCGATCACTTCATGATCAACAACGGCTCGACCATGCGCTTTCATAAACTGGCGACGGTCGAGACCGCCACGCCAGAAGACCACGCCATCATCAGCATCTTCCGCGCCGATGCGCAGGACATGCCGTTGACCGTGTGCATGCTGGAAAGACACCCGCTGGGCAGCCAGGCCTTTATCCCGCTGCTCGGCAACCCCTTTCTGATCGTGGTCGCGCCGGTTGGCGATGAACCTGTATCAGGCTTGGTCCGCGCCTTCGTCACCAACGGCAGGCAGGGCATTAATTACCATCGCGGCGTCTGGCACCACCCGGTGCTGACGATCGAAAAGCGGGATGACTTCCTGGTGGTTGATCGCAGTGGCACAGGCAATAACTGCGATGAGCATTTTTTCAAAGAGGATGAGCGGTTGATCCTCGCCCCCCACCAATAAGAGAAGGTCCGATCACCCGACAACAAGGGTGACGGGCGAGAGGTAAAGACTGTGGAAGCACATCTGTTGGAATGGCTGAACCTTAGCGTGCGCTGGGTTCATATGATCACTGGCGTGGCCTGGATCGGTGCGTCTTTCTATTTCGTATGGCTGGAAAACAACCTGAACCGCGTCAACCCCAAAAGCGGCCTGGCTGGCGATTTATGGGCAATCCACGGTGGCGGTATCTACCACCTGGAAAAATACAAACTGGCCCCACCGACCATGCCGGACAACCTGCACTGGTTCAAATGGGAAGCCTATTTCACCTGGATGTCGGGCGTCGCGCTGCTCTGCGTGGTGTTCTACCTCAACCCGACGCTGTACCTGCTCGCCCCCGGCAGCAGCCTCAGCGGTACCGAAGGCGTGTTGCTGGGCATTGGCTCACTGTTCGCCGGCTGGTTCATCTACTCCTTTCTGTGCGACTCGGCCCTGGGCAAACGCCCTGCCCTGCTCGGCTTCATCCTGTTCGTCCTGTTGATCGGCGCCGCCTATGGCTTCAGCAAGGTGTTCAGTGGCCGTGGCGCGTACCTGCATGTGGGCGCCATCATCGGCACCATCATGGTCGGCAACGTGTTCCGCATCATCATGCCGGCCCAGCGTGCGCTGGTGGCGGCGATCGCGGAAAACCGCACGCCAGACCCGGCACTGCCGGCCAAGGGCCTGTTGCGTTCACGCCATAACAACTACTTCACCCTGCCTGTGCTGTTCATCATGATCAGCAACCACTTCCCGAGCACCTACGGCAGCCAGTACAACTGGTTGATCCTGGCCGGGATCGCGGTGGCGGCGGTGTTGGTGCGTCACTACTTCAACACCCGCCACGACAGCCAGAAATACGCCTGGACTCTGCCGGTCGGTGCCCTGGCGATGATCTGCCTGGCTTATGTCACCGGTCCAAAACCCGCGGTTACCACACCGGACGTGGCCAAGGCGCCAGCAGCGATCGAGTACCAGCCATTGCCGGAAACCGCATTGGGTGGCGGCCTCAAGCCAGCAACTCCCGCCGCGCCAGCACCAG
The DNA here is from genome assembly GCF_900004755.1 of Pseudomonas sp. 25 R 14. Classification (NCBI taxonomy): domain Bacteria; kingdom Pseudomonadati; phylum Pseudomonadota; class Gammaproteobacteria; order Pseudomonadales; family Pseudomonadaceae; genus Pseudomonas; species Pseudomonas sp. 25 R 14. The sequence continues at coordinate 130,512 of NZ_CVTS01000010.1, read as the reverse complement.
CGGCAGAAGCGCCTGCGGCCCAGGCCTCGACGGATTTTGGCAAGGTACATAGCGTGATTGAAGAGCGTTGCACCGTGTGCCATTCGGCCAAGCCCACCAGCCCGCTGTTCAGCACCGCACCGGCCGGGGTGATGTTCGATACCCCGGCGCAGATCCAGCAGCAAGCGGCGCGCATTCAAGCGCAGGCGGTTGCCAGCCAGATCATGCCGCTGGGCAACATTACCCAGATGACTCAACAGGAACGCGAGTTGATTGGTAGCTGGATCAATCAGGGGGCCCGCACTAACTGACAGCCTGACGCAAATCCAAAATGTGGGAGCGGGCTTGCTCGCGAATGCGGTGTGTCATTCAACCCTTAAGGTGACTGAGCCGCCGTTTTCGCGAGCAAGCCCGCTCCCACAGGGGATCTGCGGTGATTTTGAGATCGAGCTCCAAATGGCAATTGACTGCCAAACAACACAAAAATAAAAAAGATCCGAGGTGTTGCATGTCCCAGTTAGAAACGCAGATTCCTGCCGCGCCCGCCATGGTGCGGCTTCCACTTTTGCAACTGATCCTGGTAGGCCTGCAACATGTACTGCTGATGTACGGCGGCGCCGTGGCCGTACCGCTGATCATCGGACAAGCCGCGGGTTTGAGCCGTGAAGAAATCGCCTTTCTGATCAACGCCGACCTGTTGGTGGCGGGGATCGCCACCATGGTCCAGTCCTTTGGCATCGGCCCGCTGGGTATCCGTATGCCGGTGATGATGGGCGCCAGCTTTGCTGCGGTCGGCAGCATGGTCGCCATGGCAGGCATGCCGGGTATCGGCCTGCAAGGGATCTTCGGCGCAACCATCGCCGCCGGGTTCTTTGGTATGGTGATCGCGCCGTTCATGTCCAAGGTAGTACGCTTCTTCCCTCCGTTGGTGACCGGTACCGTGATCACCGCCATCGGTCTTTCGTTGTTTCCCGTCGCGGTGAACTGGGCGGGCGGTGGCGCCAGCGCTGTGCAATTCGGCTCACCGATCTACCTGGCCATCGCCGGCCTGGTACTCGCCACCATCCTGTTGATCAACCGTTTCATGCGCGGTTTCTGGGTCAATATCTCGGTGCTGATCGGCATGGCCCTGGGCTATGCCTTGTGCGGTTTGCTCGGCATGGTCGACCTCGGTGGCCTGGAGCAGGCGCCGTGGGTGCAAGTGGTCACGCCGTTGCACTTCGGCATGCCCACGTTCGAGTTGGCGCCGATCCTGTCGATGTGCCTGGTGGTCGTGATTATTTTCGTCGAGTCCACCGGCATGTTCCTGGCCCTGGGCAAGATCACCGGGCAGGAAGTCACCCCGAAAATGCTACGGCGCGGCCTGCTGTGCGATGCCGGCGCATCGTTCTTTGCCGGGTTCTTCAACACCTTCACCCACTCCTCTTTCGCCCAGAACATCGGCCTGGTGCAGATGACCGGCGTGCGTTGCCGCTCGGTGACGATCATGGCCGGGGCCTTTCTGATTGTGCTGAGCCTGCTGCCCAAGGCGGCGTTTTTGGTAGCGTCGATTCCACCTGCGGTGCTGGGTGGTGCGGCCATCGCGATGTTCGGCATGGTCGCGGCGACCGGGATCAAGATCCTCCAGGAAGCCGACATTGCCGACCGCCGTAACCAGTTGCTGGTGGCCGTGAGCATCGGCATGGGCCTGATTCCGGTGGTACGCCCGGAGTTCTTCGCCCAGTTGCCGTTGTGGATGAGCCCGATTACCCATAGCGGCATTGCCATGGCCACGCTCAGTGCGTTGTCGCTGAACGTGTTGTTCAACATCCTGGGCGGTTCAGAACGACCCGAAGTCGCCCATACGCATTGATTCCTTCGTTACTACAAAAATAACAACGAACAGGGAATATCCACATGCACGCCATTCACCTGGGGCCGGCCACACGCCGTGCCCCATTCTCGCCCCTCGCGCTCTTTTACAGCGCACTTGAGCACAGGCTCTGGAGCCAGTATTCTCCGCGCCCGCTCAAATCGACTCAAAAAAAAACAGCGAATGTAAAAGCTGACTTAAAGGCCAACTTATCCCGGCCTTATGTTGGCTGCCAAAGTGCGCAAAAGTCCTCTGAATTCGACTGCATCCCCTGCAGCCGACGGGGATTTTTTGGCTTTTCAAACACCTTGGCGCAGCTCTTGCTAAAAGCATTAAAGCTGACCGAACAGACGATTTTTGCAGCGAACCAAAAGGCGCCACACCAGAGCGCCTGCGTAGAAGAAAAACCACAAAACCTTAGCTCGGGAGCAACCGAATGAAACGTACCGTGAACAGCCTTATGTTGGCAGGATCCCTGTTGGTTGGGGGCCAAGCGATGGCGGGTGACCTGCTGCAGTGGCAGAACAACAGCCTGACTTACCTGTGGGGTAAGAACTTCAAAGTCAACCCAGAGATCCAGCAAACCGTCACCTTTGAACATGCCGATGCGTGGAAGTACGGCGACAACTTCTTCTTCCTCGACCGTATCTTTTACAACGGCAAGGAAGACGGCAACGTCGGCCCCAATACTTACTATGGCGAGTTCAGCCCACGGCTGTCGTTTGGCAAGATCTTCGATAAAGACTTGTCCTTCGGACCGATCAAAGATGTCTTGCTGGCGTTCACTTACGAGTTCGGCGAAGGCGACAATGAGTCCTACCTGGTAGGCCCGGCATTTGACTTGAACATCCCCGGCTTCGATTACTTCCAGTTGAACTTCTACCAGCGCCAGACCGAAGGCAATCGCCCGGGTGACGGCGTATGGCAGATCACGCCGGTATGGTCGTACACCATTCCCGTGGGCAACTCCGACGTGCTGATCGACGGTTTCATGGACTGGGTGGTGGATAACGACAAGAACGCCCGTGGCACCTACCACGCCAACCTGCACTTCAACCCGCAGGTCAAATATGACTTGGGCAAGGCCATGAGCTGGGGCGCCAAGCAGTTGTATGTCGGCTTTGAATACGACTACTGGAAGAACAAGTACGGGATCCAGGACAGCGGCGCGTTCGAGACCAATCAGGACACGGCGAGCCTGCTGGTCAAGTACCACTTCTAAAGCCTGAACACGGCCCCCTGTAGGAGCGAGCTTGCTCGCGAAAATCGTTAACGATGACGCGAGTATCCTGAATGCACGCGGCGTTCTCAGGTTTTTCGCGAGCAAGCTCGCTCCTACAAGGGATCAGGCCAAGCCCAGGAACCGCTGCAACTCTTCGCGCTTGGCCAGCGCATCGCGCCGGCCCAGCTCGATCAACTCACTGCAATACCCCGCCTCGAACAGCAGATAGCTGAGCACCCCCGCCCCGCTGGTCTTGGTCGCCCCTGGCCCACGTAAAAACAGACGCAACGCTGCCGGCAGTTCCTGGCGATGGCGCGCCGCAATCTCGTCGATTGGCTGGCTGGGCGCAATCACCAGCACGTCTACCGGTGCCAGACCGCGCGCGGCGCTGTCGGCCGGCTGCAGATGGCTGAACTGGTTGAGGCGCTCCAGCAACTCGATATCGCTCTCAAGGCTGTCAATGAACGTGCTGTTGAGCATGTGCCCGCCGATCTGCGCCAGGGTCGGCTGCTGGCCGGTGTAAGTGCGTTGCTGCGGCTCATTCGGGTCAACGGAACGCGGGTTGCCACTGACGCCCACCACCAGCACCCGGCTCGCCCCCAGGTGCAAAGCCGGGCTGATCGGCGCCGACTGCCGGACGGCGCCATCGCCAAAATACTCCTGATCGAGTTTGACTGGCGCAAACAGCAACGGAATCGCCGAGCTGGCCAGCAGGTGCTCCACGGTCAACTCCGTGGGCAGGCCAATGCGCCGGTGGCGCAGCCAGGCGTCGATGGTGCCGCCACCCTGATAGAACGTCACCGCCTGCCCCGACTCATAGCCGAACGCCGTCACGGCGACGGCGTGCAGGTGTTTATGGCGGATCGCCTCATTGATGCCTTCGAAATGCAATTTTTCCTGCAACAGTTCCCGTAGTGGCGAACTGTCGAGCAGCGCCACCGGCACCGGCGATCCCAGGCCCAACAGGCTGCGGGTCAGGAAGCGGCTGGCCTGGTGAATCACCCCCGGCCAGTCGCTGCGCAGTACCAGATGGCTGCGAAAGCCCTGCCAGAAGGCGGTGAGGCGTTCAATGGCGGCGGTAAAATCCATGGCCCCGCTGGCCAGGCTCACGGCGTTGATTGCGCCGGCCGAGGTGCCGACAATCACCGGGAAGGGATTGGCCGCGCCCGGCGGCAACAGTTCGGCAATCGCCGCCAGCACCCCGACCTGATACGCCGCACGCGCCCCGCCGCCGGAAAGAATCAAGCCAGTGACCGGTTCAGTTGGGCGCATTGCATAACTCCATGGGCGGGGGACAGTCCGTTTGTTCAGCGACGCTTTTCGTACAGCTTGGGTTCGCCCGGCGGCCGGCTCTTGAAACGGCGATGGGCCCACAGGTATTGCTCAGGGCACTCGCGCACCACCGTTTCCACCCACTGGTTGATGCGCAGGCAATCGACTTCGTCGGACTCACCGGGAAAGTCGCGCAACGGCGGATGAATCACCATGCGGTAACCGCTGCCATCCGCCAGGCGCTGCTGGGTAAACGGCACCACTAACGCCTTGCCCAGCCGCGCGAACTTGCTGGTGGCGGTGACCGTGGCGGCCTGGATACCGAACAACGGCACAAAAACGCTTTGCTTGGCGCCATAGTCCTGGTCCGGCGCATACCAGATCGCCCGGCCGGCGCGCAGCAGCTTGAGCATGCCGCGCACGTCTTCACGCTCTACCGCCAGGGAATCGAGGTTGTGGCGCTCGCGGCCACGGCGCTGGATGAAATCGAACAACGGGTTGCCGTGCTCACGGTACATGCCATCGATGGTGTGCTTCTGGCCCAGCAAGGCAGCGCCGATCTCCAGGGTGGTGAAATGCAGGGCCATGAGGATCACGCCCTTGCCTTCCAGTTGTGCCTGCTTGAGGTGTTCCAGCCCTTCGACATGGGCCAGGCGCGCCAGGCGTGGCTTGGGCCACCACCAGCTCATGGCCATCTCGAAGAAGGCGATGCCGGTGGACGCAAAGTTTTCCTTGAGCAAATGTTTACGCTCCTGGGCGGACATTTGCGGGAAGCACAGTTCCAGGTTTCGCGCGGCAATACGCCGACGTTCACCGGCCACTCGGTACATAAACGCACCCAGGACACGGCCAATCCCCAACAAAACCCGGTATGGCAGCTGCACGATCAACCACAGCACACCAAGTCCCAGCCACAACAGCCAGAAGCGCGGGTGAAAAAATACAGCTCGAAAACGCGGGCGATCCATTACAGATTCCGGTAAAGACAAGGGCCGCGCATTCTACAACGGTTCGACCCGGCTTGCGGCTAGCGGATGTTCTCGTTATAAGTCTCGACACTTTTCGTGACAAGCCGCTTTGCCGACCATGAGCCAAACTGAATCGCTAGACCAAGATCCCGTATTCCAGCTCAAGGGCAGCATGCTGGCCATTACTGTGCTGGAACTGGCCCGCAACGACCTTGACGCACTGGATCGCCAGCTTGCCGCCAAAGTCGCCCTCGCGCCGAATTTCTTCAACAATGCGCCGCTGGTGCTGGCCCTGGACAAATTGCCAGCCGGCCAGGGCGCCGTTGATCTGCCGGGCTTGATGCGCGTGTGCCGCCAACATGGCCTGCGCACCCTGGCCATTCGCGCCAGCCGCATTGAAGACATCGCTGCGGCCATCGCCATTGAACTGCCAGTATTGCCACCGTCCGGCGCCCGCGAGCGCGTGCTCGACCCGGTGGAAACTGAAGTGAAGAAAAAACCGGAAAAACCACCCGAGCCGACGATCAAGCCTACAAAGATCATCACCTCCCCCGTACGCGGCGGGCAGCAAATTTACGCCCAGGGCGGCGATCTGGTTGTAGTCGCCCCCGTCAGTCCCGGTGCGGAACTTCTCGCCGATGGCAACATCCATGTATACGGCCCAATGCGCGGTCGGGCACTGGCCGGGGTCAAGGGTGATACCAAGGCACGGATTTTCTGCCAGCAACTGAGTGCTGAGCTGGTGTCCATCGCCGGGCAGTACAAGGTTTCAGAAGATTTGCGGCGTGATCCGCTGTGGGGGGCCGGGGTACAGATCAGCCTGTCGGGCGATGTGTTGAACATCATCCGTCTTTAACGGATACTGCCGCATTTTCCAAGCATCTCTAGACTCTGATAGCAAAGCGAAACCGGCAAGACTTGTGTAGGAACAATAGGAAGTTGGCGTTTCCCTACGGGAACCACATCTTTTTCTTACGAAGGCTGTCCGCCTGCAGCGAGTTTCAAGAGATGTTTTTCAGGGACCGAAAAGTCCTTTTTCCTTAGGGGTGAAACACCTTGGCCAAGATTCTCGTGGTTACATCCGGCAAGGGTGGTGTGGGTAAGACCACCACCAGCGCCGCTATCGGTACCGGCCTCGCTCTGCGCGGCCACAAGACAGTCATCGTCGACTTCGACGTGGGCTTGCGTAACCTTGACCTGATCATGGGTTGCGAGCGCCGCGTGGTGTACGACTTCGTCAACGTGGTCAACGGCGAAGCCAACCTGCAACAGGCACTGATCAAGGACAAGCGCCTTGAGAACCTGTATGTACTGGCCGCCAGCCAGACCCGTGACAAAGACGCGCTGACCAAAGAAGGCGTGGAAAAAGTCCTGATGGAACTCAAGGAAACCTTTGAGTTCGTGGTCTGCGACTCCCCGGCCGGTATCGAGACCGGTGCTCACCTGGCGATGTACTTCGCCGATGAAGCCATCGTCGTGACCAACCCGGAAGTGTCTTCGGTACGTGACTCGGACCGTATGCTGGGCCTGCTGGCCAGCAAATCCCGTCGCGCCGAGAAAGGCGAAGACCCGATCAAGGAGCACCTGCTGCTGACCCGCTACAACCCTGAGCGCGTAAGCAAGGGCGAGATGCTGGGCGTAGAAGACGTTAAAGAGATCCTGGCAGTTGCGCTGCTGGGTGTGATCCCAGAATCCCAAGCGGTACTCAAGGCGTCCAACCAGGGCGTACCGGTCATTCTCGACGACCAGAGCGACGCCGGCCAGGCGTACAGCGATGCTGTCGATCGCTTGCTGGGCAAGACCGTGGAACATCGCTTCCTCGATGCACAGAAGAAGGGATTCTTCGAGCGCCTGTTTGGAGGCAACTAAACAATGAGTATTTTTGACTTCTTTCGCTCCACCAAAAAAACTAGCACTGCGTCGGTAGCGAAAGAGCGTCTACAGATCATCGTGGCGCACGAACGCGGCCAACGCAGCACCCCGGATTACCTGCCAGCCCTGCAAAAGGAACTGGTGGAGGTGATCCGCAAGTACGTCAATATCGGTAACGATGACGTGCATGTCGCCCTGGAAAATGACGGCAGCTGCTCGATTCTGGAACTCAATATCACCCTGCCTGATCGTTGATCGAACAGGCGGTCGCCACGGCGGCTCCGCTATATCGCCCCCTGTAGGAGCGAGCTTGCTCGCGAAGGACTCAAGTGCACCGCGTTCATCCTGGATAAACGCGGCGCTCTCAGGTTCTTCGCGAGCAAGCTCGCCCCTACAAGAGGCGATGGGCGCAGCCGCCGTTGGCGTTTGTTACGAGGCTGTTTAATGCCGCTGTCCAATATCCATATTCTCCACCAGGATGCCGCTGTGCTGGTGGTGAACAAGCCTACCCTGCTGCTGTCGGTGCCAGGTCGCGCCGACGACAACAAGGATTGCCTGATCACCCGCCTGCAGGAAAACGGCTATCCCGAGGCCCGCATCGTCCATCGTCTGGACTGGGAAACTTCGGGGATCATCCTGCTGGCCCGGGATGCTGACACCCACCGCGAACTGTCCCGTCAGTTTCACGACCGCGAAACCGAAAAAGCCTACACAGCCTTGTGCTGGGGCCAACCGGAACTGGACAGTGGCAGCATCGACCTGCCGCTGCGCTATGACCCGCCGACCAAGCCGCGACATGTGGTGGACCATGAGTTCGGCAAACACGCACTGACCTTCTGGAAAGTCCTGGAGCGTTGCGGGGATTGGTGCCGGGTTGAGCTGACGCCGATTACCGGACGTTCACACCAGTTGCGCGTGCATATGCTGTCCATCGGTCACCCGCTGCTGGGCGACGGTTTGTATGCCCACGAACAGGCCCTGGCTGCCTGGCCCCGCCTGTGCCTGCACGCGAGCATGCTGAGCTTTACTCACCCGCAAAGCGGCGAACGTTTGCGCTTCGAGTGCCCTGCGCCGTTCTAAAATTGGCAACCCGATCAAAAATGTGGGAGCGGGCTTGCTCGCGAATGCGGTCTATCAGTCACAGAAAGGCTGACTGACACACCGCATTCGCGAGCAAGCCCGCTCCCACATTTGTTCTGTGCACTTATCACATCGGACGGTAAACTCGCGCCATTGCTGTCTGGAGCTACTTATGCGCGAAGCGTTGAATCAAGGCCTGATCGACTTCCTCAAGGCCTCTCCCACCCCCTTTCATGCCACTGCTGCCCTGGCCCAACGCCTGGAAGCCGCCGGTTTCCAGCGTCTTGACGAGCGCGAGACCTGGACCACCGAGGCCAACGGTCGCTACTACGTAACCCGTAACGACTCCTCGATCATCGCGTTCAAGATGGGCCGCCAATCGCCCCTGCATGACGGCATCCGCCTGGTGGGCGCCCATACCGACAGCCCGTGCCTGCGGGTCAAGCCGCAACCCGAGCTGCAACGCCAGGGTTTCTGGCAACTGGGTGTGGAAGTCTACGGCGGCGCATTGCTGGCGCCGTGGTTCGACCGCGACCTGTCCCTGGCCGGGCGCGTGACGTTCCGCCGTGACGGCAAGGTCGAAAGCCAGTTGATCGACTTCAAGTTGCCGATCGCCATTATCCCCAACCTGGCCATCCACCTGAACCGGGAAGCCAACCAGGGCTGGGCGATCAACGCCCAGACCGAACTGCCGCCAATCCTCGCGCAGTTTGCCGGTGACGAGCGCGTAGACTTCCGCGCCGTGCTCACCGACCAACTGGCCCGCGAACATGGCCTGAACGCCGACGTAGTGCTCGACTACGAGTTGAGTTTCTACGACACCCAAGGCGCCGCCGTGATTGGCCTGCATGGCGACTTTATCGCCGGTGCACGCCTGGACAACCTGCTGTCGTGCTACGCCGGCCTGCAAGCCCTGCTCACCAGCGAGACCGACGAAACCTGCGTGCTGGTGTGTACCGACCACGAAGAAGTCGGCTCCTGCTCGGCTTGCGGTGCCGACGGCCCGATGCTGGAGCAGACCTTGCGCCGCCTGCTGCCTGAAGGTGATGAGTTTGTACGTACGATTCAGAAGTCACTGCTGGTCTCTGCCGACAATGCCCACGGCATCCACCCCAACTATGCCGACAAGCATGATGCCAACCACGGCCCCAAACTCAATGCCGGCCCGGTGATCAAGGTCAACAGCAACCAGCGCTACGCCACCAACAGCGAAACCGCCGGGTTCTTCCGCCACCTGTGCATGGCCGAAGAAGTACCGGTGCAGAGTTTCGTGGTGCGCAGCGACATGGGCTGCGGCTCGACCATCGGCCCGATCACCGCCAGCCACCTCGGCGTGCGCACCGTGGACATCGGCCTGCCGACATTCGCCATGCACTCGATCCGCGAGCTGTGCGGCAGCCATGACCTGGCGCACCTGGTGAAGGTGTTGAGTGCGTTTTATGCGAGTCGTGACCTGCCCTGAGATCGGCGGCGCTGCCAATCGCGGCAAGCCCGCTCCTACAGAAGACTGCGGTCAAAATGTGGGAGTGGGCTTGCCCGCGATGGCGATTTCGACCGCACTCCATCTCTTTCTGACACACATCAAGGCACCCTGCACCAAACACGCCTAGACTGGTAATCATCTTCCAACGACAAGGCCGTCCCCACCATGATCCCGATGTCCGCCTTCCACGCCATGCTCATCCCCATCCTCGCGGGCATGATCCTGCTGGCCGTTGGCTTCAACTTCCGCGACAAGAACCTCGGTGTGTTTGGCATGTGGGTCGGCATGCTGCTGATCCTCGGCACCATCGTCTTCCGGATCCTCGCCAAACTGGCCGAATAGACAAATGCACTCGCATTGGGCATAGCGCCCTCGTACACTCGGTCGATCTGTCGTTTTCAAGGTTGACCGCCTCGTGCTTGCTCGTCTGTTTGCCCTGCCGTACTGCCTGTTCCTGTGTCTGCTGACCCTGCTGCCCATCGCCCCTGCCCAGGCGGTCGGCCTGCCCGGCATCCTCGGCAGCTCCTCCAAGGCCCAGCCGCAGGCCGATGTGCCGTTGGGGCAGTCCCTGGACGAGGTGATCAAGAACCTGGAAAACGACCAGCAGCGCGCCAAGCTGCTGGCCGACCTGAAAAAGCTGCGCGAAGCCACGAAAAAGGCCCAGCCCGCCGCCGAGCAAGGGGTACTGGGCTTGATCGGTGGGACCCTGGCCAGTCTGGAGCAACAGCTGTCCGGCACCGACAGCCCGCTCAATCGCTGGTCTGCCGAATTCGACCAGGCTAAGTCCGAGTTTTCCGCATTGATGCTGCCGGCCAGCGAATGGCTGCCGATCATCTTCGGTTTTGCCGTGATTTTGATGCTCTGGAGCCTGCTGGCTGCCGCGCTGATCTGGCTCGGTCACTGGGTGCGCCTGCGCTTTGGCCTCAGTGAAGAACTGCCACAACACCCCAAGACCTGGGACATGCTGCGCTTTGCCTTGCGCAAGCTAGGGCCCTGGCTGATTGCCTTGGTGATCACGGTCTATATGAGTTACGCCCTGCCCTCATCCCTGGGCAAATCCCTGGCCATGGTGCTGGCGTACGCGCTGGTGGTCGGCACCTGTTTCTCGGCGATCTGCGTCATTGCCTTCTCTGTGCTCGACGGCCCGCACCGCCACCGGGCGCTGTATATCCTGCGCCACCAGGCCTTTCGCCCGCTGTGGCTGATCGGCAGTTTTGCCGCCTTTGGCGAGGCGCTGAGCGACCCGCGCCTGACCGAAGCCCTGGGGATCCACCTCGCGCACAGCGCGGCGACGGTCGCCAATGTACTGGCCGCGCTGTCCACCGGCGTGTTCATCCTGCGTTTCCGCCGCCCCATCGCCCACCTGATCCGCAACCAGCCACTGTCACGGCGCCTGACCCGCCGTGCGCTGACGGATACCCTGTCGATCATCGGCACCTTCTGGTATTTGCCGGCACTGTTGCTGGTGGGTATTTCGCTGTTTGCCACCTTTGTTTCCGCCGGCGACACCAGCACCGCGCTGCGTCAGTCGCTGTTTTGCACGGTGTTGCTGGTGTTGTGCATGGTGATCAATGGCCTGGTGCGCCGCCAGGCCCTCAAGCCGCAACGCGGGCACAAGCGTCACGCGCTGTATTCCGAGCGGCTGAAAAGCTTCTTCTACACCCTGGTCCACCTGTTGGTATGGCTGGTGTTTATCGAGCTGGGCCTGCGCGTGTGGGGCTGGTCGCTGATCCGCTTTACCGAAGGCGACGGGCATGAAATCAGCGTCAAACTGTTTGGCCTGGCCGGTACGCTGCTGTTTTCGTGGCTGATCTGGATCCTCGCCGATACCGCGATCCATCACGCCCTCACCCGCTCACGCAAAGGCCTGGCCAACGCGCGGGCGCAGACCATGATGCCGTTGATCCGTAACGTGCTGTTCGTGACGATCTTTATCATCGCCGCCATCGTCGCCCTGGCGAACATGGGCATGAACGTCACGCCACTGCTGGCCGGTGCCGGTGTGATCGGCCTGGCCATCGGCTTTGGTGCGCAGTCCCTGGTGGCGGACTTGATCACCGGCCTGTTCATCATCATCGAAGACTCCCTGGCCATCGATGACTACGTGGACGTCGGCGGCCACCTGGGCACCGTCGAAGGCCTGACCATCCGCACCGTGCGCCTGCGTGACATCGACGGCATCGTCCATACCATCCCGTTCAGCGAGATCAAGAGCATCAAGAACTACTCGCGGGAATTCGGCTACGCGATTTTCCGCGTCGCGGTACCCGCCAGCATGGACATCGACACCGCGATCAAGCTGATGCGCGATGTGGGGCAGAAAATGCGCGCCGACCCGCTGCAACGTCGCAATATCTGGTCGCCCCTGGAGTTCCAGGGTGTGGAGAGTTTCGAGTCCGGCAACGCCATCCTGCGCGCACGCTTCAAGACCGCGCCGATCAAGCAGTGGGAGGTGTCGCGGGCGTTCAACCTGTCGCTCAAGCGGCATCTGGACGAGGCCGGGATGGACCTGGCGATGCCGCGCTTGAGTGTGCAGGTGGTGACGGCGGCGAGTGGCCCGCAGGACACTCAGGTCACATCCACCCCCACATGAATCGCGTCATGGCGCCAGAACTCCAGATCGCAATCGATCAGCCGCTCATGTTGATCGTAGTTGACCCGGGCGATCCGCAGCCCAGGGCTGCCCACCGAGACTTTCAGGGCTGCTGCCGCGTCTACCTGCAATGAGGTCGGCACAATCTCGAAGCGCACGCGCCCGTAATGCAGGTCGTACTTGCGTGCATATAACTCGGTCATCGATTCATTCAAGTCGCACGCCAGGATCCCCGGGAAATACTGGGGATTGAGGTAGTGCTCGACATACAGCACCAATCGCCCATCAATCCGTCGCCTGCGGCGGATCTGGATCACGCTGGACAGGGCCGGCAGTTGCAACCACGCGCAGACTGCCGCCGACGCCGGTTGCAGGCGTGCCGAGATGACCTCGGTAGACGGCACCCGGCCCTGGGCGCTGACCATGGCGTGGAAGTGGCTGCGCTGCATCAGGTTGTAGGCCAGACGGGGCGGCGAGACAAACCAGCCGCGGCGCTCCTCGCGGTAGATCTGGCCCTGGGCCTCCAATTGCAGCAAGGCTTCGCGCACCGTTATCCGGGTGGTACCAAACAACTCACTGAGTTTGCGCTCGGCCGGCAATTTGCTCGCAGGCGTCAATAAGCCGTGGCTGATCTGCTCTTGCAGCGTCTGGCCAATGGCTGTCACCGCTTTGGTTGCCTCATCACGCATCAACGTTACCTATCTGGACTAGGCCAGCACTGTCTGGGTGCACCAAATGCCCCTGGAATGGGCGGCGGTCATTGCGTGCAAGCCTAGGCATCACACATGACCGACAGATGACAGCGCCTTGCGCCGCTGCCTCATACACCCTGCAATACATCGGCCAAGTCCAGTAAATACGGGGCCCATGCATTGGTCTACGCTTACCCGGCAGGCGCCTGCGCAGGCGTTATAAAAACGACATCGACATGAAACTGTCATCCAGCGCGCCTAAATTGGCTCGTGTATTGCTGACCTAGACCAAACCAACCGCGCATCATAAAAAACGCAGCGTTGAAAACGCCCAAAGGAGCTTCGGATGAAACAGCTTTTCCTGGCATCACTGTTAGGCTCGACCATTGCCATGTGCACCGCCGCCATGGCCGCTGACACCGACTTGAAAACCCTGGAGGCTGCCGCCAAGGCAGAAGGCTCTGTGAACAGCGTCGGCATGCCCGATGACTGGGCCAACTGGCGCGGCACCTGGGAAGACCTGGCGGCCAAGTACGGCCTCAAGCACATCGATACCGATATGAGCTCGGCCCAGGAAATCGCCAAGTTCGCCGCAGAAAAAGACAATGCCAGCGCCGATATCGGTGACGTGGGCGCAGCCTTTGGCCCGATTGCGGTCAAGCAGGGCGTGACCCAACCCTACAAGCCAAGCACCTGGGAGCAGATCCCGGCCTGGGCCAAGGACAAGGACGGCAACTGGGCACTGGCCTACACCGGCACCATCGCGTTTATCGTCAACAAAAAGCTGCTGCACGGTTCCGAAGTCCCGACCAAGTGGTCTGACCTGAAGACCGGCAAGTACAAGGTCTCGATTGGTGACGTGAGCACCGCCGCCCAGGCCGCCAACGGCGTACTGGCCGCAGCCCTGGCCAACGGTGGCGATGAAAAGAACATCCAGCCGGCGCTGCTGATGTTCGCCGAGATCGCCAAGCAGGGGCGGATCTCCCTGGCCAACCCGACCATCGCCACCATGGAAAAAGGTGAAGTTGAAGTAGGCGTGGTCTGGGACTTCAACGGCCTGAGCTACAAGGCCAAGATGGCCAACCCGGATGATTATGTGGTGCTGATCCCATCGGATGGCTCGGTGATTTCCGGCTACACCACCATCATCAACAAATACGCCAAGCACCCCAACGCCGCCAAACTGACCCGCGAATACATCTTCAGTGATGCCGGGCAGATCAACCTGGCCAAGGGCAATGCGCGGCCGATCCGTGCCGAACACCTGACCCTGCCCCCAGAAGTCCAGGCCAAGCTGCTGCCCAACGAGCAGTACAAGGGCGTGACCCCGATCAAGGACGCCGATGCCTGGGAGAAGACCTCCAAGGCGCTGCCGCAGAAATGGCAGGAAGAAGTCATTATCAATATGCAGTAAGCCCAGCACCCCACATTGGCAATCCACTGGAGACCCAATGTGGGAACAGGCTTGTGTGGGGACGGGCTTGCCCGCCCCCACAGTTTTGACCCTGTTCCTCCAGACATACCGATGTTTACTGTTGCGGAGCCCCTATGAAGCACAACGTCATCCTTGTGGTGCTCGACGGCCTGAACTACGAGGTCGCCCGGCATGCCATGGGGCATCTCCAGGCCTACGTCGGCGCAGGACGCGCAGCGCTGTACAAGCTGGAATGCGAATTGCCCGCCCTCTCCCGCCCGCTGTACGAATGCATCCTCACCGGCGTAGCGCCGATCGACAGCGGCATCGTCCACAACCACGTCTCGCGCCTGTCCACCCAGCGCAGCATTTTCCATTACGCCACGGATGCCGGCCTGAGCACTGCAGCGGCGGCTTACCACTGGGTCAGCGAGCTGTATAACCGCTCGCCCTTCAGCGCAGCCCGCGACCGGCATACCGATGACGAGGCCCTGGCGATCCAGCACGGGCATTTCTACTGGAGCGATCATTATCCCGACGCCCACCTGTTTGCCGATGCCGAAAGCCTGCGCCTCAAGCACGCACCGAACTTTTTGCTGGTACACCCGATGAATATCGACGACGCCGGCCACAAGCACGGCCTCGACACCCCGCAATACCGCAACAGCGCCCGCTCGGCCGACATCATCCTGGCCGACTACCTGCAAGGCTGGCTCGATGCCGGTTACCAGGTGCTGGTCACCGCCGACCACGGCATGAACAACGACCGTTCGCACAACGGCCTGCTGGCGGAGGAACGCGAAGTACCGCTGTTTGTCCTCGGCGATGCGTTCAGCCTCGACCCCAAGGCCCAGCCCAAGCAAACCGAAATCTGCGGCACCGTTTGCGCCCTGCTTGGCGTGGCCCACGACAAACCTGTCTGCCAGGAGCTGTTGAAGTGAATTCAGTAATCCGTGGCAAATGGCTGGCCGCCCTGTGCCTGGTGCCCTTCGCCCTGTTCTTTATCGTGTTCCAGATCGCGCCGCTGTTCTGGGTGATGGTCAACAGCCTGCAATCGGAAGAGTTCGGCTGGGGGCTGGCCAACTTCAGCAAGATCTTCAGCTCGAAGTTCTACGTGCAGGCAATCAAGCACAGCCTGGAGATCAGTTTCTACTCCAGCATCTTCGGCATCATCATCGCGTTGCTGGGCAGCTATTCCCTGCGCAAGGTGGATTCGCCGCTGCGCAACTTCGTCACTGCGTTTGCCAACATGACCAGCAACTTCTCCGGCGTGCCCCTGGCCTTTGCCTTCATCATCCTGCTGGGGTTCAACGGCAGCATCACCATCATGCTCAAGCAGGCCGGGATCATTCAGGACTTCAACCTGTACTCCAAGACCGGCCTGATCATCCTGTACACCTACTTCCAGATCCCCCTGGGCGTGTTGCTGCTGTACCCGGCCTTCGATGCCCTGCGCGAAGACTGGCGCGAATCCGCCGCGTTGCTAGGGGCCAATGGCTGGCAGTACTGGCGGCATATCGGCCTGCCGGTGCTGACCCCGGCGCTGCTGGGCACCTTCGTGATCCTGGTGGCCAATGCCCTGGGCGCCTACGCCACGGTCTATGCGTTGACCACCGGCAACTTCAACGTGCTGCCGATCCGCATCGCGGCGATGGTTTCCGGCGATATTTCCCTGGACCCGAACATGGCCAGCGCCCTGGCCGTGATCCTGGTGGCGCTGATGACCGTGGTCACCGTGGTCCATCAACTGCTGCTCAAGAGGAGCTACCATGTCTCGCGCTGAAGCCAGCCCCGTCGCCCTCTATCATCGCGTGGTGGTGTACCTGCTGTTCGCAATCCTGGTGCTGCCGTTGATTGGCACCCTGGTGTACTCCCTCGCCAGCAGTTGGTCGGCAACCATCCTGCCCTCAGGCTTTACCTTCAAATGGTATGTGCAACTGTGGAGCGATCCGCGCTTCCTGCACGCCTTTGGTCAGTCATTGCTGGTCTGCGTCGGCGCGCTGATCCTGTCGGTGGTGCTGATCCTGCCGCTGCTGTTTGTGGTGCACTACCACTTTCCCAAGCTCGACGCGCTGATGAACATCCTGATCCTGCTGCCCTTCGCGGTGCCGCCGGTGGTGTCGTCGGTGGGGCTGTTGCAGTTATACGGCTCGGGGCCGCTGGCGATGGTCGGCACGCCGTGGATCCTGATTGGCTGCTACTTCACCGTGGCGCTGCCGTTCATGTACCGCGCGATCACCAACAACCTGCAAGCGATCAACCTGCGCGACTTGATGGATGCCGCCCAACTGCTCGGCGCCAGCACCTGGCAGGCGGCGATCCTGGTGGTGTTGCCTAACCTGCGCAAAGGTCTGATGGTGGCGTTGCTGCTGTCGTTCTCGTTCCTGTTCGGCGAGTTTGTGTTTGCCAATATCCTCGTCGGCACGCGCTACGAGACCTTGCAGGTGTACCTCAACAACATGCGCAACAGCAGCGGCCACTTCACCAGCGCCGTGGTCATTTCCTACTTCCTCTTCGTGCTGCTGCTCACTTGGGCCGCCAACCTCTTGAACAAGGACAAAAGCCAATGAGCTTCGTCAGCGTCCAGCACCTGCAAAAAAGCTATGCCGCCACCCCGGTGTTCAGCGATATCAATTGCGAGATCGCCAAGGGCGAATTCGTCACCCTCCTCGGCCCGTCCGGTTGCGGCAAGTCCACGCTGCTGCGCTGCATCGCCGGCCTGACGCCAGTGGACAGCGGGCAGATCCTACTGGACGGCCAGGACATCGTTCCTGTTAGCCCGCAGAAGCGCCATATCGGCATGGTGTTCCAGAGCTACGCGCTGTTCCCCAACATGACCGTAGAGCAGAACGTCGCCTTCGGCCTGCGTATGCAGAAGGTCAACAGCGACGACAGTCATAAGCGTGTCCAGGAAGTGCTGCAACTGGTCGAACTCAAGGATCTGGCCGGGCGTTACCCGCACCAGATGTCCGGCGGCCAGTGCCAGCGCGTCGCCCTCGCCCGCTCCCTGGTCACCCGGCCGCGCCTGTTGCTGCTCGATGAGCCGCTGTCGGCGCTGGATGCACGGATTCGCAAGCACCTGCGCGAACAGATCCGCCAGATCCAGCGCGAGCTGGGGCTGACCACCATCTTCGTGACCCATGACCAGGAAGAAGCGCTGGTCATGTCCGACCGCATCTTCCTGATGAACCAGGGCAAGATTGTGCAGAGCGGCGACGCCGAGACCCTGTACACCGCCCCCGTGGACGCCTTTGCCGCCGGTTTTATCGGCAACTACAACCTGCTGGATGCCGAGCAGGCCAGCAAGCTGTTGCAACGCCCGGTCAACGGGCGCATCGCTATCCGCCCCGAATCCATCGAGCTCAACCGCAGCGGCGAACTGGACGCCCTGGTCCGCAGCCATAGCCTGCTGGGCAATGTGATCCGCTATCGGATCGAAGCCCGGGGCGTGGAATTGGTGGTGGACGTACTCAATCGCTCGGCCCAGGATCTGCATGCGGATGGCCAGCGCCTGGCACTTTCTATCGATCCCGCTGCGCTGTGTGAGGTAGCCTGAGGATGCAGCGTTTATTGAGGAAGCATGACTGATGGCTTTGGTAATTTTTGATCTGGACGACACCCTGATCCACGGCGACTGCGCCACCTTGTGGAGCGAACAGATGGGCCGCCTGGGCTGGGTGGACCGTGAATCGTTCATGCGCAAGAACCATGAACTGATGTCCGCCTACAGCCGCGGCGAGTTGGCCATGGAAGAATTCATGGACTTCAGCCTGGAACCGATGATCGGGCGTACCCCGGAAGAAGTCGCACATCTGGTAGAGCCCTGGGTGGAAGATATTATCGAGCCGCTGATCTACAGCGACGCCACCAAGACCATCGCCCGCCACCGCCAGAACGGTGACCGGATCCTGGTGATCTCGGCCTCGGGCACCCATCTGGTCAAGCCGATTGCAGCACGCATTGGCATCGAGGAAGTGCTGGGGATTGAACTGGACGTGGCGCATGGGGTGTACAGCGGCAAGACAGTCGGTGTACTGACCTACCGTGAAGGCAAGATCACCCGGCTGATGCAATGGCTGGAGCAGGAAGGTGAAAGCCTGGAAGGCGCGTACTTCTATTCGGATTCGCGCAATGACTTGCCGCTGTTGAGCAAAGTCGATTACCCACAGGTAGTGAACCCGGATCCCGTGCTGCGGGCCCACGCAGAACAGGCCGGCTGGCCGATCCACCAGTGGACCTGACACCCCTTTTCCTGAATTGAAACCCAATCAAAATGTGGGAGCGGGCTTGCCCGCTCCCACATTTTTTTGACCCGGTTTCAATTCGGGATTGGCATTTAAGCCAGGCTTGCGTCGATCACCAGCACCAACTTCCCGGAAATCTGGTTGGTCGCCAGCTCCGCAAACGCAGCCTCGGCATCCGTGATCGCAAAGGTCTTGGCCAACTGCGGGCTCAACCGCCCTTCGCCAAACAACGGCCATACATGCTGACTCAGATCACTGAACAAATCGGCCTTGAACTGCTCATCACGGCTACGCAAGGTCGAGCCCAGCACTTGCACGCGTTTTGCCAGCACCTGCGCCAGGTCCAGTTGGGCCTCGCGCCCGCCCATCAGGCCGATCAACACCCAGCGCCCATCGCGGGCCAGTAGCTTGAGGTTGATCGCGGCGTAATTGCCGCCCACCGGGTCGAGAATCACGTCGAACGGGCCGAAATCGCGCAAGGCCTCGATACCGTCGGTACGTACCACGCCGCCCTGGGCGCCGAGGGCTTCGCAATAGGCCAGGCGATCCGCCGAGCCGACGCTGACCCAGCACGGGCTGCCAAACGCCTTGCACAGTTGGATCGCTGCCGAGCCGACACCACTGGCGCCCGCGTGCAACAGCACCTTTTCACCGGGCTTGAGCGCCGCCAACTGGAACAGGTTGAGCCAGGCCGTGCTGTACACCTCCGGCAACGCCGCCGCCTCGGCCAGGGACAATCCCTCCGGCACCGGCAGTACGTGGCGTGCATCCACCACCACTTCTTCGGCCATGCCACCGCCCGCCAGCAGCGCACAGACCCGGTCTCCCACTTGCCAGGCCGAGCCGGCACCGACTTCGCTGATGACCCCGGAACACTCCAGGCCCAGCACTTCGCTAGCCCCTGGCGGTGGCGGATAGAGCCCTGCACGCTGTAATAAGTCGGCCCGATTCAAGCCGGCTGCCGCCACACGAATACGAACTTGGCCTACATCACATGTAGGACTTGGGGTCTCAACCCACTCCACATGACCTTCAACGCCTTGCAATGCTTTCACAGTGCCTCCATAGTGAGTCTGGACTGAGCCCGTTGCTGTAGCGCCGGGCTTTTTGCATTATGCGACCGGCCCAAATGGAACCGGCGACTTCAAAGACGGCCTAATATGCGTTATCAATTGCCCCCGCGTCGAATCAGCATGAAGCATTTGTTCCCCAGCACCGCCCTCGCTCTTTTCATTGGTCTCGGCCTGTTGCCGCTGTCGACCAATACGTTCGCAGCCAACAGCTGGGACAAGCTTCAGCCCGATCGCGACGAGGTGATTGCCAGCCTTAACGTCGTTGAGTTGCTCAAGCGCCACCATTACAGCAAGCCGCCGCTGGACGATGCACGTTCGGTGATCATCTATGACAGCTACCTCAAGCTGCTGGATCCCTCGCGCAGCTACTTCCTGGCCAGCGATATCGCTGAGTTCGACAAGTGGAAGACCCAGTTCGACGACCTGCTCAAGAGCGGCGACCTGCAGCCTGGCTTCACCATCTACAAGCGTTACCTGGACCGTGTCAAAGCGCGTCTGGACTTCGCTCTGGGTGAGCTGAACAAAGGCGTCGACAAGCTCGACTTCACCCAGAAGGAAACCCTGCTGGTGGATCGCAAGGACGCCCCTTGGCTGACCAGCACCGCCGCCCTGGATGACCTGTGGCGCAAGCGCGTCAAGGATGAAGTCCTGCGCCTGAAGATCGCCGGCAAAGAGCCCAAGGCGATCCAGGAACTGCTGACCAAGCGCTACAAGAATCAATTGAGCCGCCTGGAGCAGACCCGCGCCGAAGATATCTTCCAGGCCTATATCAACACCTTCGCGATGTCCTACGATCCGCACACCAATTATCTGTCGCCAGATAACGCGGAAAATTTTGATATCAACATGAGTCTGTCCCTCGAAGGCATCGGTGCCGTGCTGCAGAGCGACAACGATCAGGTCAAGATCGTGCGCCTGGTGCCGGCAGGCCCGGCGGACAAGACCAAGCAGGTTGCTCCGGCCGACAAGATCATCGGCGTGGCCCAGGCTGACAAAGAAATGGTCGACGTAGTCGGCTGGCGCCTGGACGAAGTGGTCAAGCTGATCCGTGGGCCGAAAGGCAGCGTGGTGCGCCTGGAAGTGATTCCGCACACCAATGCGCCGAACGACCAGACCAGCAAGGTGGTGTCGATCACCCGCGAAGCGGTGAAGCTCGAAGACCAGGCCGTGCAGAAGAAAGTCCTCAACCTCAAGCAGGATGGCAAGGACTACAAGCTGGGCATCATTGAAATCCCGGCCTTCTACCTGGACTTCAAGGCCTTCCGTGCTGGCGATCCGGACTACAAGAGCACCACTCGCGACGTGAAGAAAATCCTCACCGAGCTTTCCAAAGAGAAAGTTGACGGTGTGGTCATCGACCTGCGCAACAACGGTGGCGGCTCCTTGCAGGAAGCCACCGAGCTGACCAGCCTGTTTATCGACAAGGGTCCGACCGTGTTGGTGCGCAACGCCGATGGCCGCGTAGATGTGCTGGAAGACGAAAACCCGGGGGCCTTCTACAAAGGGCCGATGGCGTTGCTGGTCAACCGCCTCTCGGCTTCGGCCTCGGAGATTTTTGCCGGGGCGATGCAGGATTACCACCGCGCATTGATCATCGGTGGCCAGACCTTCGGCAAAGGCACGGTGCAGACTATCCAGCCGCTCAACCATGGCGAGCTCAAGCTGACGTTGGCCAAGTTCTACCGGGTTTCCGGGCAGAGCACCCAACATCAGGGCGTGCTGCCGGACATTGATTTCCCGTCGATCATCGACACCAAGGAAATCGGCGAAAGCGCCCTGCCCGAAGCCATGCCGTGGGACACCATCCGCCCGGCCATCAAGCCTGCCTCGGACCCCTTCAAGCCGTACCTGGCCCAGCTCAAGACCGAACATGACGCCCGCTCCGCCAAGGATGCCGAGTTCGTGTTTATCCGCGACAAGCTGGCCCTGGCCAAGAAGCTGATGGCCGAGAAGACCGTCAGCCTCAATGAAGTGGACCGTCGTGCGCAGCACACCGACATCGAAAATCAGCAACTGGCCCTGGAGAACATCCGACGCAAGGCCAAGGGTGAAGAAGCCCTCAAGGAGCTGAAGAAAGAAGACGAAGACGCGCTGCCGACCGAACCTGAAAAGACCAAGCCGGAAGATGATGCCTACCTGAGCGAAACCGGGCGGATTCTGCTGGACTACCTGAAAATCAGCAAGACGGTGGCCAAGCAGTAAGTGATGGCAATTTAATGTGAGCGCTCCACGGAGCGTCATCAAATAGACATCATTCTGTCGTGAAATGAAGGACCGGGCGCCCCAGGCACCCGGTCCTTTTTTTTCGACCGAGATCATCATGACCATGACCGAACAGCTGAATGCCCTGGGCTCCATCCTGGCTCAAGGCAGTTTGCACAGTCTGTTCCAACCGATCATTTGCCTCTCCGAACGTCGCATCCTCGGCTATGAAGCCCTGAGCCGCGGCCCGTCCAACAGCCCGTTGCACTCGCCCCTGGCGCTGTTTTCGGTCGCACGCCAGGGCGGGCTTCTCAATGAGTTGGAAATGGCGTGCCGGCAAAGCGCATGTCGGCGCTTCAGCGAGCAACAGTTGCCGGGCAAGCTGTTTCTCAACGTCTCACCGGAATCGTTGCTGGAGACCACCCACCAACCAGGGCGCACCTTGCACATGCTGCGCGACTTCGGCATCGCGCCCAGCCAGGTGGTGATCGAACTCACCGAACAATCCCCGACCGACGACTTCCAACTGCTGCAAACCGCCCTGCATCACTATCGCAACATGGGGTTTTCGATTGCCCTGGATGACTTAGGCGCCGGTTATTCGAGCCTGCGGCTGTGGTCTGAGTTGCGTCCGGACTATGTGAAGATCGACCGACACTTTATCGACGGGATCCACCAGGATGCGCTCAAGCGTGAGTTTGTCGGCTCGATCCTGCAAATCGCCAGGGCCTCCCGCGCGCAGGTGATTGCCGAAGGTATCGAGTTGCAGGAGGAATTGGCAGTACTGACGGAAATGGGTGTGGACCTGATCCAGGGCTACCTGCTGTGTCGTCCCCAGGAGCATCCGCCCCAGGAAGCGCGGTTGATGCTGGCCAGGCCCGACAGCACCAGCGTCTCGCTCAACGAAGAAGCCAGCGACCTCAGCGCCCTGCTCAACGAACAACCCGCCGTGGCCCAGCACACACCTACCGCCAATGTGCTGGAAGCCTTTCGCCGCCAGGCCAACCTCAACTCCCTGGCAGTGCTGGACGAGCTTGGCCAGCCCATCGGTATCGTGCATCGGCACTCGTTGTCAGATGCGCTGCTCAAGCCGTTTGCCACCGACCTGTTTGCGCGCAAGCCCATCAGCCGCTTGATGAGCGATGACTTCCTGGCCGTGGAGCTGAGCCAGTCGTTGCAACAGGTCAGCCGCCTGCTGACCAGCCGGGCGCGGCAACGGATCGAAGAAGATTTCATCATCACCCAGAACGGCAACTACCTGGGGTTGGGCCGAGTGATCGACGTGCTCAAGTTGATTACCGAGCTGAAAATCCAACAGGCGCGCTACGCCAACCCGCTGACCCTGCTACCGGGCAACGTGCCAATCCAGCAGTGCCTGACGCGACTGTTGCAGCAGCAGCGCGAGTCAGTGATTTGTTATGTGGATATCGACAGTTTCAAGCCGTTCAACGATATCTACGGCTATGGGCGTGGCGATGAAGTGCTGCTGTGCCTGGCACAATGCCTCAACGACCGGGTGGACCCCAGCCGCGACTTTGTCGGGCATATTGGTGGCGATGACTTTTTGCTGGTGCTCGGCGCCCAGGATTGGCGTAAGCGGCTCAACCAGTTGGTGGATGATTTCCAGACCCAGTGCCGGCGCTTCTACCGCAGTGAGCATTTGGAGGCCGGCTGTTTTATCGCCCTGAATCGCCAAGGCCTGCGTCAGGAATTCGCCCTGCTGTCGCTGTCCATTGGCGTGGTGCATCTGCATCCATTGAGCTGTGGCCACCTGGATGCCAGTCAACTGGCCGAATTGGCCTCGCAGGCCAAGCATCACGCCAAGAACGTGGCCGGCTACAGCATCCACGTGATCGACAGCCGCGAACGCCTGTAGGAGCTGGCTTGCCAGCGAAAAACCAGAGAGCAACACGGAGCACCAGGCACCCGGCGTTTTTCGCAGGCTTGCCGACGCCTACAACTGCTCCAGGCGTATCTGCGCCAGCGGATGCCCGGCCTTGGCGGCGATGGTCCACCAGCGCGCGGCTTCAGCCGGGTCCGGGGCCTTGCCCAGGCTGCCTGCCAGGCTCAGCACACCGACTTGATAGGCCGCCTTGCCATCGCCTGCCTGCCCCGCCAGGCGCAGCAAGCGCACGCCTTCTTCCCGCGCGCCCAACCCTTGGCCACGAAAGGTCAGGATATGCCCATAAAAACTTTGTGCATCGACATTGCCCAGGTTGGCCATGCGTGCGAACTGGCCCTCCAGCCAATGCCAGCCACGGGGCTGACGCACCAACCATGACCAATGAAACAACCGGCGTGCCAGCCAATAGCTGGCATACGCTTTGAGTTTCCAGAACACTCAGGCCTCCGCTGATTCAGGATATTCGTACTCGAACACTCGGACCACTTCCGAGGCATGCCAGGATGCTGCGGCGACACCATCGGAAGGTCCACAGAAACGCCCAAGGCGTTCGACACATTCAAAAAAACCGGTACGCGGCAACCGGCTCGCGCCCTGGCTGATCACCAGGGAACTGCGCAGCGGTTGCTCGGCCTTGGCATCCAGGGCGGCCAGGTGTTCCAGGGCCGCGGTCAGGGTTTGCATCGCCGGCGTCGGAAACTGCAGGCGCTCAAGCAATGCACGATAAGTCAAAAGATGGCGTTGGCGACGGGCCTGGTCAAGTTCGTTGAGCAACCCATCCCAATGTTGACGGCTGATGCGCACACTCACGTTTCATCCCTCCAACCGGCAATCCCCAACTCCCAGGCCAGGCTGCGACGGATCGCGGCATCCGGCTGGCGTTCACCACTTTCAATCAAGCCCAGGTAGGACGGGCTGATGCCCACGGTGCGGGCCAATGCCTCAATGGCCAGGCCCTTGGCTTCGCGCAGGTTGCGCAAGTGCGCCAGGGGGCGTAGATCCGTCGCGGTCGCGACGGGAGGGGTCTGTGCAGCAGGAGTGCTTGGTTGCTGCAGGCCGGCGGCTGTTAACAGCACCTGGTACTGAGCCCATGGCAGAACCGCATATTCGGGTTCGCCATCCCGTGAAATGATCTGTATATCCATGACTGCCCCGTAGGATCACAACACTTACGAAGTAAGTACTTTCCTTAGGAGTGTAATCCTAACAGCCGCAAAGAGCGCAGGGGGATAATCCGCGCCTTCAGTTTTTTTTCGGGTTTTCCTGCTCCAGAAGCTGCGGTGTGGCGGGCAAGCGCTCGACCACCACCAGCTTCTCCGGGCGTTGGCGTTCACGCCAGGCGCGGAAGGCACTCAACTCCCCGTCCAGGGACTTCATGACCCAGGCCAGTACCGCGATGTCATCGAGCATGCCGAACATGGGCAAAAAGTCCGGGATCGCATCAATCGGGCTGAGGAAGTACATCAGCCCCGCTACCACCGATATCAGCGCCTTGGGGCTGATCGCCCGGTACTCGCCACGCCAGTAGGCCAGGCACAGCGCCTGGAGCAGCTTGAGGTCGTCCTTGAGCTTGCCCAGGCGGTTACCCTGGCTTGAGCCTTTGGCGGCGACCGCGAACAACAAGGTCGGCAGGCGTCCACGCCCGATTAGCCGTGCGGCCAACGGTAGGAAGCGGGTGAAATTCCAGGGTGCTTTCATCGTCACTCCAGTTCCAGGCGAGAGAAAAGGTTATCCACACAACTTGTGGATAACCTTGTGAACAGAGGCCATTTTCGCGGCTGAAAGCCACGTAGTACAAGGCCTACAGTCAGATCGGGCGTTTTTTGCGCACATAAAAAAATCCCAAGATTTCATTGACTTGGGGTACATCTGCGGCTACCCGTGCCGAGGTATAGCATCAGACTGCTCTAAGTCGCAGGCGTTCGTTCGGATTTAACCCACGCCCCCTCCACAACCACGGTCAACTGTGGGAGCTGTCGAGCCCCGGCCCAGAAACAACAACGCCCCGTATAAACGGGGCGTTGGATGTTCAACTGCTGCTTACTTGGCAGCAGGTGCCTCAGGAGCCTCGGCCTTGGCCGGGTCCTTGATTGCCAGCAGCTCCAGGTCAAAGACCAGTACGGAGTTGGCTGGAATCGCCGGGCTCGGGCTCTGGGCGCCGTAGGCCAGGTCGGACGGGATGTACAACTCGACCTTCTCGCCCACGTGCATCAGTTGCAGGCCTTCGACCCAACCCGGGATCACGCCGCTGACCGGCAGGTCAATCGGGCTGCCGCGATCCACGGAGCTGTCAAAGGTGGTGCCGTTGGTCAGCTTGCCGGTGTAGTGCACAGTCACTACGTCGGTCGGCTTGGGCTGGGCGCCTTCGGCCTTCTTCACGATCTTGTATTGCAGACCGGAAGCAGTGGTGACCACGCCGTCTTTCTTGGCGTTGTCTTCGAGGTATTTCTTGCCGGCGGCTGCCGACTCTTCGCTCATCTTGGTCATGCGTTCTTCGGCACGCTTTTGCAGTGCGGAAAACGCTTCAACCAGTTCTTCATCCTTCAGCTTCTGTTCTTTCTTGCCAACGGCATCTTCGATGCCTTGGGCAACTGCCTTGGAGTCCAGGTCATCCATACCTTCCTGAGCCAGGCTTTTGCCCATGTTCAGGCCGATACCGTAGGAAGCTTTCTGCGCCGGGGTTTTCAGCTCTACGCTGGTTTGCGAATCACAACCCGCAAGTACCAGGCTAACCAGGGCCACCGCCGCCGCCAACCGATGCTGTTTCATGCTATTTCCTTGTTCATGCGCCAAAAGGGCATTCGAATAAAGTCGCGAGCTTATCAGGCGGCCACGACCAATGGCTACCGGCATGTGAGCAGGAAACTTCTGATAAGTTCACGTGTTTAAAAGCATTTTCATCTGCGTCAAAGTCCGACGAAGGACAGCAGGCCAGCCGAAAACCACCGGTGCAGACCGATCATGGCTACTTGCCGCCTGCCTCGCTCGGTGGCATAAGGACGCAACAACTCGACAAGGATAGTTATCTTGCGCATTTTTTCCCGTGTTTTACTCCTGATCCTGTCACTTATGGGACTGGCGCTGGCCGTGGTGCTCTATTACGTGCTCAACCCGAAGCTGCCGGATTACGTGCCGGTGGACCAGGTGCACTACCAGGACCAATGGACCACCGCCGACCGCCAGGTCTACTACTTCACGCCCCAGGGCACCCAGGTCAAGGGCTTGCGCTATGACTGGTTCACGGCGCTGGAGCTGCCGTTTTCCGAGCAGCGCTTTGCCGAACCGGCTTACCTTGCGCGGTTCGGTTTCCTGGTAGACCCGCGGCAACAGGCCACACCCCAGAACCCCGGCAACCTGCCCGCTGGCTTCGCCCGGCACAAGAATGCCGGCAGCAACGCGGAGTTTCTCGATATCACCTGCGCCGCCTGCCACACCGGCGAGTTGCGCTTCAATGGCCAGGCGCTGCGCATCGACGGGGGCGCTGCGCAACACGTGCTGCCCTCCAGCGTGCCGACCCTGCGCGGTGGCAGCTTCGGCCAGGCCCTAGTGGCCAGCCTTACCGCCACCTATTACAACCCGCTGAAGTTCAGGCGTTTTGCCCACAACGTGCTGGGGGATCAATACGACGCCCAGTACGATCAGTTGCGCCAGGACTTCAAAAAGTCCCTGGACACCTTCCTCAAGGTGGCCTGGAACGATACCCACCGTGGCCTCTACCCCACCGAAGAAGGCCCGGGGCGCACCGACGCCTTCGGTCGTATCGCCAACGCCAGCTTTGGTGATGCCATTTCGCCGGACAACTACCGTATCGCCAACGCACCGGTGGACTACCCGCAGTTGTGGGACATGTGGACCTTCGACTGGGTGCAATGGAATGGCTCGGCCCAGCAACCCATGGCGCGTAATATCGGCGAGGCGTTAGGCGTGGGCGCGACCCTGGACTTCTTCGACAGCGCCGGCCAGCCGCTCAAGGGCGAGGCGCGCTACCCCTCCAGTGTGCGGGTGCGTGACTTGAACCTGATCGAAGAAACCCTGCAACGGCTCAAACCACCGACCTGGCCTGAAGCGTTGTTCGGGGCCGTGGACAAAC
Organism: Pseudomonas sp. 25 R 14; assembly: GCF_900004755.1. Lineage (NCBI taxonomy): Bacteria > Pseudomonadati > Pseudomonadota > Gammaproteobacteria > Pseudomonadales > Pseudomonadaceae > Pseudomonas > Pseudomonas sp. 25 R 14. Next base: position 102,573 of record NZ_CVTS01000010.1, on the reverse strand, counting down.
CCCTGGCCGCCAGGGGCCGCGCGCTGTTTACCGAAAACTGCGCCGGCTGCCACGTACCCAGCGTAACCCTGGTCAACGGGCGCCCGGTGCAACAACTGAAAATGCTGCCCGTGGACTACATCGGCACCGACCCCGGCACCGCCAGCAATATTGCCAACCAGCGCTATGACCTCAGCGCCCTGCAATGGGACCCGGCCGAGTTGGCGCAGTTGAATGTCGAGTTGCACCCGACACCGACCGAACCGCTGGACCTGCGCAGCCTGTCTGTGGCCAAGGGCCTGGCTTATGTCACCGCATTTGTCGAAGAACACGCCTACCGCGCCGCCGGCATCACCCCGGCAGAACGCCCGCGCCTGGACGGCTACGGCCTGCCCATCGGCGTGCGCGAACTGTGGGCCTACAAGGCCCGCCCACTGGCCGGCGTGTGGGCCACGCCGCCGTTCCTGCACAATGGCTCGGTGCCCACGCTCTACCAGTTGCTTTCACCGCAGTACGAGCGCAGCCGTACTTTCTATAAAGGCACCTTCGATTACGACCCACGTCACTTGGGTTATCGCACCGAGGCCTTTAAAAACGCCTTCCTGTTCGATACGAATATCACCGGCAACCACAACAGCGGCCACGAATTTCGCGCAGGCAAGCGTGGCAACGGGGTGATTGGCCGGGGCCTGGAGCCTGAGGAACGCTGGGCGCTGCTCGAATACCTGAAAGTACTGGGCGGCCCGCTGGAGCAGCAACTGCCATGACTTCCCCCTTTCGATACAAGGATCGCTCCATGCTCGCTCGACTGTGGCTGCGCCTCGGCGCATTTCTCGGCAAGACACTGTTATGGCTGGTGGGCCTGGGCTTGCTCGGCTGGCTGGCGGCCACCCTGTGGTTTGCCTGGCACCACAGCGGCCCGGTGCCTGTAGAGGAACAGATCCCGCCCGGCGAAGCCGCCATGACTCAAGGCATCATTCAGACGGCGGTGCGCATCGTCGACCAGCATCGCGAAGGCACCCGCTACCTGCGTGACGCGCATGCCAAGGCCCACGGCTGCGTGAAGGCCGAAGTCAGCGTACTGCCGGGCCTCGACCCGGCGTTGCGCCAGGGCGTGTTCGCTGAACCGGGCAAGACCTGGCAGGCGCTGATGCGCCTGTCCAACGGCAACGCTTATCCACAGTTCGACAGCATCCGCGACGCCCGCGGCATGGCGATCAAACTGCTGGACGTGCCGGGCAAGCAACTGCTGGCCGATCAGCAGGCGCGTGCCGAGCAGGACTTTGTGATGTTCAGCCACCCCAACTTTTTCGTCAGCGACGTGGCGGAGTACGCGCAAAACATCGGGGCCCAGGCCAATGGCCAGAAAGCCATGGCGTTTTTCCCCAGCTTCGACCCACGCAGTTGGCAGGTGCGACATCTGTTTATCGCCCTCGCAACGCTGGCGCCGGCGCCGGCCAGCCCGACAGAGGCGACGTATTTTTCAGTATCGCCCTACAAGTTTGGTGCGGCCAACGCCAAGTTCCGCGTTGCGCCTGACCCGCAAAGCTGCCCGCCATACAGCCTGCCGAAACAGAACCAGGACTTGCCGAACTTCTTGCGCAGCGCCTTGAACCAGCAGTTGTCCACCGACCGTATCGACGCCTGTTTTGTGTTGCAGATCCAGCGCCAGAACCCACAGAAATACATGCCTATCGAAGACACCAGTATCGAATGGAAGGAAAGCGACGCGCCCTACGAGAGCGTGGCGAAAATTCGCATTCCGGCGCAGGATTTCGACACCCCTGCGCTGAACCTGGCCTGTGACAACCAGTCGTTCAACCCGTGGTTTGGCGTGGAGGAACACCGACCGATTGGTGGGATCAACCGGTTGCGCAAGGCGGTGTATGAGGCGGTGAGTGATTATCGGCATGGCCGTAACACTCCCTGACTAAACCCTGTAGGAGCTCGATGACGATCAGGGTGTCAGTCACCCTGGGTTATCGTTAACGACCATCGCGGGCAAGCCCGCTCCCACAGGATTGGCCAGCAACCATTGCTGAAAGCTGCGCGCCGCCGAGGGCGGGTTGCGGTGCTGTGGCTGCATCAGTTGCAGACGGCCACGGCTGTGCATGTGATGGGGCAAGGCCAGTTGCAGGCGGCCAGCCGCCAGTTCACCCTCCAGCAAGCACTTCCAGCCCAGGGCCACACCGTGCCCCATCACCGCCGATTGCATCAGCAACTGATAGCTGTTGGTGCGCAAGGCATGACGGGGCGTGTGGTATTGCGCACCGATATCGGCGAACCAGTCGGCCCAGGTCAGCCAGTCGTGATAGTGGTCTTCGACGATCAACAAGGTGTGACTGTGCAGCAGGTGTTGGGCGTCGCGGATCGTGCCGTGACGCTCAATGTAACCAGGACTGCACACGGCAATGACCTGTTCGCTGGCAAATACCGGGGTCAGTTCCAGGCCGAGGGGCGGCGGCAGTTCGTCCAGGTGATAGAACAGGCCCAGGTCATATTCACTGACATCCAGGTGGCTTGGGCTTTCACTGCACAAGATGCGGATATCCAGGTCCGGGTGCTCACGCTGGAAGGCCGGCAGCAGCGCAGCAAGCCAGATGGAACTGATAGTCGGCGTGCTGGCCAGGGTCAGTTGGCGATCGGCGCCACGCCGACGCAGCTCCGCCGACTCGCGATCAAGCTCGCGCAGCAGCCGCTGGATGGTGCGAAAGTAACGCACGCCGGCCGGTGTCAGGCTCAGGCCCAAGGCCAGCCGATAAAACAGCGGCCGCGCCAGGTCTTCCTCCAGGCGTTTGATCTGCCGGCTCACCGCGCTTTGGGTCAGGTTCAGCTCATGGGCCGCCTGGGTGAAACTCAAATGACGGGCGGCCGCTTCAAACGTCTGTAAACAATTGAGCGGTGGAAGATCGACGTTTCGGCGCGACATGCAGGGGCCCGTGCTTGATCAGACAAGCAGGTATCCTGCCATTTGCCCACTCACAACGCGACCCGCGCGACACGTTTGTTCCAGGTTCGGTGATGGACCTGTGCCCCGTTTTCCCGCGCGTGCTGTTGGGCCTCGACGTAGAACCACTGGGCGTCGGCATGCACCTGTAGGCGGCTGTCGACTTCCACCGACCACGGCCCGCGCTCGACGCGGTAGTGCCACTGGATATCGGCCCGGGTCGACAACGGGTCCCAGGGCAAGGTGCGATAGAGCTCGGTGCAGCGCTGGTCCACCGCCAGGCCGTGCTCGGTGAAGCGCACAGCGCCCAGGTCGTCCTCGATTTTCACGCAGACTTCGCCACTGCCCACATCCTCGATCAACGTGCGCTTGGGTGCGGCCGCCCGCAGAATCTGCAGTGCCGCCGGGGCAGCCGCCTGCGGAGTGCCGAATGGGCATGGCACCGCCGCACCACTGAAGATCGGCAATTGCACACGTTGCAGGGCGGGTAGCACGGTCAGGGTGGTCAGCTCACGGCTGGGCCACAGCAACGGAAAACTCGCGGTGCTGAGGGCCAGGCGCAGACGATGGCCGGCCGGTACCCGCGTGCCGATGTGATCCAGGCTCAACTGCACGTCCATGGGTTCGCCTGGCACGGGTGGTGTCAGACGCGAGGCATCTTCACGCAGGGTAAGGTTAAGCACGCCGTAGGTGATCTGCGTGACCTGGCCGTCGGGCGCCACGGCATTCAGTCGCGCCACCAGTTGCCCGCAGGTGGTATCGCTGGCCAGGCGCAGTTGCAAACGCACATCGCCCAGCAGCGCCAGGGGTTCGGCCAGTGGCTGGGAGTCGAAACACAGCGATTGCGCATCGTCGCGACGCTGATCGGTCGGGCCGTCGGGGCCGAACCAGATGGCGCAGTATTCGCCCTGGTGCAGGCCAGTGGTCAGTGGCGAACAGATGCTGCGTGCACTGCCCAGTGGCTGCAGGCCGGGCGTGAGGCCACGGTCGTCGAGGCTGTAGTCGGCCCATTGGACCTGGGAATCGGGCCAACCCGACGTCTGCACCCAAATGCCCGGCCGCTCGGCATAACTGCCCTTGGGCGCCAACACATCCTGTAGGTAAAAGGTGCAGGCTGCGTCGTCCATTACCCCGTTCTCGATACCTTTGAGCCAATGGTCCCACCAGCGCTTGGCCTCCTGCAGGAAACCAATGGCCGGGTTGGGCACGGCGAAATGCGGGTACTTGTGGATCCATGGGCCGATCATGGCTTTCTTCGGGCCTGGCAGATGCTGCATCAGGCGCGGCACCGCATTCTTGTAGGCGTCGCCCCAACCGCCCACGGCGTACACCGCCGCCTTGATCGCCGAGTAGTCCTCGCAGACCGAGCCGTGACGCCAGTAGGCATCGCGGGTCTGGTGCTGCAACCAGGTTTCGGCCAGCAGCGGCATGGCGTCCAGGCGTTGTTGCCACAGGGTTTTCCAGGCATCGCCGACCAGTTGCGGGTCCGGCGCCGCCGCACTGAAGTTGAGCATGGTTGCGGCCCAGCCGAAGTTCTCCAGCAGCAGGTTGCCGCCCTTGTAATGGATGTCATCGGCAAAGCGGTCATCGGTGGAGCACAGGGTGATGATCGCCTTCAACACCTCGGGCTGGCGCGCCGCGACTTGCAGGCTGTTGAACCCCCCCCAGGAGATGCCCATCATCCCCAGGTTGCCGTCGCACCAGGGTTGCTGGCACAACCACTCGATCACTTCGAGGGCGTCGTTCTGTTCCTGCAACAGGTATTCGTCGGCCATCAAGCCCTCGGATTCGCCGTTGCCGCGCATATCAACGCGCACGCACACATAGCCCTGCCCCGCCATCCACGGATGGGTCAGCGCATCGCGCACCGCCGTGCCATCGCGCTTGCGATAGGGCAGGTATTCGAGGATCGCCGGGAAGGCCTGCGCGCTGGCGGTTTCAGGCAGCCAGATGCGAGCCGCCAGTTGCGTGCCGTCGCTCATGGGGATCAGGCAATGTTCTATTTCACGGACTGTGTAGGCAAATTCGGTGACGATTTCCATCGGTAACTCCAGCAACAAACAGGCAAGTCAGCGGGCAAAATCCGCCACGGGGCTGGCATCACGCAAGCCAGGCTCAATCGTCGGTGCCACTGCCTTTACCTCCAGCAGCGCCGGGTTCTTCAACCAGTAGATCAATGACGTGCTGGCCAGCAGCACCAGGATCATTCCCGGCAAGCCGCCGAGGTTGGAGAGCATCTTCACCCCGTCGATACCGACAAAGGCCACCATGACCCAGGACACCGTGCCGATGATCACGCCCCAGACGATCTTCAAAAGCGGGTTGCCGTCCAGGTCCGAATCAGCGGTAACCCCCTTGCTGCACAGGTTGGCGATCACGTCGGTGCTGGAGTCGGCGGCGGTGACGAACGAGATGAACGCGACAAACAACAGGAACGCGATCATCAAGCCGCTGGCCGGCAACTGCTGGAACATCTGGTACAACACATGCTCCACGCCTTGTTCGTTGAGCACGCGGTTCAAGCTGCCGTCGCCCAGGGCATCGAAGTACAGGCTGCTGCCGGAAAAGATGCAGATCCACAGCGCGGTGAACAACGCCGGGTACAGCATGTTGATATGGATAAATTCGCGCACCGTGTAGCCCCGGCCGATCTTGCCGAGAAACAGCGCACTGACCGGGGCCCAGGCGAACCACACCGACCAGTAGAACACCGTCCAACTCTGCGGCCAGCTGTCGCCACTGGCAGCGCCGGTGAACAGGCTGCGGCTGAAGAAGGTATCGAGGTAGACCCCCAGGGACTCGACGCCCAGGCTGAACATGTACAGGGTCGGCCCGCACAGCAATACAAACCCGCCCAGGGCCAGCATGATCCAGGTGTTGAACGACGACAGCATGACGATGCCGCGTTGCAGGCCGCTGGCAGCCGAGGCCACGAAAGTGATGACGATCACCGCGATGATCAGCGCCAGGCGCAACGGCGTGGTTTCGCCGCCGATGTATTGGCTCAGGCCGCCGGACAAGGTCAGCGCGCCGGTGCCCAGGGACGAGGCCATGCCCGCCACCAGGGCGAACATTGCCAGGGTGTCGATCAGCCCGGCATACCGCTTGACCCGCGCGGCGCCGAGCAAGGGTTGCAACATAGCGCCAATCGAGAAATGGCTGCGCAGGTTGTAGAACACCAGAGCAAAGACCAGGGAGGGCACCAGGTAAATCGCGTAAGGGGTGATCGTCCAGTGCAGGAACATCGTCGACAGGGCAAAACTCTTGGCCGCCGCGCTGCCCGCCTCGATCGGCAGGCTGCTGGGCGGTGAATACACATGGTAGAGCGGTTCAGCCGTGGTCCAGAACAACACGCCCACCGCCAGGGTGGTACACAGTGCAACCATGAACCAACGCCATTTGCTCAACAGGGGCGTGGCGCCCTCTCCGCCGATGCGCACCTTGCCCAGGGGCGAAAAATAGACGATCGCGGTCAGTACCACCATGGCAAAGGAACCGGCGCTGAACAGCCAGGAAAAGTTTTGCAGGATCACCGTATTGAGTTGCTTGCTCACGGCGAGGAATGCCTTGAGGTCAACGTAGCTGGCGATCACCGCCACCAGCAGAATCAGAAAGGTTGGCCAGAAGACCAAAGGACGCAATGGGTATTTCATCTCGTGCGCTTCCCCAGACAGACTATTTTTATTGCCTTTGCAGGCCATTGTTAGAAAGCGGGCACCGCGCATCCTGCTGCTGGCCGCCCGCCTTGAAGTCTTCGCGTGGGTATAGATAAGCGTGAGTGCCGGCTGCGATGCAATCGACCAATAGGTATGGGGGTATTCCGTCAGCTCATGAGCGATCAGAGACTTTCAACAAAAGCAGAATGACATTCACTTGATCTATGGAGGTCAAAAATGTGAGAGCTTGCTTGCCTGCGATGGCGGAGGATAGGTGCAAGTGTATGGTCATTCAAACGACTGTTTTCAGGTTGTTGCCCTCGCAAACGATCGAATGCATTTGCGCCCTTGAGCGGCTATCGACCCTCGGGTAATGTCATCAGACCCATAGGATAGAGCACGCCCATGACTTCCAAGCTGGAACAACTCAAGCAATTCACGACTGTAGTGGCCGATACCGGCGACTTTGAAGCTATCGCTCGCGTCAAGCCGCAGGATGCCACTACCAACCCGTCCCTCTTGCTCAAAGCGGCGTCAATTCCAGCCTACGCCAAGCTGCTGGATGCCTGCGTACAGGATTGCAACGGTGATGTGGGCCTGGCCAGTGACCGTTTTGCGGTGGCCGTCGGGCAAGAGATCCTTAAAGTGGTGCCAGGGCGTATTTCCACCGAGGTGGATGCCCGCCTGTCGTTCGACACTGACGCGGTACTCAAGCGCGCACATCGCCTGATCGGCCTGTACGAAGACGCTGGCATTGGCCGCGACCGCGTGCTGATCAAGATCGCGTCCACCTGGGAAGGCATTCGTGCCGCCGAGCAGTTGGAAAAGGAAGGTATTCAGACCAACCTGACTCTGTTGTTTTCCTTCGCCCAGGCCGTGGCCTGCGCTGAAGCCGGGGTGTTCCTGATTTCGCCGTTCGTGGGTCGTATCTACGACTGGTACAAAAAGGCCAATGGCAACGACTACACCGGGGCCGATGACCCAGGCGTGCAGTCAGTAACGCGCATCTACAACTACTACAAGGCCAATGGCTACAAGACTGTGGTGATGGGCGCGAGCTTCCGCAACCTGAGCCAAATCGAAGAGCTGGCCGGTTGCGATCGCTTGACCATCAGTCCGGATTTGCTGGAGAAGCTGGCAGCCGACAATGGCAAGCTTGCGCGCAAGTTGGCCCCAGGCCATGCCGGTGAAGCCCGTGTGCACATGACCGAGGCGCAATTCCGTTGGGAGTCCAACGAGGATGCCATGGCCACTGAGAAGCTGGCCGAAGGTATTCGCCAGTTTGCTCGTGACCAGGAAAAACTGGAGGCGTTGTTGAGCGCCAAGCTGTAAAAAGCGGGCGCGGTAAAAAGGGCGGTATCCGTTAGGATGCCGCCCTTTTTTGTACCCGTTCAGTATGTGTTGGTTGGGCTGGCGCTATCGCAGGCAAGCCAGCTCCCACATTTTGACCGTGCTCCAACCGTGAGGTCAGTGGCGCTCCAGGGCGTTGACCAGGTCGTGGAACGCTTCGCGGTTGGATTCGTTCAAGCCCATCAGGATCTTGTGCGCCTCCAGCACCTTGAGTCGTACCACTTCCTCGGACTGGTCCTGGGATGGCAAGTCGGTCAGGCATTCCGGGCACGGGATCGGGCGGTCAACGATGTTGAACACTTGATCGAAACCCATCGACTGCAAGAGCCGAGTGATGTCTTCGTGGGTGGTGACGACGGTCGGCAGCAGTCCGACCTTCTGCCGAGACAGAATGGACAGCTTGGCCAACAGCCCAAGGGTGGTGCTATCGATGCTGCGGGTTTCGGTCAGATCGATCACGATCGCCGAGAAGTTCAAGGCTGTGAAAATCCGCTCAATCGTTGCATCCAGCGCCGAACACAAGGTCAGGCGCACTTCACCGACAAATTTCAGGACGAAGGTCCCTTCTTGTTCGGCGAATTGGATTCTTCCGGTACTCATCAAAGATTCCTGCTCAACACCAATAGGGCGATATCATCCGGCATCTCCCCTAGCGTGGCCAATCCAAAAACCTGCCGCAGACCATCCAGGCTGCCGCCCGCCGACCTGACCCGTTGGGGTAAGGCGGCTTCTTTCTCCTTGAGTGTAGGCTCTGGAAGAAGGTCCAGGATGCCGTCGGACATCAGCGTCAGGCTGAAGGCCGGCGGCAGTTCCAGGATGTGGTCCTCATAGGTGGCTTCATTGAACAAGCCAACCGGCAGACCACGCCCTTCCAGGTAACGCACACTGTCTGGAGTGTATAAAACCGGCAATGGCAGGTGACCGCCAATGCTGTAGGTCAAAAGACCGGTTTCTTCATCAATCACGCCGCCCACCATCGTCACGTGCTTGCCCAGCTTGCAGCTGATCAGGCCCCGGTTGATGTGGCCCAGCACTTGCGAGGGGGTGAACTCTGGCAAGGTGCCATTGCGCTTGGATTCGAACAACAACCGTGTGGTCATGAACTTCAACAACACGGTGACAAAAGCGGAGGAAGCACCGTGTCCGGAGACGTCGGCCAGATAAAACGCGACCCGGCGCTCATCCACACGGAAATAGTCGACAAAATCACCCGACAGGTACAGTGACGGGATGATCTGGTGGGCGAACTGGAACTCGTCGATGCTCCACGGGCTCACCGGCAGCATGTTCATCTGCACCTGGCGACCGGCGTTCTGGTCTTCCTGGAGCAGATTGAGGCTGGCTTCGAGTTCACGGTTGGCGGTTTCGAGCTTCTCGCGGTAGCGCTGGTTCTCCAGCAGCAGGCGGGCACGATCCAGCGCACGGCGCACCGAGTGCTCCAATACGGCCAGGTCTTCCAGGGGCTTGATCAGGTAATCGGCGGCGCCCAGGCGCAAGGCTTCCACAGCGTCGTTCATCACCCCGGCACCGGACACGACAATCACGGGTGTCTGCGGGGCAAGCTCGGTCACCTGGCGGATCAGCTCAAGGCCGCCCATCTGGGGCATGCGCAGGTCGCAGATCACCAGGTCGGGCTGGTCGCGCTCGAACACCTGGAGACCCTGAAGACCATTGCCGGCCTGCAGGACGCTGAAGCCACTGTCTTCCAAATAGGCCGCGAGACTCGCGCGCACTACTTCGTCGTCATCGATTATCAGCAGCGTGGCACTGGTTTTCTGCATGTGGGCAAACGGCGCCAGAATTAGGTTGGCGTAGGCAGTCAGGCAATGGCCCGGCTCGCACTACTGGATTCGCTTTCTAGCCTCTCTGTCCTACAAAACATGCGCTTTTAACCGACGCACAAAGGTAAAGCAGAGGTGCCCTTCTAAGGCGCAGACGGTACTCCCATCCGTCAGGGGTTTCAAGCTCATGCCGATGGTCGCTGGGCGTCTTTACATCGCAAATCACCGGGAGTTATAAGAACAGGCAAAACCACAACGCAATGGACGGATGAAACCTATGAGCGCAAATGAACGTGACTATGCAGAAAAGCGCGATTTCATCCGCATGCGTGTGGATGCTGGCGTGTCGTTGATCCATGCCGGGCAAGAGATTGCCGGGGTCTGCCTGGACCTCTCCAGCTCTGGAATGCAGGTTCAGGCGCAGCACCCATTCAATGTGGGTGACCAACTGAAGGTGCGCATCGACTCAGAGCACGCCGCGCTCAAAGGCCTGGAAGCCGACACTGAGGTGGTATGGGCCCGCAAAGAAGGCGACGATCAGCACCTGGGCCTGAAAATTCTCAAGATGTACTGAAATCAATGCACACAAAAAAGGCGGCCCCGAAGGCCGCCTTTTTCATTCAAGGCATGTGCCTTAAAAGTCATCCACCACATTGCCGTCTTTTACCTTGAACTCGCGGTTCTGCAGGTAGGCATTGCGGATAAAGGTGTATTTGTCACCGTTGATCAGCTTTTCCGCCGACAGCAGGCTGGCGCGGGTATCGATGATATCCAGGCCAAAGGCGCTGTTGCGCGATGGAATGTCGTTCATATAGCGGTACGGTTCGGTGTAGCTGTCGACGTACTTGGACGGCGCATCACGCAGGGTGCTTGGGCCCAGCAGCGGCAGCATCACGTAGGGACCGCTGCCCACGCCCCAGTAGCCGAGGGTCTGGCCGAAGTCTTCATCACTGCGCTGCAGCCCCATTTTGGTGCCCACGTCAATAAAGCCCAACACACCAAACGTGGTGTTGACCAGCAGGCGCGCAGTATCGACACCGGCCTGATGGGGCTTGAGCTGCAGCACGTTGTTGGCCAGGTTGCCTACATCGCCGATATTGCGGAAGAAGTTGTGGATACCGTCTTCGACAAATTGCGGGGTGATGAACTGGTAACCCTGGGCCAATGGCTTGAGTGCGTAGGTATCAACGGTGTCGTTGAAGGTAAAAATCGGGCGGTTGATGCTTTCCCACGGATCCTCTTCCGCAGCCTGGGCGGCGAAAGGCACCAGCAGGACGCTGGCACACACGGATAGTTGAGCAAGACACTGGCTCCAGCGCATAGCTTGAACTCCTTGATTGATCTGTCACGGGCGCTATGCCCTGAATAAGGCCGCCAGTATATGACGTAAGTGTAAGATTAGGCAGCTTGAAGGAATTGTCATTCAGAAAATGTACAATTTTCCCACAATCTCATCAGGTGTCATCTGCCTGTCACGGACCTCCGATAGCGTCACAGCTATTTTCAGGGACGTCGAAATGCCTCACCCCCAGATCGTTGCAGACAACGCCCCCTCCTTGACCGCCGTGTTGTTTGGCCTCAGTGGTTGCCTGGTGGACTTCGGTTCCATGGCCCATGCCGACTCCGTACCCGCGAGCGAAACCCTGGCCACCCCTGGCGCCCTGAAAATTCTGCAATGGCTCAATGATCAAGGCACCCCCTGTGCCTGGCTGGATGAGTTACCGCCGGCCGTCACGACACCGCTGGCCGCAGCCCTGCCGCAGTGGCTCCAGGGTACCCGCTCCGCCACCACGCCCTGGCCTGCACCCCATGCCTGCTGGCAAGCCCTGATGGACCTCAACATCGAACGCCTGGATGGCTGCGTGCTGGTCAGTGGCGAGCCGCGACTGCTGCAAGCGGGGCTCAACGCCGGGCTCTGGACGATTGGGCTGGCGTCCTGCGGGTCATTGTGCGGGCTCTCTCCGTCCCAATGGCAGGCACTGAGCGAACAGGCCCGCGAACACAAACGTGCCAAGGCCACCGTCGCGCTGTACGGGCTGGGCGTGCACTCGGTGATCGATCATCTGGGTGACTTGGGCACCTGCCTGGCAGACATCAGCCTGCGCCGGCTCAAAGGCGAGAAGCCCTGATCAAGATCATGCACAGTTGCTGCCAGTGGATTAATCTACAGGTCATCCCGTAGACCTTTCTCGGCGTGCCGTGGTCTATGCCAGTGCCTATTGATAGAAGGAAGAACACCATGCCTGCCCGCGAACAGCTACAAGAACAGGTCAATATCTTGCGCGAGCAACTGGAGAAGCATCCAGAGCTACCCCAGGAAAAACGTGACTCACTAATAGCATTGATTGCAAAATTTGAAGTGCAGCTCCAATTGGAACCCGCTACTCAGCCGCCCAGTATTACCGAGGATCTGAACCAGGCGGTCGGACGCTTCGAGCTAGACCATCCAGGTATTGCCGGAGTACTGCGTAACATTGTGGTGACTCTGGGTGGTATCGGCATCTGATAGTAAACATTCAAGCCCATTAGCCACGTGCTCCTGCTTGTTCTCTTTCGACACAACAAAAGTCCGATGCTTTAGCTGGCATCGGATCTTTATGCACGCACGGACACCACCTCGCAACATCGCTCCCCCTTGGGTCACAGACAAGAGTCATCTGTTAACACCCCCATGAAAAACTTCGTCGTATAGCGGAACCCAATCTGCAGTATTTGCCACCTAGCCTGTGAGAGGAATGACCCTCTTATTTGATTTCGGAGCATTTACCTACAATGGAAGCTATTGCAAACAATCCCGCATCGCCACAAACACAATCATCGCTTCAACCCAACGATCGGTCACAAGAAAAGGGCTCAAGTACATCAGAAGTCTTGGGATCGTTCCAGGTTGCAACGCCAGAGGATATTGCGAGCTTAAAGCAGGCTAAACTGGATTCAGACAAAATCACATACTGAAAGTAACGGTTTGGACGCTTAGCTAGTAAGGGTGGTGGAAGTGAATCTTTCCGCCACCCCATCGCTCATCAGATTTATTGACGGGCCAGGCGCAGGTTCTGGAACGACACATCCTCGGTACTGCGATACGGGTTGATATCCAACCCGCCCCGACGCACATACCGCGCATACACCGTCAATTTCTCAGGCTTGAGCAACCGCTGCAGGTCGAGAAAGATCCGCTCCACGCACTGCTCATGAAAGTCCGAGTGCTGGCGGAAACTCACCAGGTACGCCAACAAGCTGGCGTGATCCAGCGCCGCGCCGCGGTACTCCACCGCCACGCTGCCCCAATCCGGCTGGCTGGTCACCGGGCAGTTGGATTTGAGCAGATGGCTATGCACGCTCTCCTCCAGCACGCGGGAATCGTCACAGCGCAGCAGTTCCGGGCGTGGGTGCTCGTAGTTGCTGACACTGATATCCAGCTCATCGATGCACACGCCCGGCAGGCTGCCCACACCTTCGCCTTCCACTTCGGCCAGGCTGCGAATGCGCACGCCTACCGGTTTGCCAGCTGCCGCACTCAGGTCCGTACGCAGGGTTGCCTCAAGACTTGGCATGTCGGCAAACGGCGTCTGGTTCAACGAGTTGAGGTAAAGCTTGAAAGATTTCGACTCGATGATGTTCGGCGAGTCAGCCGGGATGCTGAACTCACCGATAGCCACCACCGGCTTGCCAGAGGGCAGCAGCCAGGACAATTCAAAGCAGTTCCAGAAATCCACGCCTTTATAGGGCAGCGTCTCGGCGCTCAGGCCCAGCTCGGCCCACTTGGCCGCGCGCGGAATCGGGAACAGCAATGAAGGGGTGTAAGTGGAGATGTATTCACTGGACTTGCCCAGCGGCGAATGTTCGGCTGCGGGATGCATGGCGGAAACCTGGCTAAATAAACCCCGCCAGTCTAACAGCCTTTGCTCCCGCCTTTGAGCCCCGGGTTTACTTGCTGATAGTCAGTTTGCCGACCATCCCTGCCTGATAGTGCCCAGGGATATTGCAGGCAAACTCCAGCGCACCGGCCTTGCTGAAGGTCCAGGTCAGTTCGGCGCTCTTGCCCGGCTCCACCAGCACACTGTTGGGATCGTCATGCTTCATGCCGCCCATGTCGCCATGGCCCATGGCTGCGTGGTCCATCTGGCCCATGCCGGTGGCGGTCAGCATGCCACTGGCCTGCATCTTGAGCATTTCCTTCTGGTGATCGGCATGCATGGTCGCGTCACCCAGATTGAATTCGTGCAGCAACTGGCCCTTGTTGACCAGCACAAAGCGCACCGTCTCACCGGCTTTTACGTCAAGAGACGTAGGGGCGAAGGAAATATCCTGCAGCACCACCTCCACTGTACGAGTGGCCTTGGTTGCCGGCGCAGCCTCGCCAAACGCGAAAGTGTGGGCGCCATCGGCCAGTGCCGGGACGCTCAACACCAACAGGCAACTTGCCAACCACCAAGATTTACGCAAAAACATGTTTATCCTCCAAAGGTATAGGAACAGCCTGTGGGACACTCTAATAATGCACCGCTGCCAGCTACCTGACTGCTAGATTACAAAATTGTCAGGTTGTGCCAGTTCCCCTGTGCGCACGGTATAAAGCCCGCTGCTACCCGTTGCCATGAGTTGCCTATGAAACTGCTGATCGTCGAAGACCAACCTAAAACCGGCCAATACCTGCGCCAGGGCCTGGCCGAAGCCGGATTCAATACCGAACTGGTGGCCGATGGCACCACCGGTCAGCACCTGGCGCTGACCGGCGACTACGACTTGCTGATCCTCGATGTGATGCTCCCGGGTCGCACTGGCTGGCAAATTCTCCAGGCGGTGCGCAGTGCCGGTCTGGAAATCCCGGTATTGTTTCTGACCGCGCGGGATGCGGTCGAGGATCGGGTCCACGGCCTGGAACTGGGCGCCGATGATTATCTGGTCAAGCCGTTCGCGTTCTCCGAACTGCTGGCCCGGGTGCGCAGCCTGTTGCGCCGGGGCAGCAGCACGCCCCAGGAGACTAGCCTGCACCTGGCCGACTTGCGCCTGGACTTGATCCGGCGTCGCGTGGAGCGCAGCAACCAGCGCATCGACTTGACCGCCAAGGAGTTCGCCCTGCTGGAAATGCTCCTGCGCCGCCAGGGCGAAGTGCTGCCAAAATCGCTGATTGCCTCCCAGGTCTGGGACATGAATTTCGACAGCGACACCAATATCATCGAAGTGGCCATCCGCCGCCTGCGCTTGAAGATCGATGACGGCTTTCCCAACAAGCTGATCCACACCGTACGCGGCATGGGCTATGTGCTGGAAGAGCGGTTCAGTTGATGAAGCGCATCTCCCTGTCCAGCCGCCTGGCGTTGTTGTTTGCCGGCTGCACCGCCGTGGTCTCGCTGCTGGCAGGCGTGTTGTTCAGCCAGGCCAGCGAGAAACACTTCATCGAACTGGACCAGCAACTGCTCGACAGCAAGCTGATGGCCCTGCGCAGCGCCCTGCAAGACGCTGATACCCCAACGCTGTTCGCCCAGCGCCAAGCCGCACTGGCAGACGAACTGAGCCATCAACCCGATCTGTCCGTGCGCATCAATGCCGCCGATGGCCAGCGCTGGTTTGACAGCTCCCCGCGTATTCCCGCCGAATTGCCCACCACGCCTGGCCTGCACAGCCTGCAAAACGCCGGCACCAATTACCGGGTGTACAACGCCCCCTTGAACCCAGGCAAACCGGGCTCCGCGCAGTTGATCCTGATGCTGGACATCACCCATCACCAACACTTCCTGCAACGCATGCAACACCTGATCTGGCTGACGGTCGGCCTGTCTGCCCTGGCAACCGCGCTTCTCGGCGCCTGGGCCGCACGCAGCGGGCTGCGGCCCCTGCGGCGGATGACCGAAGTGGCCAGCCGCGTGCGCGCCCACTCCCTGACCCAGCGCCTGCCCCAGGAACAGATGCCGGCCGAACTGGCGGAACTGGCCCAGGCCTTCAACGCCATGTTCAGCCGCCTGGACGATGCGTTCCAGCGGCTTTCGGCATTCTCCGCCGATATCGCCCACGAACTGCGCACACCTTTATCAAACCTGCTGACCCAGACCCAGGTCATCCTTACCCAGCCCCGGCCGCTGGAGGACTACCGCGAAGCGCTGCACAGCAACCTGGAAGAACTGCAATGGATGGCCCAACTGGTCAATGACATGTTGTACCTGGCCAAGGCCGACCACGGTTTACTCAACCCCAGACGCGAGCCCCTGGCCCTGGCCGACGAGGTAGATGCCTTGCTGGAGTTCTTCGCGCCATTGGCCGAGGATGCCCAGGTCAACCTGTTGCGCGACGGCAGCGCCAGCGCCGCCGGTGACCGCAGCATGCTGCGCCGGGCGTTTTCCAATCTGCTGGACAATGCCCTGCGCTTTACCCCGCCGGGCGGTGAAGTGCGGGTGAGGATCAGCGAAAACGCCCAGGGCGTGAACCTGAGCGTGGAAAACACCGGAACCGGGATTCCCCAGGGGTTGCTGACCAAGCTGTTTGACCGGTTCTACCGCGTGGATCCGGCACGGCATGAAGGCAGCAGTGAGCATGCGGGGCTGGGGTTGGCGATTACCCAGTCGATAGTGCGGGCGCATGGGGGGAGGATTTTCTGTGAGTCACAGCCGGGGTGGACGCGGTTTGTGATTGAGTTGCCCAAGAGGGATTGATGCAAGCCCACACCCACATTTGACCGCATTTCAAAGAGAGTACGCGGTACAAATGTGGGAGCGGGCTTGCTCGCGAAAGCGGTCTTGAACCCTACGAATATCTCAGGGCATGCGCCGGCTCAATCTTCGCCGCGCGATACGCCGGGTAGATCGTCGCCAAAAAGCTCAACACAAACCCGGCACTGCAAATCAGCAGCACATCGCCACCTTGCAGTTCCGAAGGCAGGTTGCTGACAAAATACACGTCCGAACTGAAGATATGCTGCCCGGTCACGCGCTCCATCCAGCCCACCAGTTCGCTGACGTTCAGCGCGGCAATCACCCCCAGCACGCCGCCAATCAGGGTGCCGACGATACCGATCACCGTGCCCTGGACCATGAAGATCGCCATGATCTGCCGCGGCGTGGCGCCAATGGTGCGCAGGATCGCGATGTCCGCGCCCTTGTCGTTCACCACCATGATCAGCGTGGCGATGATATTGAAGGCCGCGACAGCCACGATCATCAGCAACAACAGGCCGATCATGGTCTTTTCCATCTTCATCGCGCTGAACAGGCTGCCCTGGGTATGGGTCCAGTCGTCCGCCTTGTAGGCTGCACCGAGGCCTGTGGCGATATCCGCCGAAACCTTGGGCGCCGCATACAGATCCTTGACCGCCAGGCGCACGCTTTGCACCTGGTTGGGCTGCCAATGCAGCATTTGCGCGGCATCGGCGACGTGGATCAGGGCCATCGAACCATCCAGCTCGGCACCGACCTTGAACACGCCCACCACGTTCAACCGCTGCATGCGCGGGGTGATACCGCCAGGAGCAGTGCTGATTTCCGGGACGATCAGCGTCAGCTTGTCGCCCACATTCAGGCGGAAACGGCGCGCGGTAATTTCCCCGATCACCACGCCTAACTCACCCGGCTGCAGGTTTTCCAGGCTTCCCTGGACGATATGCTGGGTGACGATGGACACCTTGCCTTCCTGGGCCGGATCAATACCGCTGATCTGGATCGGTTGCATCGAGCCCTTGTACGACAGCATGCCTTCCATCTCGGTGAACGGCACGGCCGCCGTGACTTCCGGGTTCTTCAGGGCAGCCGCCGCCACCGGTTGCCAGTCGCTGATCGGGTTGACGCCGACGATGGTGGCGTGCGGCACCATGCCAAGGATGCGTGAGCTCATTTCCCGCTGGAAACCATTCATCACCGACAACACCACGATCATCGCCAGCACGCCCAGGGCGAGGCCGATCATCGAGGTCATCGAGATAAACGAGACAAAACGGTTGCGGCGCTTGGCGCGGGTATAGCGCGTGCCGATGAAAATCGATAACGGTCTGAACATTCGCTTGCACCGCCTGAAAAAATAGAAAACCCAGGCACGGGGCCCGGGCTTGAAACAGGTCAGATGGCGACCAGATGACCTTCCTGCAGGTGCAGCACACGGTCCATCTGCCGGGCCATGCTCATGTCATGGGTCACCACCAGGAACGCGGTGCGCATCTGGGTGCTCAGCTCCAACATCAAGTCCTTGATGCCCTGGGCAGTGTGGGAGTCGAGGTTGCCAGTCGGCTCGTCGAGCATCACCAGGCCCGGGTTGTTCACCAGGGCACGGGCAATCGCCACACGCTGGCGCTCGCCGCCGGACAACTCTGCCGGTTTGTGCTCCAGGCGATGGCCAAGGCCGACGCGCTCCAGCAACGCCGTGGCACGCTGGCGCGCCTGCGGGATCGCGGTCTTGCCGATCAACAGCGGCATGCACACGTTTTCCAGGGCGGTAAACTCTGGCAGCAAGTGGTGGAACTGATACACAAAGCCCAGGGAGCGATTGCGCAACTGGCCACGGGCCTTCTCGTTCAAGGCCGAGAGTTCTTCACCGGCCAGCCACACACTGCCATGGGACGGCGTATCGAGGCCGCCCAACAGGTTGAGCAAGGTACTTTTACCGGAGCCGGAACTGCCGACGATCGCCACGCGCTCGCCAGGGTGGAGTTCAAGCTGCAGGTTGGACAACACCACCACCGATTCCGGGCCTTCCTCGTAGGATTTGCCCAGGTTGCGGCAGCTCAGGATTGCTTTTTCACTCATGCCCGATTCACTCATAACGTAAAGCCTGCGCCGGCTGGGTACGTGCCGCGCGCCAGGCTGGATACAGGGTGGCAAGGAAACTCAGGACCAACGCGGCGCCGCCCACCATCAACACATCCTGGCTCTGCACCTGGGATGGCAAATAATCGATGAAGTAGACGTCGGCGTTGAGAAACTTGTGGCCGATCAGGGTTTCGACACCGGCGATGGCGGCGCTGACATTCAGCGCGGCGAAAATCCCCACCACCGTGCCGATCACGGTACCGACCACACCGATCACCGTACCCTGGACCATGAAGATCGCCATGATCTGCCCCGGCGTGGCGCCGAGGGTGCGCAGGATGGCGATATCGCCCTTCTTGTCGTTCACCACCATCACCAGGGTGGAGATGATGTTGAAGGCCGCCACCGCGACAATCAGCAGCAATAACAGGCCGATCATGGCTTTTTCCATGCGGATCGCCTGGTACAGGTTGCCGTGGGTACGGGTCCAGTCGCGGGCGTAGTACTGGCTTTCACCCAACTGCTGGGCGATTTCCCAGGCACCGCGCGGCGCCTCGAACAAGTCGTTGAATTTCAGGCGCAGGCCCTGCACCTGATCCGGCTTCCAGCGGTGCAGGCGAGCCAGGTCGGTAAGGTTGGTCAAGCCGAGGAAGCCGTCGATCTCGCCGGCACCGACATGAAAGATGCCGACCACGGTAAAGCGCTTCATGCGCGGGAACATACCGGCCGGGGTCACCGTGACCTCAGGGGCGACAAAGGTCAGCTTGTCGCCGATGGCCACGCCCAGCTTGGCTGCTGCGCGGTCACCAATGACGATGCCGAAACTGCCAGGCGTAAGGGCGTCGAGTTGGCCCTGCTGCATGAACTGGTCAATGATCGAGACCTTGCGCTCCTGCGCCGGATCGATGGCATTGAGCAGGACTTTCTGCACCTTGCCATCGTTGGTCAACAGGCCCTGCATCTGGGTAAACGGCGCGACGGCCAGCACCTTGGGGTTCTGCTTGACCTTGTCGGCCAGGCCTTGCCAGTCAGCCAGGGGCTCACCGGACTCGATGGTCGCGTGGGGCACCATGCCCAGCACGCGGGTGCGCATCTCATGATCGAAGCCATTCATCACCGATAGCACCACGATCATCACGACCACGCCCAGGGCGAGTCCGATCATGGAGGTCAGGGAAATGAACGACACAAAATGATTGCGACGCTTTGCACGGGTATAACGCGTGCCGATAAATACGAAGAGAGGTCTGAACATGTCGGGGCTTGTTCGGAGGAAAAGAAGACGTCCCGGTGGCGGGGTCTGGTAAGCAGCTTTACACTCAGACCATTACCGTTACCTGGGGTTCGCCATGACGACATTAGATGAAGAAGATCGCCGCGAATACTACCGTATCGACGACATGATCGCACTTCAAATCAAAAGCCTGCCTGCCGCCCAAGCGGTGAGCAAGGAAGTGTTGCTGGATGATTCCCCACTGTTCAATCTGCTCAGTGAACTGCACCTGAGCGAATTCGAGTCCCAGCACCTGCTGCGCCAGCTTGGCGAGCGCGACCGCACCCTCGCCGCCTTCCTCAAGGTGCAGAACAAACGCATGGATTTGCTCAGCCAGGTCATGGCGCAAAGCCTGCTGGGTGAGATCGGCGCACCGCAGCCGGTGATCATCTCCGAAGGCGGCATCGACTTCCAGCACCCCACGCCACTGCCGCCGGGCAGCCACCTGGCGGTCAAGCTGGTACTGATGCCCCAGGCCCTTGGCCTACTGTTAAGAGCCAAAGTCACCCATTGCGACCCCAAAGGCAGCGGCTTCGACGTTGGCACCGAGTTCGAGTCCATGACCGACGCCCAGCGCCAGTTGCTGGCCCGCTACATTCTGCAAAAACAGGCCCAGGAACGGCGCCTGGCCCGCGAACAAAACGACGGCCTAGACACCTGATTTCGTATTTATCCAGCCAGGACACCTGGCGCAAAGGAGCATCTGTGACCCTGATTTATGGCCATCGCGGCGCCAAAGGCGAAGCACCGGAAAACACCCTGACCAGCTTCCAGCAATGCCTCAAGCACGGCGTGCGCCGTTGCGAACTGGACTTGCACCTGTCCATGGACGGCGAGTTGATGGTGATCCACGACCCGACCCTCAAGCGCACCGCCGACCGCCGTGGCAAGGTGGTGGAATACGCCGCCGCCGACCTGGTGAAGATGGACGCGCGCAAGGGCGGCCCGGGCTGGGTCACCCCCTGCCCGATCCCACGCCTGGAAGAGCTGTTCGAAAAGTGCGACTTCGACCACTGGCAACTGGAAGTCAAAAGTGCCTCGCGCACCCGCGCCGCGACCACCGTGCTGGCGATTCGGGAAATGGCCCAGCGGTTTGGCTTGCTGGACAAGGTCACCGTGACCTCAAGCTCGCGGGAAGTGTTGAAGGCCGCATTGGACCTGACGCCGGACCTATCCCGTGGACTGGTCGCCGAATATGCCTGGCTCGACCCGCTGAAGGTCGCCCAGAACTACGGCTGTGAGATTCTGGCGTTGAACTGGACGCTGTGCACCCCCGAGCGACTGGAAAAAGCCCAGCGCCAGGGCCTGCACGTGTCTGTGTGGACAGTCAACGAACCCGCGCTGATGCGCAGGCTCGCCGACTTCGGCGTAGATAGCCTGATTACAGACTTTCCCGGTTTGGCCACTGCCACTCTCGGGAATTACTGAAATCGGTCTCCCCGGCCGGCTCAGGCCACCGGCCGGAGCCGCTCAAAAAAGCCGGTTGAGGCCGTCGTACGCGGCAACCCGATAGGCTTCGGCCATGGTCGGGTAGTTAAACGTGGTGTTCACAAAATACTTGAGGGTATTTTGCTCACCCGGCTGGTTCATGATGGCCTGGCCGATGTGCACGATCTCCGAGGCCTGGTAGCCGAAGCAATGCACGCCGAGCACTTCCAGGGTCTCGCGGTGGAACAGAATCTTCAGCATGCCTTGCGGCTCGCCGGCGATCTGCGCACGCGCCATGCTCTTGAAGAACGCCTTGCCCACTTCGTAAGGCACCTTGGCCTTGGTCAGCTCGTGTTCGTTCTTGCCGATGGAGCTGATCTCGGGAATCGTGTAGATCCCGGTCGGCACGTCATTCACGTAGCGCCAGCTGCCATTGTCGACAATGCTGCCAGCGGCCGAACGGCCCTGGTCGTGGGCAGCACTGGCCAGGCTCGGCCAGCCGATCACATCGCCCGCACCGTAGATGTTGGTGACGCAGGTGCGATAGTTTTCATCCACCTCGATCTGGCCACGGCTGTTGACCTTGACCCCGATGTTTTCCATGCCCAGCTTGTCGGTGTTGCCGGTACGGCCATTGCACCAGAGCAAGGCATCGGCCTTGATCTTCTTGCCGGACTTGAGGTGCAGGATCACCCCGTTGTCCAGGCCTTCAACGCGGTCGTATTCCTCGTTGTGGCGCACGGTGATGTTGTTGTTGCTGAAGTGGTAACTCAACGCCTGGGAAATTTCCGAGTCGAGGAAGCTCAGCAACTGGTCGCGGTTGTCCACCAGCTCCACCAGTACACCCAGGCCGCTGAAGATCGAGGCGTATTCACAGCCAATCACGCCGGCGCCATAGATGATCAGTTTGCGCGGGGTGTGGCCCAGGCTGAGGATGGTGTCGCTATCGTAGATACGCGGGTGGTGGAAATCGATATCCGCCGGGCGATACGGGCGCGAGCCGGTGGCGATAATGATGTGCTTGGCCACCAGTTTCTCGACCACGCCATTGGCGCAGACCACCTCGACGGTTTGCTCGTCGGCGAAGCTGCCGGTACCAAAGAACAAGTCGACGCGGTTACGGGCGTAGTAGCCGGTACGCGAGGCAACTTGCTTGGAAATCACCTTTTCGGCGCTTTTCAGTACATCCGGGAACGAGAACCAGCGCGGCTCACCAATGGCCCGGAACATCGGGTTGGTGTTGAACTGCATGATCTGGCGCACCGAGTGACGCAGGGCCTTGGACGGGATGGTGCCCAGGTGGGTGCAGTTACCGCCGACCTGACGCCGGCTATCGACCATCGCCACCTTGCGCCCAGCTTTGGCGGCGTTCATCGCCGCACCTTCTCCAGCTGGGCCGGAACCCAGTACCACCACGTCGTAGTTGTAGACAGCCATGCGTACTCCTCAGAACAGGCCAGGGCGCACGGTTGGGCGCCTGGCTAAATCATGCCGCGGCCAGCGGTCATGAAGGATCAAATAGGCTCAGGTGTGTGAGCCGGGGCACAGTCTATATAAGGCTCAACGCCGCGCACATTAACCCTTGGTCGCGTCGTAGGCCAGTTTTGCCTTTACTACACCGTATTGATTACGGCTTGACCGGCGTCAGTTGTTCGAACGCTTTGTTGCTGCGTGTGACGAAAGCATCCCCCTCACGCATCACAAAAAATGCCGCGATTCGGTGTTTTTCTGCATAGTCCCAGCCTTCTTCAGGCCCCAACACCAACAGCAACGTCGACAAACCGTCGGCCATCAACGCCGAAGGATCCAGCACCGTGACCGACGCCAGGTGATGGGTAATCGGCGCCCCACTGCGGGCATCGAGGGTGTGGGAATAGCGGCGACCATCCTGCTGGAAATAATTGCGGTAGTCACCTGAAGTCGATACGCCGAAACCGTCCACCGCGATAATCCGCTCGGCCACCTGCTGGTCATCACGCGGTTCTTCCAGGGCCACGCGCCAGGGCGTGCCGTCAGGTTTGCGCCCGGCGGCCTTGAGTTCGCCAGTCACTTCGACCAGATACCGGTGAATACCCAACTGTTCAAGCCGCCCGGCAATCCGGTCCACCGTGTAGCCGGCGGCGATGCTGTTGAAGTCCACTTGAACCGCCGCATCCTTGCACAACTGGCCAGCCTCGATGCGCAGATGCTGATGGCCGACGCGCTGGCGTGCCTGGGCCAACGCCATGGGGTCCGGGACCTTTACCTGCCGCGCCTGGGGACCGAAGCCCCACAGGTTCAGTAGTGGCTCGACCGTCAGGTCAAAAGCGCCGCCACTGGCCTGGGACAACTGCTCGCCGGTGCGCACCAGGTGCAGGATCGGCTCGGGCATCGGCTGGCAACTGTTGGCCGGCAGATCGTTGAAGCGCTCTATGTCGGAATCGCTGCGATAGGTCGACATCTGCCGGTCGACCTCACCAAGGATGCTCTCCGCTTGCGGCTGCACATCTCTGGCCGCCGGCGTGCCGGGGGTGCGGACATATTTGATCGAATAAGTGCTGCCCATGGTCGGGCCACCAAAAGCCTCCAGAGGCTCACCTTTGTCGCAGCCCGCCAGGATAGCCAACAAAGCCCCCACCACTGCGTATCGCAAACCGTCCATAAGCCACACAACCTTATCGCTACTGAAAACTGAATGAAGCCGCACTCAAGCATATTTTCGGGGCGGGCCATTATGCGGCATGTCGTCGCCTGATGAGGCCTGGCCAGGGGCTAATAGCCAGCTTGCTAACGGTTTTTGTTGCTCACCACCACGGATACACATATGGTTACAAAACTCTTTGGCGCCGCCGCGCGCCTAGATCCTGCAGCACGGACGAACAACAACCAGGGATTTCCAACAAGATAGCCAGTTGAGTAAATGACATGTCCAGCACCACGGGCAAAGGCAAGGCGATCTTTCGCGTTGTCAGCGGTAACTTCCTCGAAATGTTCGATTTCATGGTCTACGGCTTCTACGCCACGGCCATCGCCAAGACCTTCTTCCCTGCCGACAGCGCCTTTGCGTCCCTGATGCTGTCCCTGGCGACCTTCGGTGCCGGGTTCCTGATGCGCCCGCTGGGGGCGATTTTCCTCGGTGCCTACATCGACCGCCACGGCCGTAAAAAAGGCCTGGTGATCACCCTGGCCATGATGGCTGCCGGCACCGTGCTGATCGCCTGCGTCCCTGGCTACGCCACCCTCGGGGTGGCCGCACCGCTGATCGTGCTGTTTGGCCGGTTGCTGCAAGGCTTTTCTGCGGGTGTCGAGCTGGGCGGGGTCTCGGTGTACCTGGCAGAAATCGCCACCCCGGGGCGCAAGGGTTTCTTTGTCAGTTGGCAGTCCGCCAGCCAACAAGCCGCCGTGGTATTTGCCGGCCTGCTGGGCGTAGGCCTGAACCATTGGCTGAGCCCCGAGGAAATGGGTGAATGGGGCTGGCGCGTGCCGTTCCTGATCGGTTGCCTGATCGTGCCAGTGATCTTCGTGATTCGCCGCTCCCTGGAAGAAACCCCAGAATTCCAGGCGCGCAAACATCGCCCTACCCTGCAGGAAATCATCCGCTCCATTGGCCAGAATTTCGGCATCGTCCTGGCCGGCATGGCGTTGGTGGTGATGACCACGGTGTCGTTCTACCTGATCACCGCCTACACACCGACCTTCGGCAAGGCCGAGTTGCACCTGTCAGACCTCGATGCGTTGCTGGTTACCGTGTGCATCGGCTTGTCGAACTTCTTCTGGCTGCCGGTCATGGGGGCAGTGTCGGACAAGATTGGCCGTAAACCCCTACTGCTGGGGGCGACTATTCTGGCCATCCTCACGGCGTACCCGGCTCTGTCGTGGCTGGTGGCCAACCCCAGCTTCAGTCATCTGCTGATCGTCGAGCTGTGGTTGTCGTTCCTTTATGGCTCGTATAACGGCGCCATGGTGGTCGCCCTGACCGAGATCATGCCAGTTGAGGTGCGCACCACCGGTTTCTCCCTGGCCTACAGCCTGGCGACCGCGACCTTTGGCGGCTTTACTCCAGCGGCCTGTACCTACCTGATCCATGTGCTGGATAACAAGGCCGCGCCGGGGATCTGGCTCAGTGGGGCGGCGGTGCTGGGGTTGGTTGCGACCCTGGTGCTGTTCAAGGGTAACCGGCATGAACTGCGCACTGCGCAGGCTTCGGTGGTCGGTGGGGCCTGATAGATCGCTATCGCGGGCAAGCCCGCTCCCACATTTGAATGTATTCGCAAATCAAACTGTGGGAGCAGGCTTGCCCGCGATGAGGCCTTGAAACCCAACACAAAACCCCCAGGCATAAAAAAGCCCCGAACCAGTCGGGGCTTTTTCATTTAGCGCTGATGCTTAGCGTGGGAACGCAGGCGGGTTGACCCCAGCCATGTCTTCCATCACGCGTACCACCTGGCAGCTGTAACCGAACTCGTTGTCGTACCAGACGTACAGAACAACGCGGTTATCCTGGGTGATGGTCGCTTCAGCATCCACCACACCGGCGTGGCGTGAGCCAACGAAGTCGGTCGATACCACTTCCTGGGAATTGACGAAGTCGATTTGCTTATGCAGATCGGAGTGCAGCGCCATGTAGCGCAGATACTCGTTCATCTCTTCACGGGTGGCGGCTTTCTCAAGGTTGAGGTTGAGAATGGCCATCGACACGTTCGGCGTTGGCACACGGATCGCGTTACCGGTCAACTTGCCGGCCAGCTCAGGCAGGGCCTTGGCAGCAGCGGTGGCCGCACCGGTCTCGGTGATGACCATGTTCAGCGCGGCGCTACGGCCACGGCGATCGCCCTTGTGGAAGTTGTCGATCAGGTTCTGGTCGTTGGTGTACGAGTGAACGGTTTCGACGTGGCCGTTGATGATGCCGAACTTGTCATTCACTGCCTTGAGCACCGGCACGATGGCGTTGGTGGTGCAGGAAGCGGCGGACACGATCTTGTCGTCAGCGGTGATTTCGTTGTGGTTGATGCCGTGAACGATGTTCTTCAGCTTGCCCTTGCCAGGCGCGGTCAACACAACGCGGTCGATACCCGGGCAGGCCAAATGCTGGCCCAGGCCGTCGGCATCACGCCATACACCGGTGTTGTCCACCAGCAATGCGTTCTGGATGCCGTACTGGGTGTAATCCACCTCAGTCGGGTTCTTCGCGTAGATCACCTGGATCAGGTTACCGTTGGCGGTGATGGTGTTGTTTTCTTCGTCGATGGTGATGGTGCCATTGAACGAACCGTGTACCGAGTCGCGGCGCAAGAGGCTGGCGCGCTTGGTCAGGTCGTTCTCGGCGCCTTTGCGCACGACAATGGCCCGCAGGCGCAGGCCGTCGCCACCGCCGGTTTTTTCGATCAGGATGCGCGCCAGCAGGCGGCCGATACGACCGAAGCCGTACAACACAACGTCGGTGCCTTTGCGGGCCGCAGCGTTTTGCTGGCCAACCACGTCGGCCATTTCTTCACGGACGAACTGCTCGGCAGTACGGCCATTGCCTTCGTTGCGGAATTTATAGGCCAACTTGCCCAGGTCCACCGAAGCCGCGCCGAGCTTGAGCTCGCTCATGGCTTTAAGCAGAGGGAATGTTTCGTGGACGGAGAGTTCGCTATCGTCGGCAGAACGATGGCGAGCAAAGCGATGAGCCTTGAGAATCGCGATGACTGATTGGTTGATCAGGCTGCGGCCATAGATCGAGCTCACCACATTGTTATTGCGGTACAGCTGACCGATAAGCGGAATCATCGCTTCAGCGAGTGCTTCACGGTCGATCCATTCACCAAGACACTGGTCGGGCTTCTGAGTCACGGGAACCTTCCACATGTAGGGGCAGAAAAAAGGGGCTACATTATGCCGCCCGACCGCCCTCGGAGCAATGCGCGCCACGCAACAAAAGCCCTTGCAAATAATTTTCGCCGCGCTACAGCCCAGTAAATACGCGGCTTCCAGCGTACCCCTCAGGGAAAGACCCGGGCGACTTGTCCGTAACCCTCCGAAACATCCATGCATTTTTGCACTACATATCGAGTCAAAACCGCGCATTGTTTGTCTTAGCCACTACATTTCCTACAAACCGTAATAGGCACAGTCAGCAACTGACAGGCGGCACTCCGGGCCGTTACAATTACCGACTTTGTCGCAACGCTGGAGCTCAACCTTCCGTGCCCGTCCTGCGTCTACCGCTACTCCCTGCCGAGGCAGGTAAACAGCATTGGGGCAATCTGCCCGGTGCCGCCCTGAGCCTGGCCATTGCCGAGGCTGCCAGTGCAGCCAAGCGCTTTACCCTGCTACTGACCGCCGACAGCCAAAGTGCCGAACGGCTGGAGCAGGAGCTGAGCTTCTTCGCCCCCGATTTGCCGGTGCTGCATTTCCCGGACTGGGAAACCCTGCCCTACGACTTGTTCTCGCCGCACCAGGACATCATCTCCCAGCGCATCGCCAGCCTGTACCGCTTGCCGGAACTGGCCCACGGCGTGCTGGTGGTGCCGATCACCACCGCCCTGCACCGCCTGGCGCCGACCAAGTTCCTGCTCGGCAGCAGCCTGGTGCTGGATATCGGCCAGAAGCTCGATGTGGAGCAAATGCGCACCCGCCTGGAAGCCAGCGGCTATCGCTGCGTCGATACGGTGTACGAGCATGGTGAGTTCGCGGTGCGCGGTGCGCTGATCGACCTGTTCCCGATGGGCAGCAAACTGCCCTACCGCATCGACCTGTTCGACGACGAAATCGAGACCCTGCGCACCTTCGACCCGGAAAACCAGCGGTCCATCGACAAGGTGCAGTCGATCAAGCTGCTGCCGGCCCGGGAGTTCCCCCTGCAAAAAGACGCGGTCACACGCTTCAAGGCGCGCTTTCGCGAACGCTTTGACGTGGACTTCCGCCGTTGCCCGATCTTCCAGGACTTGAGCAGCGGGATTACCCCCGCCGGTATCGAGTACTACCTGCCGCTGTTCTTCGATGAAACCTCGACCCTGTTCGATTACCTGCCCCAGGACACCCAGGTGTTCTCGCTGCCAGGCATCGAACAGGCAGCGGAAAACTTCTGGAACGATGTGCGTAACCGTTATGAAGAGCGCCGCGTCGATCCATCCCGGCCTTTATTGCCGCCTGCCGAGCTGTTCCTGCCGGTAGAAGACTGCTTCGCCCGCCTCAAGAACTGGCCGCGCGTGGTCGCCAGCCAACAGGATGTAGAAGCCGGTGTCGGTCGCGAACGCTTCCCCGCCCAGGCCCTGCCGAACCTGGCCATCGAAGCCAAGGCCACCCAACCACTACAAGCGCTGTCCGACTTCCTCGGCGACTTCCCGGGCCGCGTGCTGTTTACCGCCGAATCCGCCGGGCGCCGCGAAGTGCTGCTGGAGTTGCTGGAACGCCTGAAGCTGCGGCCAAAAACCGTCGACAGCTGGCCGGACTTCGTGGCCGGCAAGGACCGCCTGGCGATCACCATTGCCCCGCTCAACGAAGGCTTGCAACTGGATGATCCGGCCCTGGCGCTGATTGCCGAGAGCCCGCTGTTCGGCCAACGCGTGATGCAGCGCCGGCGCCGGGAAAAACGTGCAGATGCCAACAACGACGCGGTGATCAAGAACCTCACCGAACTGCGCGAAGGCGCACCGGTGGTGCATATCGACCACGGTGTGGGGCGCTACCTGGGCCTGCAGACCCTGGAGATCGACAACCAAGCCGCTGAATTCCTCACTATGGAATACGCCGAGGGCGCCAAGCTCTACGTGCCCGTGGCCAACCTGCACCTGATCGCACGCTACACCGGCAGCGACGACGCCCTCGCGCCGTTGCACCGCCTGGGCTCCGAGACCTGGCAGAAAGCCAAGCGCAAGGCCGCCGAACAGGTGCGCGACGTGGCCGCCGAACTGCTGGACATCTATGCCCGTCGTGCAGCCCGCGAAGGTTATGCGTTCGCCGACCCGAAGGCCGACTACGCCACCTTCAGCGCCGGCTTCGCCTTCGAAGAAACCCCGGACCAGCAAACCACCATCGATGCGGTGCGCGCCGACATGCTCGCACCCAAGCCCATGGACCGCCTGGTCTGTGGCGATGTGGGCTTCGGCAAGACCGAAGTGGCGATGCGCGCCGCGTTTATCGCGGTGCATGGCGGCCGCCAGGTGGCGATCCTGGTGCCGACCACCCTGCTCGCCCAGCAGCACTACAACAGCTTCCGCGACCGCTTTGCCGACTGGCCGGTGACCGTGGAGGTGATGAGCCGCTTCAAGTCGGCCAAGGAAGTGAATGCCGCTGTCGCCGATCTGGCCGAAGGCAAGATCGACATCGTCATCGGCACCCACAAACTGCTGTCGGACGACGTGAAAATCAAGAACCTGGGCCTGGTGATCATCGACGAAGAACACCGCTTTGGCGTGCGCCAGAAGGAGCAGCTCAAGGCCTTGCGCAGCGAGGTCGACATCCTCACCCTGACCGCCACGCCGATCCCACGCACACTGAACATGGCGGTGTCGGGCATGCGCGACCTGTCGATCATCGCCACGCCGCCGGCGCGACGCCTGTCGGTGCGCACGTTCGTCATGGAGCAGAACAACAGCACGATCAAAGAGGCCCTGCTGCGCGAGCTGCTGCGCGGCGGCCAGGTCTACTACCTGCACAACGATGTGAAAACCATCGAGAAATGCGCCGCCGACCTCGCCGAACTGGTGCCGGAAGCGCGGATCGGCATCGGCCACGGGCAGATGCGCGAGCGCGAACTCGAACAGGTGATGAGCGACTTCTACCACAAGCGCTTCAACGTGCTGATCGCCTCGACCATCATCGAGACCGGCATTGACGTGCCGAGCGCCAACACCATCATTATCGAGCGTGCCGACAAGTTCGGCCTGGCGCAGTTGCACCAACTGCGTGGCCGGGTCGGGCGCAGTCACCACCAGGCCTATGCCTACCTGCTGACGCCACCGCGCCAGCAGATTACCGGTGACGCCGAAAAACGCCTGGAAGCCATCGCCAACACCCAGGACCTGGGCGCGGGCTTTGTGCTGGCCACCAACGACCTGGAAATCCGTGGCGCCGGTGAACTGCTGGGCGACGGCCAGAGCGGGCAGATCCAGGCCGTAGGCTTCACCCTCTATATGGAGATGCTGGAGCGCGCGGTGAAGGCCATCCGCAAAGGCGAGCAGCCGAACCTCGACCAACCACTGGGCGGCGGCCCGGAAATCAACCTGCGTTTGCCGGCGTTGATTCCCGAGGACTACCTGCCAGACGTGCATGCGCGGCTGATCCTGTACAAGCGCATCGCCTCGGCCACCGACGAAGAAGGCCTCAAGGACCTGCAAGTGGAGATGATCGACCGCTTCGGCCTGTTGCCGGAACCGACCAAGAACCTGGTGCGCCTGACCCTGCTCAAGTTGCAGGCCGAGCAACTGGGGATCAAGAAGGTCGACGCCGGCCCTCAAGGCGGGCGTATCGAGTTCGAAGCGCAGACGCCGGTGGACCCATTGGTGTTGATCAAGTTGATCCAGGGCCAGCCCAACCGCTACAAATTCGAAGGCGCCACGCTGTTCAAATTCATGGTGCCGATGGAACGTGCAGAAGAGCGCTTTAATACACTGGAGGCGCTGTTTGAACGCCTCATCCCGAAATCTGCTTGAAGGACGCCCCATGCGCCTGTTTCGTATCCTGAGCCTGTTGTTGGTGGTAGTCGCACCTTCGGCGTTTGCCGACAGCCTCTACCAGGTGGAAATGATCCTCGTCCGCCAGAATGCGGAACCCCAGCTCAACAGCCGGCCCGCCCCGGAAAACTGGGCTGTCGACGCGCGCCAGGGCATCGAGAAAATCAGCCCGCCACGCCTGAACAATATCGTCGAGAAACTCCAGGCCAGTGGCGACTACACCGTGCTGCTGCACAAGGCCTGGGAACAGAACCTGGGCGAACAGGCGGTCAAGCTGAAGATCACCGACGGCCAGGAACAGTTCGGCCAGTTCCCCATCCAGGGCACCCTGGACCTGCAACTGGGGCGCTTCACCCGGATTGATGCGAGCTTCTGGCTCAACCAGTTCGACAGCAACGGCAGCGTGATTGCCAGTGAACACCTGAGCCAGCCGGACGTACGCACCAAGAACAACCAACTCAACTACCTGGACGGCGGCCACCTGGCCCTACTGGTCAAGATCACCTCCCTCACCGCCAAACCACCGAGCGCACCACCGCCCGGCCTGGCGGACTGATCCAGTACCATGTCCCTGCCGTCGCCGCTGACCAAACCCCTGGCGCCTTCCTGGGCCAACCGCTTCAAGGAGCAAAGCCTGGAGCGCGGCCGGCGCTACGCCCTGGAAAACCGCGTACGCATCGTCGAGTCAGGCGACAGCACCATCATCGCCAGCTGCGAAGGCTCAGGCGGCAATGTCTACCGCCAGACCATCTCCCTGCGCGAATCGGCCAAAGGCACCTTGATCCTGGTGGACAGCCGCTGCACCTGCCCCGTGCACACCAACTGCAAACACATTGCCGCAGTACTTCTGCAGGTTCAGGAAACCCTGGCCTTTCCGGCAGCGGCCAAGGACGCCGAGCTGCTGGAGAAGCTCCAGGCCGTGCTGGATAACCGCGTAGTGCTGCCACAAGTGGTGCTCGAAGACGTGCAGCCGATCCCGCGCCTGTGGCTGGCCAGCATCGAGTTCAGCGCCTTTGAGCCGCGCAACGGCAAGATGCAGCGCTACATCCAGCACCGCGCGGCGCTGTCGTTCAACTACCTGGGCAACTACGTCAGCGGCCAGAAAAATGCCGACATCGTAGTCCGCCAGGAAACCCAGAGCCTGCGGATCAAGCGCCATCCCGAGATCGAGCAACAGTATCGCGAACAATTGCGCCTGCTCGGTTTCAAGATCGCCACCCGCCAGAGCAAGGCCTTGCCGGAAAGCGCCGGCGAGCTGTTTGAGATGGTCAATGACAGCGCCTGGCTGAACTTCACCCTCAACGCCTCGCCCACCCTGCGCGCCGAGGGTTGGGAGTTGCAGATCGATGAGGACTTCGGCTTCGACCTGAGCCCCGTCGATGACTGGTACGCCAGCGTCGATGAAGTGCCGGAGCGCGACTGGTTCGACCTGGAGCTGGGGATTATCGTCAATGGCGAACGCCTGAGCCTGCTGCCGATCCTGTTGAACCTGATGCGCTCCCACACCGAAATCCTCAACCCGGAAAAGCTCGCGCGCCGCCGCGACGACGAACTGATCCTGGTGAACATCCCCGGTTTGCCCAATGGCGGCCACGGCCCACTGCAGGTGGCGCTGCCCTATGGCCGGCTCAAACCGGTGCTGGCAACCCTCGGCGAGTTCTACCTGCAAGAGCCCGGCAGCACCGCCTTGCGCTTGGCCAAGGCCGACGCCATTCGCCTCAACTCGCTAGAAGACCTGCCCCTGCAATGGGAAGGCGGCGAACTTATCCGCAACTTTGCCCAACGCCTGCGGGATATCAAGGACTTCACCTGCACGGCGCCCGAGGGCCTGAACGCGACATTGCGCCCGTATCAGCTCGAAGGTCTGAGCTGGATGCAGTCCCTGCGCCAATTGGAAGTGGGCGGGATTCTCGCAGACGACATGGGCCTGGGCAAAACCCTGCAGACCCTGGCGCATATTCTCAGCGAGAAAATCGCCGGGCGCCTGGACCGACCGTGCATGGTGGTGATGCCGACCAGCCTGATCCCCAACTGGCTCGACGAAGCGGCGCACTTCACCCCGCAGCTCAAGGTCCTGGCGCTGTACGGAGCCGCACGCAAGAAGCACTTCGCACAATTGCAGGATTACGACCTGCTGCTGACCACCTATGCCCTGCTGCCCAAGGACATCGAGCAACTGGCCGCGCAGCCGCTGCATGTGCTGATCCTCGACGAAGCCCAATACATCAAGAACCCCACCAGCAAGGCCGCCCAGGCCGCCCGCGAGCTGAATGCACGCCAGCGCCTGTGCCTGAGCGGCACGCCGCTGGAAAATCACCTGGGCGAGCTGTGGTCGCTGTTCCACTTCCTGCTGCCGGGTTGGCTGGGTGATGTTAAGAGCTTCAACCGTGATTACCGCGTGCCCATCGAAAAACGCGGCAGCGAGGTGCGATTGCAGCACCTCAACGGCCGGATAAAACCGTTCCTGCTGCGCCGCACCAAGGAACAGGTGGCCACCGAGCTGCCGCCCAAGACCGAGATCATCCACTGGGTCGATCTCAATGAAGCCCAGCGTGACGTGTACGAAACCATGCGCCTGGCCATGGACAAGAAGGTCCGCGACGAGATCACCCGCAAGGGCGTGGCCCGCAGCCAGATCATCATTCTTGAAGCGCTGCTCAAGCTGCGCCAGGTCTGTTGTGACCTGCGCCTGGTCAACGATGCCACCCTGCCCGCACGCGGCAGCAGCTCGGGCAAGCTCGACAGCCTGATGGAGATGCTTGATGAGCTGTTTGCCGAAGGGCGCAGGATTCTGCTGTTTTCCCAGTTCACCTCAATGCTCAGCCTGATTGAGATCGAGCTGAAAAAACGCGGAGTCGCCTATGCCTTGCTGACCGGCCAGACCCGCGACCGCCGCACGCCGGTCAAGGACTTCCAAAGTGGCAAGTTGCAGATCTTCCTCATCAGCCTCAAGGCCGGTGGCGTCGGGCTTAACCTGACCGAAGCCGACACCGTGATCCACTACGACCCGTGGTGGAACCCGGCCACGGAAAACCAGGCCACCGACCGCGCCTATCGCATCGGCCAGGAAAAACCGGTGTTTGTGTACAAGATGATTGCGCGCGGTACCGTGGAAGAGAAGATCCAGGCGTTGCAGCAGGAAAAGTCAGACCTGGCGGCGGGCGTGCTGGATGGACGCACCACTGGCGACTGGAAGTTGGGCAACGAGGATATCGAGGCGCTGTTTGCGCCGCTGCCCAATAAGCAAGAGAAGCGCTGACTGTTAGGCCCCTATCGCAGGCAAGCCACACATTTTGATCTGTGAATACATTCAAATGTGGGAGCTGGCTTGCCTGCGATAGGCGCACCTCAATCCTATTCGATCAACTGAGCATCCCGAAGCGCGCCGAGCGCCGCCAACCAACGTGGGTTCTGCTTATAGTCAGTCGAGGCAATCGCCTGCCCACGCATACGGGCAATCCGCGCCGACGGCGTGACCTTCATGCGCTGGGCTGCACTCAGGGCCAGCTCGGCGGCCGCACGGTCATTGCACACCAGACCCATATCGCAACCTGCGCTCAAAGCGGCCTCGATACGGCTCGCCGCATCCCCCACCACATGAGCACCGGCCATGGACAGGTCATCACTGAAAATCACCCCATCGAACTGCAACTCACCGCGCAGGATGTCTTGCAACCAGCGGCGCGAGAAACCTGCCGGCTGGTTATCGACCTGCGGGTAGATCACATGCGCAGGCATCACAGCAGCCAACTGCTTGCTCAGGCGTGCGAACGGCACCAGGTCATGGGCGCGAATCTGTTCCAGGCTGCGTTCGTCATTGGGAATGGCGACGTGGGAGTCTGCCTCGGCCCAGCCGTGGCCCGGGAAATGCTTGCCAGTGGCAGCCATGCCGGCGCTGTTCATGCCCCGGATAAAGGCCCCGGCCAGCAACGCGGCGCGCTCTGGATCGCCTTCGAACGAGCGCGTGCCTACGACGGCGCTGCGCTGGTAGTCGAGGTCCAGCACCGGGGCGAAGCTCAGGTCCAGGCCAACAGCCAGTACTTCCGTGGCCATGACCCAGCCGCACTGCTCGGCCAGGTATTCGGCATTGGGATTGTCCGCCAGGGCGCGCATGGCCGGCAGACGCACAAAGCCCTGGCGCAGGCGCTGCACTCGCCCGCCTTCCTGATCGACAGCCAGCAGCAGGTCCGGGCGTACCGCGCGAATAGCCGCGCTCAACTCCCGCACTTGCCGTGGATGTTCAATGTTGCGCGCAAAAATGATCAGGCCGCCCACTTCAGGCTGGCGCAACAAGTGACGATCTTCAGCCGTCAGCCAGGTGCCGGCGACGTCCACCATCAAAGAGCCTTGCAGGGCAGCAGTCATAATTTTTCCTTGAATGACGCGCGCACCCCGTCACCTTGCCAGGCTTGACCTGGCAAGGTGACGGGGTGCGGGTAACTGTTTGAAATCGGCATGGGCGGCTAGCTTAGCGGATGCAAGCGGTGGCGCCCAGACGCCAGTGGTTAAACCTTGGCAGGCACGGGCACAGACTTGCTGCGGGGGCGCAACTGCGCGGCCACCATGGCCGGGTCGGTGACACCGCTTTCGGCACGCATGCCGGCTGCCAGGAAAGGCACCATCAGGCGCATCACCTGCTCGATGGAGGTATTGACCCCGAAATCCGTCTCGGCAATGGCGCGCAAGGCCTTGATCCCCGACATGCTGAATGCCGCAGCACCGAGCATGAAGTGCACGCGCCAGAACAATTCGATAGGGGGAATACGCGGGGCCGCCTCGTTGACCAGCAACATATAACGACGGAATACCTTGCCGTACATGTCCTCAAGGTAACGTCGCAAGTGGCCCTGGCTCTGACTGAAAGCCAAGCCCAGCAGGCGCATGAAGATCGACAGGTCGTTGCCACTGCGCGGTTGTACCACCAGGGCCTGTTCGACGAGGATTTCCAGCAGGTCTTCCAGGCTTGGCTTATTGTCAGGCTTGGCCTGGCGCCGCTCCAGCTCACGGTCGAGGCTGATACAGAACGGCCCGAGGAAGCGTGAGAACACCGCCTGGATCAAAGCCTTTTTCGAGCCGAAATGATAGTTCACTGCCGCCAGGTTGACCCCGGCCTTGCTGGTGATCAGCCGCAATGAAGTTTCAGCAAATCCTTTTTCCGCGAACAACTGCTCGGCAGCATCGAGAATGCGTTCAACGGTTTCCGACTGGGCCATGGCTACTCCGCCTGACAAACACTTGTTTGAAACATACGTTTCACCTTGTGCAATGTCAAGCCTGCAGGTCCGTTTTCCGGCCGGGCAGTCACCCGATTCGCACCTATTTAATCACATCTTCAACGGCCTGTTGGCAGCGCTATCCCAAGGCTTTGCAAGGACCGACGGATGACCGTCCGGCGGAGTCGGCAAAAACGATGATTGCCAAGCGCAGTTCACTGTATATAATCCCAGTCACTGTATAAAAAGACAGAGCGATCAACATGCTAAAACTGACGCCACGCCAAGCTGAGATTCTCGCTTTTATCAAGCGCTGCCTCGACGACAACGGCTATCCGCCGACCCGGGCTGAAATCGCCCTGGAGCTGGGGTTCAAATCCCCCAACGCTGCCGAAGAACACCTGAAGGCCCTTGCCCGCAAGGGCGCGATCGAAATGACCCCTGGTGCATCGCGCGGCATTCGTATCCCTGGCTTTGAGGCCAAGGCTGACGAATCGACCCTGCCGATCATCGGCCGGGTCGCTGCCGGTGCGCCGATTCTTGCACAACAGCACGTCGAAGAGTCCTGCAATATCAACCCGACCTTCTTCCATCCTCGCGCCGACTACCTGCTGCGGGTCCATGGCATGAGCATGAAGGACGTGGGCATCTTCGACGGCGACCTGCTGGCCGTCCACACCACCCGCGAAGCGCGCAACGGCCAGATCGTCGTGGCCCGCATCGGCGATGAAGTGACGGTCAAGCGCTTCAAGCGCGAAGGCAGCAAAGTCTGGCTGCTGGCAGAAAACCCCGAGTTTTCGCCGATTGAAGTCAACCTGAAGGATCAGGACCTGGTGATCGAAGGCTTGAGTGTCGGCGTTATTCGCCGCTAACGGAGGCATCATGCAGTTCCCACACGTGCAACAACACACACAACTGCCGCTGTTTGAGGCCTTTCTGGCCCAGCCACTTGCACCTATCCTCAACGAGACGGTGCAGTCCCCATGGACCGCCACCGCTGAACCTGAGGTATTCAGTGAATTGTCGTTGCGCGGCGCTGCCGGGAACTGCCTGAGCCTGCTGGCCCCCATTCTTCGCAACCTGAGCGAAGAACAGGATGCCCGCTGGCTGACCCTGATCGCCCCGCCCTCCAGCCTGACCCAGGCCTGGTTGCGGGATGCGGGCCTGAACCGTGAACGCATCCTGCTGCTGCAACCACGCGGCACCCAGAGCGCCCAGCAACTGACCTGTGAAGCGCTGCGCCTCGGACGCAGCCACACGGTGGTCAGTTGGCTGAATCCACTGGGCGCTTCGGCCAAGCAGCAGTTGATCAGTGCAGCGCGTACGGGCGATGCACAGAGCTTGAATATTCGTTTGGGATAAGCCCGAGCCTGACGCGCAACGCGTTATCGGGAGTGGTACAGGTCGTCCGATTGCAGCCTGACGTCAGGTCAGTGCCTGCGATGGACGCTAGGCTTCTACAGAATTGAGAAGCCGATTGAGCATTTGAATCTTAAAAACGACAAGCGGACTCAGTGAAGAATCCGTGGACCGTCGTCTTTCTCCGGTTCGCCCTCAGCCAGGCGCCCCGCCATCTGCACACCAACGCTCAGCATGGCTTTTGCCACTTCCACGTGTTGGCCTTGCAGGAATGCCTTGGCGTCCTCGGAAAAATCCAAAGTCACCAGAGAACCCTCGTCCTCAGCCCTGCGCAGCTCAATTCGGCCGTCGGGCAGTTCAACAATTTCCAGAAAGGACGTTGGCATAAAAATCTGTTCTCCACGAAAGGCCAGCATTATATCAGTCATAAGCAGAGCCTCGCTCAGGATCTGAACAGCTTTCTGTACAGCTGGATGAATGGTCTGTAGCGCCTCATTACCCTGCCAACGCTATCCGGCTCAGCACTCGTTCAACCCATCCCGAAAGCGTATCGCCAGTTTTTTCAGTTCCTGGCGCCAGCTCTCCAACTCGGCCCGGCTCAGTGGCTCGGGGCCTTCCTCTTCCAGGCTGACCGCAACGATCAACGGTTGGGTCACATCGCCCTTGGGCTTGTGCGGCACACGCGGCGGCTGAAACATCGCCGAATGCGCAGCCAGCAAACGTGCCAGCCAACTGTCAGGGCTGCGAGCCATCTCCACCAGCTCAGCCAACTCAGGAATGGCCAGCGACTCCAGCACCTCACGGGTCAGGATATCCTCGGCCCGCGGCGCATGCGCCTGGGGCAAACGATAGAAGCCGGCAATTTCATGGCACAGACCCAACAAGGCGCCATACAGATGGAACAACGCCGACTCTCGCCCCGCCTGGACCAGCGCGATAGCGTTCATCTCCTTTCCTTCCTCGGCACGGCCAAGGGCGTCCAGGGACAAACCCGCGAAGTAAATTTTCTGGTTGGTACGGGTATAGAGTTCGTTGGCCATGACGGCAGTCTCCACAACGACATAAGTATGATACGGCCTGTAGGAGCGAGCTTGCTCGCGAAAAACCTGAGAGCACCGCAGTGCACCAGGTTTATCGCGTCATCGTTAACGACCTTCGCGAGCAAGCTCGCGCCTACAGATCAAGCGCCCTGGCGCTTGTCCTCGACCTTCCACTTGCCGCCGTCGTAGAACGCTTTCCAACCCGTAGGCTTGCCGTCTACTTCGGTCTGCACGTACTGCTCCTTGGTCTTGCGGCTGTAGCGGATCACGGCCGGACGACCGTCGGGATCCTTCTTCGGCGCTTCACACAGGAAGTGGTACTTCGGGTCGATCTCGTCCTTGTGCGGCACGATCTCCATCACCAGGGGTGCACGAGTCTCGCGGTTTTTCGGGAACTGGCTGGCCGCCAGGAACAAGCCCGAAGCGCCATCACGCAGGATATAGGTGTCGTTGACCTTCTCGCACTTGAGCTCAGGCATCTTCACCGGGTCCATCTTCGGCGGCGCCGCGTCACCGCTTTTCAGCAGTTTGCGGGTGTTCTTGCAGGTCGCATTGGTACAACCGAAGAACTTGCCGAAACGGCCGGTCTTGAGCTGCATCTCGCTGCCGCACTTGTCGCACTCCAGGCTCGGGCCTTCGTAGCCCTTGATGCGGTAGGTGCCCTCTTCGATCTCGTAGCCGTTGCAATCCGGGTTGTTACCGCAGATGTGCAACTTGCGCTTCTCATCCAGCAGATAAGCATCCATCGCGGTGCTGCAGATCGGGCAACGGTGCTTGCCACGCAGTACCAGCGACTCGGACTCACCCTCGTCATCGGCAGCGATTTCATCGCCTGGCACCAAGTTGACGGTGGCCTTGCAGCGCTCTTTAGGCGGCAGGCTATAACCCGAACAACCGAGGAACACACCGGTAGACGCAGTGCGGATCTGCATCGGCCGACCGCAAGTGGTGCACGGGATATCCGTCATCACCGGCTGGTTGGCGCGCATACCGTGTTCCGGGCTCTCGGCTACTTCGAGTTTCTTCTTGAAGTCGCCATAGAACTCGTCGAGTACATTCTTCCAGTCCCGCTCGCCCTGGGCCACGTCATCGAGGTTCTCTTCCATGCCGGCGGTAAAGCCGTAGTCCATCAGGTTGGAGAAACTCTCGGACAGACGCTCGGTGACGATATCGCCCATCTTTTCCGAATAGAAACGACGGTTATGCAGGGCCACGTAGCCACGGTCCTGGATGGTGGAAATGATCGCCGCGTAGGTCGAAGGACGACCAATGCCACGTTTTTCCATCTCTTTTACCAGGCTGGCTTCCGAATAACGCGCAGGCGGCTTGGTGAAATGCTGGGACGGATCAAGCTTGATCAGCTTCATCACATCGCCCTGGGCCATGTCTGGCAGCACGTCATCATCGCCGGGCTTGGCGATTTGCGGCATCACACGGGTGTAGCCGTCGAACTTGAGGATACGCCCCTTGGCACGCAGCTCGAAGTCCCCGGCACCCACGGTGACGGTGGTGGACAGGTATTGCGCCGGCAGCATCTGGCAGGCCAGGAACTGGCGCCAGATCAGCTCGTAGAGGCGCTCAGCGTCGCGCTCCATGCCCGTGAGCTTGCTTGGCTCGGTATTGGCGTCAGACGGACGAATCGCTTCGTGAGCCTCTTGTGCGCCTTCCTTGCTGCTGTAGACGTTTGGCTTCTCCGGCAGGTACTTCTTGCCGAATTCGCTTTCAATATAAGTGCGCGCCATCGCCACCGCGTCTTGCGACAGGTTGGTGGAGTCGGTACGCATATACGTGATGTAGCCCGCTTCGTACAAACGCTGGGCCATCATCATCGTCTTCTTCACCCCGAAGCCCAGGCGGTTGCTCGCGGCCTGTTGCAGGGTGGAGGTGATGAACGGCGCCGACGGCTTGCTGCTGGTCGGTTTGTCTTCGCGCTTGACGATGCTGTAGCTGGAAGCCTTGAGCTTCTCCAGCGCAGCTATGGCCTGGGCTTCGTTAAGCGGCTTGAAGGCCTCGCCTTTCTCGCGGGCCACGTCAAAGCGCACGGTCGCGCCCTTGGCGGTGCCGAGGTCGGCGTGGACTTCCCAGTATTCTTCAGGGATGAACGCACGGATCTCGCGCTCGCGCTCCACTACCAGCTTCACCGCGACCGATTGCACACGTCCGGCGGACAGGCCACGGGCGATCTTCGCCCACAACAGTGGCGAGACCATGTAGCCGACGACGCGGTCGAGGAAGCGCCGCGCCTGCTGGGCATTGACGCGGTCAATGTCCAGCTCACCCGGCTTGGAGAAGGCTTCCTGGATCGCCTTCTTGGTAATTTCGTTGAACACCACGCGCTTGTAGCGGCTGTCGTCCCCACCGATGGCTTCGCGCAGGTGCCAGGCAATGGCTTCCCCTTCGCGGTCCAAGTCCGTTGCGAGATAGATGGTGTCGGCATCCTTGGCGAGCCGGCGCAGCTCCTCGATGACCTTTTCCTTGCCCGGAAGGATCTCGTACTTGGCCTTCCAGCCATGATCCGGGTCCACACCCATGCGCGAGACCAGCTGCTTGCGCGCCTTCTCTTTAGGCGAGAGCACCGGACCTTCGCCCGCAGCCGCCTTGCCGCGCTTGGCAGCAGGCTCCTTGCTGGCGCTAGCCGAACCGCTGGTGGGCAGGTCTCGGATATGGCCGATACTCGACTTCACCACGTACTCGTTACCCAAGTACTTGTTGATGGTCTTGGCCTTAGCCGGGGATTCCACAATGACCAGCGATTTGCCCATGGATCGGAAAATTCCTGAATTCGAGAAGAGAAAGGCGGTTGGCGCCTGACGCGGCAACGCTATATATAGTGGCAACACAGTGAGGTCAAGCGCAGCATTCTGCGCAACCGGCCGTTATTGCCCTGAAAAAAGGCTGGGTTCGACCTGCACCAAAGCAAAGCGCGGGACCTGCTCGCCGTCAACTTCGACGGTTTCCAGGAACATGCTCAAGGGGCGCACCCAAAAGCCGTAATCGCCATACAGTGCTTGGTAAAACACCACTTCTTCTTCGGTCTCGGAGTGCCGCGCCACATTAAAAACGCGGTACTGGGGACCTTTATAATGCTGGTAGAGCCCTGGTTCGACTTTCATGCTCTGGCCCTCTTACAAAATTTATTAAAAAAAAATTAAAAATTCCAAAAAACAAAAACCGGGGCACTGGGCCCCGGCTTCCGTCAACTCAACGCTTAGACGCGTTCGAAGACGGTGGAAATGCCTTGGCCGAGACCAATGCACATGGTTGCAACCCCAAGGTTGCCGCCATTTTGCTTCATCACGTTAAGCAAAGTGCCGGAAATACGTGCACCGGAGCAACCGAATGGGTGGCCCAGGGCAATCGCACCGCCGTGCAGGTTAACCTTCTCGTTCATCTTGTCGAGTACTTTCAGATCTTTCAGCACGGGCAGGGCCTGTGCGGCGAAAGCTTCGTTGAGCTCGAAGAAGTCGATGTCGGAGATGCTCAGACCTGCGCGCTTCAAGGCTTTTTGTGTGGCCGGTACTGGACCATAGCCCATGATCGCCGGGTCCACACCCGCCACGGCCATGGAACGGATCACTGCCAGAGGCTGGATCCCCAGGTCCTGGGCGCGCTGGGCCGACATCACGATCATGCACGAGGCACCATCGGTGATCTGCGACGAAGTACCGGCAGTCACGGTGCCGCCCTTTGGATTGAATGCCGGCTTCAAGGCTGCCAGGCTTTCCAGGGTGGTATCCGGACGAATGGTTTCGTCGTAGTCAAACAGCTTCAGGAAACCG
The DNA here is from genome assembly GCF_900004755.1 of Pseudomonas sp. 25 R 14. NCBI lineage: Bacteria > Pseudomonadati > Pseudomonadota > Gammaproteobacteria > Pseudomonadales > Pseudomonadaceae > Pseudomonas > Pseudomonas sp. 25 R 14. The sequence continues at coordinate 60,398 of NZ_CVTS01000010.1, read as the reverse complement.
TTCTCGTCGTAGCCGTTCATCGGGATGATCTCATCCTTGAACTTGCCTTCCAGGGTTGCCTTGTGGGCGAGCTGGTGCGAGCGCAGGCCAAAAGCGTCCTGGGCTTCACGGGTAATGCCGTGCATCTTGCCAAGCATTTCCGCAGTCAGGCCCATCATGCCCGAGGCTTTTGCCGCGTACAGCGACATATGCGGGTTTGGATCGACGCCGTGCATCATGCTGACGTGGCCCATGTGCTCCACGCCGCCGACCACGAACACATCACCGTTGCCGGTCATGATCGCCTGGGCGGCAGTGTGCAGTGCGCTCATGGACGAACCACACAGGCGGCTGACGGTCTGGCCGGCAGCAGTATGCGGGATCTGGGTCATCAGGGACGCCATGCGGGCGATGTTCCAGCCCTGCTCCAGGGTCTGGTTCACACAGCCCCAGATCACGTCCTCGACTTCGTTCGGGTCGACCTTGACGTTGCGCTCCAGCAGCTTGCTGATCAGGTGCGCCGACATGTCTTCGGCACGGGTGTTGCGGTGCATGCCGCCCTTGGAGCGGCCCATCGGAGTACGACCGAAGTCGACAATCACGACGTCTCTTGGATTCAAGCTCATAAATATTCTCGCTCTAGTCGTTTGGGCGCTTAACCGAAGAAGCTCTGGCCGTTCTTGGCCATCTCGCGCAGCTTCGCAGTCGGGTGGTACAGCGGGCCCAGATCAGCGTACTGATCAGCCAGGGCAACGAACTCGGCCACACCGATAGAGTCGATGTAACGCAGCGCACCGCCACGGAATGGAGGGAAACCAATACCGTACACCAGGCCCATATCGGCTTCGGCGGCGGTTTCAACGATGCCGTCTTCCAGGCAACGCACGGTTTCCAGGCACAGGGCGATCATCATCCAGTTGATGATGTCCTCGTCGGACACTTCACGCTGTTCGTAGACGATCGGAGCCAGCACTTCGTGAACCGATGGATCGGCAACTTTCTTCTGCTTGCCCTTCTTGTCGGTCTCGTAGGCGTAGAAACCCTTGCCATTCTTCTGGCCCAGGCGCTTGGCCTCGTAGAGCGCATCAACGGCCGAACGACGGTCGTCTTTCATGCGGTCCGGGAAGCCTTCAGCCATGACGTCGCGACCGTGGTGGCCGGTGTCGATGCCGACCACGTCCATCAGGTACGCCGGGCCCATTGGCCAGCCGAATTTTTCCATGACCTTGTCGATACGCACAAAGTCCACGCCAGCGCTGACCAGCTTGGCGAAACCGCCGAAGTACGGGAACAGCACGCGGTTGACCAAGAAGCCCGGGCAGTCGTTGACGACGATCGGGTTCTTGCCCATTTTCTTGGCGTAGGCAACGGTGGTGGCAACGGCCAGCTCGCTGGACTTCTCGCCACGGATCACTTCCACCAGCGGCATCATGTGCACCGGGTTGAAGAAGTGCATGCCGACGAAGTTTTCCGGACGCTTGAGGGCCTTGGCCAGCAAGGTGATGGAAATGGTCGAGGTGTTGGACGCCAGGATGGTGTCGTCCTTGACCTGGGCTTCAACTTCCGCCAGGACCGCTTGCTTGACCTTCGGGTTCTCGACAACCGCTTCGACCACCAGGTCGACGTGGCCGAAATCGCCGTAGGACAGCGTAGGACGAATGCCGTTGAGCACTTCAGCCATCTTCGCAGCCGTCATGCGACCTTTATCAACGCGGCCAACCAGCAGCTTGGCGGCTTCTGCCAGGCCTTGCTCGATACCGTGCTCGTTGATGTCTTTCATCAGGATCGGCGTGCCTTTGGACGCCGACTGATAGGCAATACCGCCACCCATGATACCGGCGCCGAGTACAGCGGCCTGTTTCACGTCCTTGGCGATTTCGTCGTAGGCCTTGGCCTTTTTCTTCAGTTCCTGATCGTTCAGGAACAGGCCGATCAGGCTCTGTGCAGCAGACGTCTTGGCCAGTTTGACGAAGCCGGCGGCTTCGATCTCCAGGGCCTTGTCGCGACCGAAGTTCGCGGCTTTCTGGATGGTCTTGATCGCTTCGACCGGGGCCGGGTAGTTAGGACCCGCTTGACCGGCGACGAAACCCTTGGCGGTTTCGAACGACATCATTTGTTCGATGGCGTTGAGCTTGAGTTTTTCCAGCTTCGGCTGACGCTTGGCCTTGTAGTCAAATTCGCCGCTGATGGCGCCCTTGATCAGGTTCAGTGCAGCTTCTGCGAGTTTGTCCGGAGCAACCACGGCATCGACTGCGCCCACTTTCAGCGCGTCTTCAGCACGGTTTTCCTTGCCGGCGGCAATCCACTCGATGGCGTTGTCGGCACCGATGATACGCGGCAGGCGCACGGTACCGCCGAAGCCTGGGTAGATGCCCAGCTTGACTTCCGGCAGGCCGATTTTCGCGCTGGAGGCCATGACGCGGAAGTCCGCGGCCAGGCACATTTCCAGACCGCCGCCCAGGGCGATGCCATTGATCGCGGCAACGGTCGGCACGTTGAGGTCTTCGAAATCGCTGAAAATCTTGTTGGCTTCGAGGTTGCCAGCCACAAGCTCGGCATCGGGCAGCTTGAAGTTGTCGACGAATTCGGTGATGTCAGCGCCGACGATGAACACGTCCTTGCCGCTGGAGACGATCACACCTTTGATCGATGCATCAGCCTTGATGGTGTCTACGGCCTGACGCAGTTCGTTCAGGGTTAGACGGTTGAACTTGTTGACGGACTCACCCTTGAGGTCGAATTTCAATTCGACGATGCCACTTTCAAGAGCCTTAACCGTGATGGCTTTACCTTCGTAAATCATCAACTGATCTCCACGATATGGAAGCTGAACAGTACACACTGGACGCTGGCCTCTGGTCGGGCATTGATCATTACGTCAATGCTTACGCCAATGCGCCAGGCACACCCGCCAATGCGATAGTCGGGATTATGTCTGAGATGTCTGACAGACAAACACTCAATTCATACGCCCGTTTGATTTGGGTACGCCACCTTCAGCCAATTTCCGACAATTGTCAATCGCTCGAAAGGGCCGCTAAAACGCGACTTTTCAGTCATTTCAGAACCGCCAAGGCGAATCAATGCGCAGGCATTCACATAATCAATAATACAAAAAGCTTAGAAAAGGCCTGTACAGCGGCGAATATCCGGCTAGGCTAGCCGCACGTTTGAACGCCTGTGCGAATGCGCGGCGTGATGAATTGAAGAATTACCGGCCTGCCTGGCCAACTCCAGCCCGATGATGATGTCGGGCTTTTTATTGCCTGTGATTTCGTCACTGTAGGAGCGAGCTTGCTCGCGAAGATCGTCAACGATAACGCGCTAAACCTGGTTTAACGCGGCGTGCTCAGGTTTTTCGTGAGCAAGCTCGCTCCTACAGTGGAACAGTGGAACGCTGTCAGGCCAGGGCCTTGAGCAAGGCATTGATGTCCTGCAAGACGCTCAATTCGCCCTTCTCCCCCCAATACAAGGCGATCATTTGCCCGTCGGCTTCGATTTTGTAGACGTTATCCGGCAGCTTTGCAAAATGCGGCAACAACTTCTCGTCGACGCAGATTTCCCGCCACTGATTGACCCACACCCCCGGCTCCAACTGCCAGTAACACCAGAGGGCCGGCTTACTGCTGCGCCGTGGCCGGCAGTACTGCGCACACGGGCTGGGCGGCTCCTGCTTGAGCCAGTGCGGCCATTCCTGGGGCGACAATTGCATCGCCAGGCCAATGCGGCGGGCCTCCATGCGCAGGGCCATGCGCCCGCTCTGGTGGCGCGAAGGTCGCAGCCATGCCAGGGGGCTCAACACCACCACAAGGATTGACACCACTATCCAGACCGTCATATGTGTACTCCCGAATTTCTAGATGAGCGGATTTGACCTGACGCAACCCCATCCGCTTGAAAGCAGCCATACTGAACTTATTGCAGTCCCCTGGAGGAACGCCTCATGACTTACGAACATATTCTGGTCGCCGTGGACCTGACCGAAGAGTGCGATCCGGTGATCAAGCGCGCCGTGGCCATCGCCGGCGATAGCGTCAAGCTGTCCCTGGTGCATATCGTCGAACCCATGGCCATGGCCTTTGGCGGCGATGTGCCGATGGACCTGTCGCAACTGCAACAGCAGCAGTTCGATCAGGCCAAGGAGCGCCTGGACCGGCTGATTGCCAAGTATCCCGCGTTGAAAAAAGACCAAAGCCACCTGACCTATGGCCAACCACGCCAGGAAATCCATCACCTGGCCAAAGAACAGAACTGCGACCTTATCGTCGTTGGCAGCCATGGGCGTCATGGCCTGGCGCTGCTGCTGGGCTCCACGGCCAATGATGTACTGCACGGCGCGCCGTGCGACGTACTGGCAGTGAAGCTGGTAAAGAGCTCGTAAGAACACTGCAAATCAAATGTAGGAGCTGGCTTGCATTTCATATAAAAAAACCGGTGCTCCTAAGAGCGCCGGTTTTTTATTGCCGCTGAATCAATCAGGCATCCAGCTCGGCCCAACGCTCAACCAGCACTTCCAACTCCTGGTTCAACTTCTCCAGGGACTCGATGACCTTGGCCGTTTCCGCCGCAGGACGCAGGTAGAAACCCGCGTCAGCCATTTCGGCTTCCACAGCAGCGATCTGCTGCTCCTTGGCGTCGATATCACCCGGCAAGGCTTCCAGCTCACGCTGCAGCTTGTAGCTGAGCTTTTTCTTGGCCGCCGGCGCAGCGTCCTGAACAGGCTCAGCAGCGGCAGGTGCAACCACCGCAGAATTCAAGTCGGCCTTGCCGGACTTGCTCTCGGTCACGCCCAGCAGGCGCGGCGAGCCGCCCTGGCGCAGCCAGTCCTGATAACCACCGACGTATTCGCGCACCTTGCCTTCACCTTCGAAGACCAGGGTGCTGGTGACCACGTTGTCGAGAAATGCCCGGTCGTGACTGACCATCAGCACGGTGCCGTTGAAGGTCAGCAGGACCTCTTCCAGCAGTTCGAGGGTTTCCACGTCGAGGTCGTTGGTCGGCTCATCGAGCACCAGCAGGTTGGCAGGTTTGCTGAACAGCTTGGCCAGCAGCAGGCGCGCACGCTCACCGCCAGACAAGGCCTTGACCGGTGTGCGGGCACGTTGCGGGCTGAACAGGAAGTCGCCCAGGTAGCTCAGCACGTGGCGGCTCTGGCCGTCGATATCGATAAAGTCGCGGCCTTCGGCGACGTTGTCGATCACGGTCTTTTCCAGGTCCAACTGGTGGCGCAACTGGTCGAAGTAGGCCACATCGATGCGCGTCCCCTCTTCCACGGTGCCGCTGGTCGGTTGCAGACCGCTGAGCATCAGCTTGAGCAAAGTGGTCTTGCCGGTACCGTTGGCGCCCAGCAGACCGATACGGTCGCCGCGCTGCAGGACCATGGAGAAGTCCTTGATCAGGAACGGGCCATCCGGGTGATGGAAGCTGACGTTCTCCAGGACCATGACCTGCTTGCCCGACTTGTCGGCGGTATCGAGCTGGATATTGGCCTTGCCGGTGCGTTCGCGACGTTCGCTACGCTCGACACGCAAGGCTTTCAGGGCACGTACGCGGCCTTCGTTACGGGTGCGGCGCGCCTTGATGCCCTGGCGGATCCAGACTTCTTCCTGGGCCAGTTTCTTGTCGAACAGCGCGTTGGCGGTTTCTTCAGCGGACAGCGCGGCTTCCTTGTGCACCAGGAAGCTGGCGTAGTCGCCGTTCCAGTCGATCAGGCCGCCGCGATCCAGTTCGAGGATGCGCGTAGCAAGGTTCTGCAGGAAAGAACGGTCGTGCGTGATAAACAGCACGGCGCCCTGGAAGTCCTTGAGGGCTTCCTCCAGCCAGGCAATCGCGCCGATATCCAGGTGGTTGGTCGGTTCGTCGAGCAACAGCAGGTCCGGTTCGGACACCAGGGCCTGGGCCAGCAGCACACGGCGACGCCAGCCGCCGGACAGTTCGGCAAGGGTCTTGTCGGCCGGCAGTTGCAGGCGGCTCAAGGTGCTGTCGACCAGTTGCTGCAAGCGCCAGCCATCACGGGCTTCAAGGTCTTGCTGGACGTGCATCAGCTTGTCCAGGTCTTCCTCGGTGACGCAGTTCTGCGCCAGATGATGGTATTGGGCAAGCAATTCGCCTACGCCGTCGAGGCCTTCGGCAACCACGTCGAACACGGTCCGTTCGTCGGCCACCGGCAATTCTTGCGGCAACTCGCCGATCTTCAGGCCCGGGGCACGCCACACGGAGCCGTCATCGGGCTTCTGGTCGCCCTTGACCAGCTTCATCATGCTGGACTTGCCGGTGCCGTTGCGGCCGATGATGCACACCCGCTCACCACGGGCGATCTGCCAGGACACCTTGTCCAACAACGGCATAGCGCCGAAAGCAAGGGACACATCGCTGAATTTGAGCAGGGTCATACGCTTCTCCAAAAACTGGGCGCGCATTCTACCTGAGTTGGGGGTGAAGCGGCCGGCATTTTCATGCCCGACACGTTCTGTAGGACATTTCTTGAGAACTTCAGCGAAGCGACCTGCAAAGCTTTCACCGGCTGCGGGCAAAAGGCTAAGCTAGGGGCAATCAGTGTCGGCGGCGCCGGCACTAGTCCTGATTTCTTTGCACGGACGTCTCATGCGCAGTCGCCTTTTCAGCTTTTTATCTTGCCTGCTTCTTTCCTCCACCGCCGTCCAGACTGCCCAGGCAGTGGACCTGACCACCCAACGCCAATATTACGATCAAGCCAAGCGGGCCCTGGCCAAGGGCGACACCGGCCCGTACATGCAATACAGCCAGGCCCTGGCCGATTACCCGTTGACGCCTTACCTGGCCTACGACGAACTGACCGCGCGCCTCAAATCCGCGAGCAACCAGGAAATCGAACAGTTCCTGGCCAAGCATGGCGACCTGCCCCAGGCCAACTGGATGAAGCTGCGCTGGTTGCGCTGGCTCGCCGAGCGTGGCGACTGGAAGACCTTTGAAAAGTACTACGACGCCAAGCTCAACTTCACCGAGCTGGACTGCCTGCACGGCCAATACCAGTTGGGCAACAACCTCAAGGCCGAAGGCTACAAGACCGCCGAAGCCCTGTGGATGACCGGCAAATCCCAACCGGCTGCCTGTGATGCCACCTTTGGCCAATGGGCCGCCGCCGGCCAATTGACCGAGCAGAAAATCTGGGACCGCGCCAAACTCGCCGCCGAAGCCCGCAACTATCCGCTGGCCAACAGCCTGGTGAAAACCTTGCCCACCCTGGGCGCCCAGGGCCGCCTGATGGTGGACGTGGCGCAAAAGCCCGCCATGCTCAGTGACCCCTCGCGCTTCCTGCCTGCCACTGAAGCCATGTCCGACGCCGTCGGCCTGGGCCTGCGCCGCCTGGCGCGCCAGGACCCGGAACAAGCCATGGCCCTGCTGGATGGTTATGCCAGCAGCATGCACTTCTCACGTGACGAAAAAGTGTCCATCGCCCGGGAAATCGGCCTGACCCTGGCGCGACGCTATGACCCCCGCGCCCTGGACGTGATGAGCAAGTACGACCCGGAGCTGCGTGACAACACCGTCTCCGAATGGCGCCTGCGCCTGCTGCTGCGCCTGGCCCGCTGGGAAGATGCCTACCAGTTGACCCGCAAGCTGCCTCAGGACCTGGCCACTACCAACCGCTGGCGCTACTGGCAGGCCCGCGCCCTGGAACTGGCCGAGCCGAAGAACCCGCAAGCGCTGGTGCTGTACAAAGGCCTGGCAAAGGAGCGGGATTTTTATGGCTTCCTCGCGGCGGATCGCTCCCAGGCCCCCTATCAGTTGAACAACCAGCCTCTGGTCATGAGCCAGGCCCTGATCAACAAGGTGCGCAACACCCCGGGTGTGCGCCGCGCCCTGGAGTTTTATGCCCGTGGCCAGATCGTCGACGGCCGCCGCGAGTGGTATCACGTCAGCCGCCACTTCAACCGTGACGAAATGGTCGCCCAGGCCAAGCTCGCCTACGACATGAAATGGTACTTCCCGGCGATCCGCACCATCAGCCAGGCCAAGTACTGGGACGACCTGGATATCCGCTTCCCCATGGCCCACCGCGACACCCTGGTACGTGAAGCCAAGGTCCGTGGCCTGCATTCGAGCTGGGTGTTTGCCATCACTCGCCAGGAAAGCGCCTTCATGGATGACGCCCGTTCCGGCGTTGGCGCCAGCGGCCTGATGCAACTGATGCCCGCCACCGCCAAGGAAACCGCGCGAAAATTCAGCATCCCACTGGCGTCACCGCAGCAGGTGCTGGACCCGGACAAGAACATCCAACTCGGCGCCGCCTACCTGAGCCAGGTGCACAGCCAGTTCAACGGCAACCGCGTGCTCGCGTCTGCCGCCTACAACGCCGGCCCAGGGCGCGTACGCCAATGGCTGCGCGGCGCCGATCACCTGAGTTTCGACGTGTGGGTGGAAAGCATCCCGTTCGACGAAACCCGCCAGTATGTGCAGAACGTGCTGTCTTATTCGGTGATCTACGGGCAGAAGCTCAACTCGCCACAACCGCTGGTGGATTGGCACGAGCGCTATTTTGATGATCAGTAACAACAGCCGAAAGCGGCAAGCTTGAAGCAGCAAGTGCCCGCGTTGTGAAACGCGGGCATTTTTTATAGGGCGTCGTGATTGTCGTTGAATTGCAGGGCTGCCAGGCGCGCATACAGCGGATTAGTGGCGATCAGTTGCTGATGCGTGCCCACCGCCACTAATTTCCCCTGATCCATCACCGCAATCCGGTCGGCGTTTTTCACTGTGGCCAGACGGTGGGCGATCACCAGAGTGGTACGCCCCTCCATCAGTTGCGGCAGTGCCTGCTGGATCAGATGCTCGCTCTGGGCGTCGAGGGCGCTGGTGGCTTCGTCCAGCAGCAGGATCGGCGCATCGACCAGCAAGGCCCGGGCGATGGCCAGGCGCTGGCGCTGCCCACCGGAAAGGCCCATGCCGCCATCCCCCAGATGTGTCTGGTAGCCCTGGGGCATTTGCAGGATGAAATCATGGGCGTGGGCGATGCGCGCCGCTTCTTCGACCTGGGCAGGTGTGGCCTTGGGGTTGCCGTAGCGGATGTTTTCTTCAACGCTGCCAAAAAACAGCGCCGGGCTCTGGGATACCAGGGCAAAACAGCGGCGCAGGTCCAACGGGTCCAATGCGCTCAGAGGCCGGCCTTCCAGCAGCACTTGCCCCTGTTGCGGGTCGTAGAAACGCAGCAATAGATCAAAAATCGTTGATTTACCGGCACCGGACGGCCCAACCAAAGCCAGGGTTTCACCGGCATTGATGCTCAGGCTCAGCCCATCGATGGCGTAGCGATCGGGACGCGACGGGTAGGAAAAATGCAGGTTTTGTAGCTCCAGGTGACCACTGACCCGTTCTGGCAGCTTGACCGCACCATCGGGCGGGGCCTGGATTTCATTGCGCGACTGCAATAACTCGGCGATCCGCTCCGCCGCCCCGGCCGCGCGCTGCAACTCGCCGATCACTTCGCTCAAGGTGCCAAAGGCGCTGCCCACGATCAGGCTATAGAACACGAACGCCGCCAGCTCGCCACCGGAGATGCGCCCGGCGATCACATCCATGCCGCCCACCCACAGCATCACGCCTACCGCACCCAGCACCAACATGATCACCAGGGTGATCAACCAGGCGCGCTGGACGATGCGTTTGCGCGCCGTGGCGAACGCCTCCTCAACGGTCACGGCGAAGCGCTGCTCATCCTGCACCTGATGGTTGTAGGCCTGCACCGTCTTGATCTGGCCCAGGGTTTCAGACACGTAGCTGCCGACGTCGGCAATCCGGTCCTGGCTCAGGCGTGACAGGCTGCGCACGCGGCGGCCGAAAATCAGGATCGGCGCCAGCACCAGCGGCAACGCCACCACCACGATGCTGGTGAGTTTTGGATTGGTGACAAACAGCAACACAATCCCACCGATAACCATCAATGCGTTGCGCAGGAACAGCGACAGGGATGAACCGATCACCGATTGCAGCAAGGTGGTGTCGGCGGTCAAGCGTGACTGGATTTCCGAGCTGCGATTGTTTTCATAAAACCCTGGATGCAGGTAGATCAGATGGTTGAACACCAGCCTGCGAATGTCCGCCACCACACGCTCACCGATCCACGACACCAGGTAAAAACGAGTAAAGGTGCCCACCGCCAGGCCCAGCACCAGGATCATGAACAGGCCGATGGACTGGTTGAGCAGGTGCGGCGATTGGGTCATGAAACCCTGATCCACCAGCAGGCGAATGCCCTGGCCCATGGACAAGGTAATCCCTGCAGTGACAATCAGTGCGAGCAAGGCACCGGTGGCCTGCCAGCGATACGGGGCGATAAAGCGCATGGCCAGGCGGATGGCGCGGCGTTGACGGGCTGAAAGCATGGAGAGCATCACCTGAGGAAGACACCCTCAAGCCTACACCGCAATCGGATTGAACTTGGGTAAATCACAATGAGTCAGGTTAATTATGCCCGGCAAGACTAGGTCCTAGAGGCTATCGGTCTAAAGTCCGGCTGGAAATCCGCGGCGATTTCTGCTGGACTGGGCATTCGATCCACCGACGGGCTCTGGAGTTGTAACAGCTCGGTCACGCGGGGGAATTAGAGTAGGTACACAACCTGATGAGGAGACAGGCCATGTCCTTGCAAACCAGCAGCACTGACAAAGTTGAAGTAATCCGCCAGCCACAGCAGTTGCCCTGCTCGTACATCGATGCCCAGGGTCGCGAAGTGCAGATTACCGAAGAGATGATCCAGGGCGCGTGCGCCGAACTGGAGCAGAAACTGGTCAAGCCTGCCCAGCAAGGCTGATACGCCCCAGCTCTTTCAGACCCGGCCCAAGTGGCCGGGTTTTTTATGCCTTTCCTGTAGGAGCGAGCTAGCTCGCGAAAAACGTTAACGATAACGTGAAAAACCTGACACCCAGCGTGGCTCTCAGGTTTTTCGTCGGAACGCCGCCCGGAGACAAGCACGCTCCTACAGGATGTTCTGTGCTTCCAGTGCGGCGACGATGCCCGACAACACTGGCGACCCACCGTTGATCCGCACTTTCAAACCATCGATCTCGCGGCGCTCCGGGTAGTGTTTGCGCAGCAGGTCGAATGCCTTGCGCTGTTCTTCCACTGTTCCTACCAGGCTACGGCGAAAGTCCGCATCGTCGCGGCGCGGGTCGTAGACGCTGCGACACAGCGTCGCCAGGGCCCAGGCCGGATCAGTGCTGGCATTGAGGGTAACCTCGGCCAGCCAGGGTTCAGGCAGCAGGTCACTCAACGAAATAGTCGCCGGCTGACCAAGGTGCGCGCACAGCGCCTGGTAGATCTGCGCGGTGCCGCGCTGCTTGCCGTCCAGGCTGTAGCCGGCGATATGTGGGGTTGCCAGCACGCACAGCTCGGCCAATTCGACATCCACTTGCGGCTCGCCTTCCCACACGTCCAGCACCGCCTGCAGGTCTTCGCGCTCCAGCAACACCTCGCGCAGCGCCGCGTTATCCACCACAGGGCCACGGCTGGCGTTGATCAGCCAGGTGCCCGGCTTGAGCTGCTCAAGACGCTGGCGATCCAGTAAATGCCAGGTCGAGCCACTGCCGGACTTTTTCAGCGGGGTGTGCAGGCTGATCACATCACACTGTTCGATGATCTGTTCCAGGCTGACGTAATCACCGTCTTCGGCGACCTGGCGTGGCGGATCACAGACCAGCACGTTCCAGCCCAGGCCCTTGAGTACCTTGACCAGCCTCCCACCCACCTCACCGGCACCGACGATGCCATAGGTGCGCCGGGTCAGGTCCGCCCCTTCGATTTCGGCCAGGGTCAGCAGGCTGCCCAGCACATAGTCCACCACCCCCCGGGCGTTACAGCCCGGCGCGCTGGACCATTGGATACCGGCCTTGTGAAAGTAGTCGAGGTCCAAATGATCGGTACCGATGGTGCAGGTGCCGACAAAACGCACCGGTGTGCCTTCCAGCAGCGCACGGTTGACGTTGGTCACCGAACGCACCAGCAACACATCGGCCTGTTCAATGGCGGCGCGGTCGATGGCACGCCCTGGCACCCGGCGGATCTCGCCAAACCCTTCGAAGAACGCATCGAGCAGCGGGATATTTTCGTCGGCAACAATCAGCATGGCAGGCTCCTTTGGCGGATCCGCAGTGTACAGGCACCAGCCCGTGGAACGTTTACAAATCCGCTACACAGGTATTTTCCTGACTCATCCGTCAAGGCGTAGAATGCGCCGTCCTGCGCTCCCCCTTATCGGACATCTGCACGTGAACACTGCCACCCTACCCCTCTCCGGCCCTGCCCGCGTTCGCCGGGAAGTCCATAGCCTGCTGGCGCTGGCCCTGCCGATCATGATCGGGCAACTGGCAACCACCGCCATGGGCTTTGTCGATGCGGTGATGGCCGGGCGCGTCAGTTCGCGGGACCTGGCGGCGGTAGCCCTGGGCAACTCCATCTGGATCCCGGTGTATCTGTTGATGACTGGCACCTTGCTGGCCACCACCCCCAAAGTCGCCCAGCGCTTTGGCGCCGGCAGCCACACCGAGATCGGCCCGCTGGTGCGCCAGGCGTTGTGGCTGGCGCTGGTGGTGGGGTGTACCGCGTCAGTGCTGCTGATCAGCGCCGAACCGATCCTGCATGCGATGAATGTCGACCCCGAACTGATCACACCCTGCATGGGCTACCTGCATGGCATTGCCGCGGGCATGCCGGCAGTGGCGCTGTATTACGTGCTGCGCTGTTTCAGTGACGGCCTGGGCCGCACACGTCCAAGCATGATCCTCGGACTGGCCGGGCTTGCGTTGAATATCCCGCTGAACTACGTGTTCATCTATGGCCATTTCGGTGTGCCGGCCATGGGCGGCGTGGGCTGCGGCTGGGCCACCGGGATTGTGATGTGGGCAATGATGCTGGGCTTCGCCGGCTGGACCCGCTGGGCACCTGTCTATCAGGCCAGCGAGCTGTTCAAGCGCTTCGACTGGCCACAGTGGGCGGTGATCAAGCGCATCCTGGGCATTGGCCTGCCGATCGGCATTGCGATTTTTGCCGAGTCGAGCATCTTTGCGGTAATCGCCCTACTGATCGGCAGCCTGGGCGCGACCGTGGTGGCCGGGCACCAGATCGCCCTGAACTTCAGCTCGCTGGTGTTCATGATCCCCTACTCCCTGAGCATGGCGGTGACCGTGCGCGTCGGCCAGGCCCTGGGCCGTGGCGAGCCCCGCGAAGCGCGCTTTGCCGCAGGCGTGGGGATGGGCACCGCACTGGCCTATGCCTGCGTATCGTGCAGCCTGATGCTGTTGTTCCGCGAGCAGATCGCCACGATCTACACCGCCGACCCGCTGGTGGTCCAGGTGGCGGCGATGCTGATTGTGTTTGCAGCGCTGTTCCAGTTTTCCGATGCGATCCAGGTCACGGCGGCAGGCGCCTTGCGCGGCTATCAGGACACCCGGGTGACGATGATCCTGACCCTGTTCGCCTATTGGGGCGTGGGCCTGCCGGTCGGTTACTTGCTGGGGCTGACCGACTGGCTGGGCCAGGCCAACGGCCCGAGCGGCTTGTGGCAGGGGCTGATCGTTGGCCTCAGTTGCGCGGCGGCCATGCTGGTGGTGCGCCTGGCACGTAGTGCGCGCAAGCGTATTCGCCAGGTTTAAGCGCGACTGCCCGCTGTAGGAGCGAGCTTGTCTCCGGGCGGCGTTCCGACGAGAAATCTGAGAGCGACGCGGGGTGTCAGTTTTTTCGCGTTATCTTTAACGTTTTTCGTCGGAACGCCGCCCGGAGACAAGCTCGCTCCTACAATAGGCACCTGCCTCAAGTGGACTTCTTGCGGATCCAGTACAGGTAAGTACCCGCCTCTTCGCGCTGCTCCACCAGTTCATGGTCCAGGAACACACAGAACTTGGGGATATCGCGGCGGGTCGAGGGATCAGTCGCGATGACCTTGAGCAGGCCGCCGGGCGCCAGGTCGCGGATGTGCTGGTGCAGCATCATCACCGGTTCCGGGCAGTTGAGGCCGGTGGCGTCGAGGGTGCCGTCGACGGCAGGGTCAAAAATGTCACTCATCGTTCACTCCTAAACAGCCGGTTCCTACAAGGTTGCGCTTACCGGGCCTTGGGTTTCTTTACGTCCAGACGGCGCAAGTGGCAGGTGACTTCCTCGCGGTCGTGGTACAGCTGCTTGCAACCGATCTCCACCCGAATGCCCCGCGCCTTGAAGCCTTCTTCGATACGCTCCAGCAGGCGCTTCACTTCGGCGTAACGCTGCTTCATCGGCAACTTGAGGTTGACCACCGCTTCGCGGCAATGCCCTTCGCCGATCCAGGTTTCCAGCAGGGCCGCGTTGCGCGCCGGTTTCTCGACGATATCGCAGACCATCCAGTCCACCGGCTGCTTGGGGGTGAAGGTAAAACCATCGGCCATCAAGTGTTGCACCAGACCGGTATCCATCAGGCTTTCGGCCATCGGCCCGTTATCGATGGCGGTGACCAGCATGCCACGGTTGACCAGTTGCCAGGTCCAGCCGCCTGGCGCTGCGCCGAGGTCTACGCCGGTCATGTCACCGTGCAGGCGCTCGTCCCACTGGTCCCGGGGGATAAAGTGGTGCCAGGCCTCTTCCAGCTTCAAGGTCGAGCGGCTGGGTGCGTCGCGAGGGAACTTCAGGCGGGGGATGCCCATCGGCCACATGGCCGAGTTGTTTGACTCGGCCAGCCCCATGAACACTTCGCGGCCGCTCTTGAAAGTCAGCAGCAGGCGCGGCTTGCTTGCATCTTCCACCAGTTTGCCGGCGCCCAGCAGGGCCTTGCGCAGGTGCACTTCGAATTTCTTGCAGAAGTTCGACAGTTCCTTGCCGTCATTGGTATCGACCATCTCCAGCCACAGGCTGCCGCACACCGGGAAGTCCCGCAGGTGCGCGAGAATGACGCTGATGCGGTCGGTTTCCGGCAAATCGATGAAAACCCCACGCGCCCACTGCCTCGGGAAGATCAGCTCGGCAAAGCGTTGGCCGCGCATCAGGCGCTGGGCGCCGTCTTCCTCGGTGCAGACAAATTCGGCGCAGGCGCTGCCGGTCTTGGCCTTGGCATAGCCCGAAACGTTCAGGCGCGCGGCGTGTTCCGCGATCTCGGAACAGACTTCGCCTTCAAAACCCGGGCGGCAGTGCATAAAAAGGGTGTTCATCAACTCTCCTGGCAACTGGCTTGCTCTATCGCAATGCCTGTCATGAAAACGCGCGCATGATAACTGACTTCGGAACCTTGGACTTGTCCATAGAGTCCAGTTATTAGCCAGCTACTGAAAACAAGGCTAGGTTAGAAGCTCTGTTCGTCCCGTCAGGTCCGTAGCCGTGCGGACCATAAGGAGTCATGTAATGTCATCCGTTGATAGCCTGAGAACCCTTAAGACCCTGCAAATCGACAGCCAGACCTACCACTACTTCAGCCTGCCCGAAGCCGCCAAGAGCCTGGGTGACCTGGATAAACTGCCGATGTCCCTCAAGGTGCTGCTGGAAAACCTGCTGCGCTGGGAGGATGAAAAAACCGTGACCGGCGCCGATCTCAAGGCGCTTGCCGCCTGGCTCAAGGAGCGCCGCTCCGACCGCGAGATCCAGTACCGCCCGGCCCGGGTGCTGATGCAGGACTTTACCGGCGTGCCCGCCGTGGTCGACCTGGCCGCCATGCGCGCCGCCGTGGCCAAGGCCGGTGGCGACCCGCAGCGCATCAACCCGCTGTCGCCGGTGGACCTGGTGATTGACCACTCGGTGATGGTCGACAAGTTCGGCAATGCCGACGCCTTCGAGCAAAACGTCGATATCGAAATGCAGCGCAACGGTGAACGCTATGCGTTCCTGCGCTGGGGCCAGAGCGCCTTTGATAATTTCAGCGTGGTCCCGCCGGGTACGGGCATCTGTCACCAGGTCAACCTGGAATACCTGGGCCGCACGGTGTGGACCAAGGACGAAGACGGCCGTACCTATGCCTTCCCCGACACCCTGGTGGGCACCGACTCCCACACCACCATGATCAACGGCCTCGGCGTTTTGGGCTGGGGCGTGGGCGGTATCGAGGCGGAGGCGGCGATGCTCGGCCAGCCGGTGTCGATGCTGATCCCGGAAGTGATCGGCTTCAAGCTCACCGGCAAATTGAAAGAAGGCATCACCGCCACCGACCTAGTGCTGACCGTCACGCAGATGCTGCGTAAAAAAGGCGTGGTGGGCAAATTCGTCGAGTTCTATGGCGACGGCCTCGCCGACCTGCCCCTGGCCGACCGCGCCACGATTGCCAACATGGCACCGGAATATGGCGCCACTTGTGGCTTTTTCCCGGTAGATGAAGTGACCCTGGACTACTTGCGCCTGTCCGGCCGGCCTGACGCCACGGTCAAGCTGGTCGAGGCCTATACCAAGGCCCAGGGCCTGTGGCGCAAGGCCGGTGAAGAACCAGTGTTCACCGACAGCCTGGCCCTGGACATGGGCAGCGTCGAAGCCAGCCTGGCCGGGCCGAAACGCCCGCAGGACCGGGTCTCGCTGCCCAACGTGAGCCAGGCATTCACTGACTTTCTCGACTTGCAGTTCAAGCCGGCCAATAAAGAAGTCGGTCGCCTGGAAAGCGAAGGCGGCGGCGGTGTCGCGGTGGGCAATGCCGACCTGGTAGGCGAAGCCGACTACGACTTCGAAGGCCAGACCTATCGCCTGAAAAACGGCGCGGTGGTGATCGCCGCGATTACCTCCTGCACCAACACCTCCAACCCGAGTGTGATGATGGCCGCCGGCCTGGTCGCGAAAAAAGCCGTGGAAAAGGGCCTGACCCGCAAGCCTTGGGTAAAAAGCTCCCTGGCCCCGGGCTCCAAGGTGGTCACCGACTACTACAACGCCGCCGGCCTGACGCCGTACCTCGATCAACTGGGCTTCGATCTGGTCGGCTACGGCTGCACCACCTGCATCGGTAACTCCGGGCCACTGCCGGAACCGATCGAAAAAGCCATCCAGAAAGCCGACCTGACCGTGGCGTCAGTGCTGTCCGGCAACCGTAACTTCGAAGGCCGCGTGCATCCGCTGGTGAAAACCAACTGGCTGGCCTCGCCGCCGCTGGTGGTGGCCTATGCGCTGGCCGGAACCGTGCGGATCGACATCAGCAGCGAGCCCCTGGGCACCGGCAAGGATGGCCAGCCTGTGTACCTGCGCGATATCTGGCCCAGCAGCCAGGAGATCGCCGACGCCGTGGCGCAAGTCAGCACCGGTATGTTCCACAAGGAATACGCCGAGGTGTTTGCCGGCGACGAGCAGTGGCAAGCCATTGAAGTGCCACAGGCTGCGACTTATGTGTGGCAAAAGGACTCCACCTATATCCAGCACCCGCCCTTCTTCGATGACATCGCCGGCCCCTTGCCGGTGATCAAGGATGTGCAAGGCGCCAATATCCTGGCCCTGCTCGGCGACTCGGTGACCACTGACCACATCTCCCCGGCCGGCAATATCAAGGCCGACAGCCCGGCCGGCCACTACCTGCGCGAACAGGGCGTGGAACCCCGGGACTTCAACTCCTACGGTTCACGGCGCGGCAACCATGAAGTGATGATGCGCGGCACCTTTGCCAACATCCGTATCCGCAACGAAATGCTCGGCGGCGAAGAAGGTGGCAACACCCTCTACATCCCGACAGGCGAGAAAATGCCGATCTACGACGCCGCCATGCAATACCAGGCGTCCGGCACGCCGCTGGTGGTGATCGCCGGCCAGGAATACGGCACCGGCTCCAGCCGTGACTGGGCTGCCAAGGGCACCAACCTGCTGGGGGTCAAGGCGGTGATTGCCGAGAGCTTCGAGCGGATCCACCGCTCCAACCTGGTGGGCATGGGCGTGCTGCCGCTGCAGTTCAAGCTGGACCAGAACCGCAAGGCGCTGAAGCTGACCGGCAAGGAGAAGATCGACATCCTGGGCCTGACCGATACCGAGATCGAGCCACGCATGAACCTGACGCTGGTGATCACTCGCGAAGATGGCCGCAGCGAGAAGGTCGAGGTGCTGTGCCGGATCGACACCCTCAATGAAGTGGAATACTTCAAGGCGGGTGGGATCCTGCATTACGTGCTGCGCCAGTTGATTGCTTCGTAACGCGTCAAGCCAGACAAAACACCGCCTTCGGGCGGTGTTTTCATTTTAGCGTTCAGTCACCGCCGCTATAATGCGCACCTATTTCCCTGTAGGAGCGAGCTTGCTCGCGAAGGTCGCCAACGAAAACGCGGGCAGCCTGGACGCGCGAGGTGCCTTGAGGTTTTTCGCGAGCAAGCTCGCTCCTACATCGACCTGTGTAAGGATTCTCAATGCCCGCTTTACCCTGGCTGTACCTGGTACTTCTTTCCATTGGCTATGGACTGGCCCTGACCTACGGGAAACTGGGTTTACTGGCCCTGGTATCTATCGGCCTGTTACTGGTGGCCGGGTATGCCGTGCGCCAACAACGCAACCCATGGGCGCGCTACCTCGGCCATGGCCTGTTCATCGTACTGGCCCTGGGCCTGGCGATGCATTGGCTGCCCGGTTTCTACAACGGTCGTGGGATCGACCCGCAGCGCTTCACCGCCGATGCGGTGCCCTTCTCGATGTACTTGAACCAGGACAAACCGCTGATTGGCTTGTGGCTGCTGCTCGCCTGTCCATGGATCGTCGCCCGCCGCCCGTTGCGCCTGTCGATCTATGCCACGGCCCTGGCCTTGACCCTGACAACTATTGCCGCCCTCGGCGGTGCGGTGCTTCTGGGCATCATCAGTTGGGCGCCAAAGTGGCCGGACCAGGCATGGCTATGGGTGCTGAACAACCTGTTGCTGGTGACCCTGGTCGAGGAGGCGCTGTTTCGCGGCTACATCCAGGGCGGCTTGAGCCGACGCTTCCAGCAACTGCCCTATGGCGAAAACCTCGCCTTGTTGCTGGCTTCGTTGCTGTTTGGCCTGGTACACGTGGGCGCAGGCTGGCAGTGGGTGCTGCTGGCCAGTATCGCCGGCGCGGGTTATGGCCTGGCGTACCGCTTCGGTGGCCTGGGCGCGGCGATTGCTACGCACTTTGGCTTGAATCTGCTGCATTTCGGACTGTTTACCTACCCGATGCTCGCGGGCTGAACCAGCCCCCACGCAGTGAACACAACCCAGTCACCAGGCCTTCACTTGCCTTGATCTGCGTTGAAGGAACCCGCGCACCCGCCTTCCAGGGACGACCCGTCTGCGTCTTTCCATCAGGCCTTGAACAAGAGTCCACGCCTATGCCCCTCAAGACCCTGTCCGTTTTTGGCACTCGCCCGGAAGCCATCAAGATGGCCCCGCTGGTCATCCAACTGGCAAATGACGCGCACTTCAACTCAAGAGTCTGTGTCACCGCACAGCACCGGGAGATGCTGGACCAGGTACTTGACCTGTTTGAACTGGTACCTGACTACGACCTGAACCTCATGAAGGCCGGCCAGAACCTGGCGGATGTAACGACGGCCATCATTCAAGGGCTGCAGGCGGTACTGGACGACTTCACGCCAGACATCATCCTGGTACACGGCGATACAGCCACCACCTTCGCCGCCAGCCTCGCGGCCTATCACCGCAAAATCCCGATTGCCCATATCGAGGCCGGGCTGCGCACCAACGACCTTTACTCGCCGTGGCCCGAGGAAGGCAATCGGCGCCTGACCGGCAGCCTGGCGACGATTCATTTTGCGCCGACGCACACATCCCGGCAGAACCTGCTCAATGAAGGCGTCGCACCTGAACGCATCCATGTCACAGGGAACACGGTGATCGATGCGCTCCTCAGTACGGTAGAGAAACTGGGCCCCCCCTTATCACCGCTGCGTATCGCGCTGGATTGCCAATTCGCCTTCCTGCCCGAGGGGCAACGCATGGTCCTGGTGACCGGCCACCGCCGGGAAAACTTTGGCGACGGCTTTGAGCGCATTTGCCAAGCCCTGGCCAACAGTGCCCGCTGCTTTCCAGAGGTAGCCTTTGTTTATCCGGTACACCTGAACCCCAATGTGCAGACGCCAGTAAAGCGCCTACTGACGGGGATCGACAATGTGCATCTGATCGCTCCCCAGGACTATCTGCCCTTCGTATATCTGATGACCCGTGCGTACCTGATCCTCACTGACTCAGGCGGTATCCAGGAAGAAGCACCTGCGCTGGGCAAGCCGGTGCTGGTGATGCGCGATACCACCGAGCGCCCCGAAGCGGTCGAAGCGGGGACGGTCAAGCTGGTCGGCACCGATGTCGGCTGTATTACCCATCACCTGAGCAGGCTGCTCGAAAACGAAGCCGATTATCGGCAAATGAGCATCGCCCATAACCCTTATGGCGACGGCGATGCATGCATCCGTATTCGCGCTGCGCTGTTGAGCCTTGCTCAAAAGAACGAGGCAGTTGCATGAGTGTTGCAAGGATTTGTGTGATGGGCCTCGGTTATATCGGCTTACCGACGGCCGCCATTTTTGCCTCGCGCAAAAAGCAGGTAATCGGGGTGGATATCAACCAGAGCACCGTGGACATCATCAATCGCGGGGCCGTGCATATTGTCGAGCCCGAGCTGGAACTGCTGGTACATGCGGTGATCACCCAAGGCTATCTGCGGGCAACCACCACGGTGGAGCCTGCGCAAGCATTCCTGATCGCCGTCCCCACACCGTTCAAGGACAACCATGAGCCTGACTTGAGCTACATCAGGGCGGCTGTCGAAGCCCTAGCCCCGGTCCTGAAAAGGCGTGACCTGGTCATCCTCGAATCCACTTCTCCGGTGGGTACCACCGAGCGCATGACCCAGTGGCTCGCCCGGGCCCGCCCCGACCTGACCTTCCCCACCACCCACGGCGAAGCCAGTGATATCCGTGTTGCCCACTGCCCGGAGCGGGTGTTGCCGGGCCATGTGCTGCGCGAGCTGGTGAGCAATGACCGGATCATCGGTGGTATCACGCCAGCCTGTTCCGCTGCCGCCGCACAGCTCTACCAGACGTTCGTCAAAGGCCAGTGCATCGTGACTGATGCGCGTACAGCGGAGATGTGCAAGCTCACTGAAAACAGCTTTCGCGACGTCAACATCGCCTTCGCCAATGAGCTTTCAATGATCTGCGCACAATTGAAAATCAACCCCTGGGAACTGATTCGCCTGGCCAACCATCACCCGCGGGTGAACATACTCCAGCCAGGGCCAGGGGTCGGTGGCCACTGTATCGCCGTTGATCCGTGGTTCATCGTCAGCAAGACCCCTGAGCTGGCGCAATTGATCCGCACGGCCCGCGAAGTCAATGACAGAAAACCGCAGTGGGTCATCCAACAGGTCAAGCTGGCACTGGCAAACCTGTTGCTCAAGCGCGCGGACTTGCGGGCCGGCAACGTACGCATTGCCTGCTATGGCCTGGCATTCAAAGCCGACATTGATGATCTGCGCGAGAGCCCTGCCCTGTTTATCGCCCAGCAGTTGGGGGAGGTGCTTGGGGTAAAACTGTTGCTGGTGGAGCCAAACATTGAGGCACTGCCGGCTGATATGTCTATGCATTCACTGACCGATACCGCCGATGCCCTGGAACGCGCACAGATTCATGTATTACTGGTCAGGCACCGCGAGTTCGCCTTGATGTCCAGCAGGGGCGCAGACCTTCTAGTGATTGACGCTGCCGGCGTGCTGGCGACCTGAGGGGGTGACAATGAATGCAGTCGAACGCTCCTTGCGCCAACAACTGTCCCAGACCCAGCAGGAACATCACACGGCCACCAAACAGATCCATCAGCTCCAGACCGCCCTCGCCCAGGCCCTTGAACAAGTCTCAGCCAGCCATGAGCAACTGCACACCGCCAACGCCAGACGCCACCTGGCGGAGCAACGGCTGATCAAGACGCGCGCAAGCATGACCTATCGGCTGGGCTATGAGCTGAAGGTGGGCATTCGCACCCTGGGCGGGTGGGTGCGCCTACCGGCGACGCTGTTCAAGTTGTACCGGCAGGCCCGCAAGAACCGTGCGCTCACTCAAACCAATGCGCGCATCGAGCGAGTGCCACTGCCGGCCGTGCGCGCCATCATGGCGACACCCACGCCCCAGCCCCTGGAGAATGCCAGGCACATTCGCAATCACCTGCTGCCTGGTGCCAACCACAGTAGCAAGGGCCTGAAAGTCGCCTGTGTAATGGACGAATTTTCCTACGAGGCGTACCGCCACGAATGCCAGCTATTACAACTGACACCCGCCAACAGCCTGGCCGAGTTGCAGGCATTCCAACCCCAACTGCTGTTTATCGAGTCAGCCTGGTGCGGCAAGGACGCCTTATGGAAAAACAAGGTGGGTCACAACAGCGAGGAACTGCGAGGTGTCTTGAAGTGGTGCAAAGCGCAAGGCGTGCCCACGGTGTTCTGGAACAAAGAAGATCCGGTGCACTTTGAGACGTTCCTTTCCACCGCCAAGCAATTCGATACTGTCTTTACCACCGATATCGACTGCATTCATCGTTACAAAGGCGCACTGGGCCATGAGCGCGTCTACTTGCTGCCTTTTGCCTGCCAACCGGTGCTGCACAATCCGATTGAACTGTATCAGCGCAAAGATGCGCTCTGCTTTGCGGGTGCGTACTACGTGCGCTATCCCGAACGAATCCGTGATCTGGACCATTTCCTGCGGGATCTACCGCAGTTTCGCCCGCTGGACATCTTCGATCGCAACCTGGAAAAACAAGACCCCAACTATCAGTTCCCCCTCGCGTATCGACCGTACATTGTCGGTACGTTGAGCAGCGCACACATGGACTTGGCCTACAAAGGCTATCGCTATGGGGTCAACCTCAACTCGATCAAGCAATCGCAATCCATGTTTGCCCGACGCATTTTCGAGCTGCTCGGTTCCAACACCCTGACGGTCAGCAATTTTTCCCGTGGTCTGCGTTTGTTGTTTGGCGATCTGGTGATCACCAGCGACAACAGTGCACAAGTCCTGCAACGTCTCACAATGCTCACGGACACCCCCCAGAACAGCGCCAAACTACGCTTGGCCGGGCTGCGCAAGGTCATGCAGGAACACACCTACGCGCACCGCTTGAGTTATGTCATGACCAAGGTAAACGGCAGTGCCAAACACGATAGCCTGCCCTCGATTTGCCTCCTCGCCTGTGCCGCTGACGATACCGAGTTCCAAGCCCTGGGCCGACACTTGCAGCGCCAGCGCTACGCCAATGTCGTCATGTATGTTGCAGTGAATTTTGAAGCCTGCCCGTTGGATCCACGTTTACGCCTACTCAGCTATCAGCAACTCAATACCCTCACGCTGGAAGAACTGGCCAACGGCGCCTCCTGGTTCGGCACCATGCTGGCCGAGGACTACTACGGGGCCAACTACCTGCTGGACCTGGCCCTGGCAGCGAGCTACAGCCAGGCCACGGTGATCGGCAAGGTGACTCATTACGCGGCGAACAGCGGCGCTATCCAGTTGCACAACGCCGATCAGGAATACCGACATGCAAGCGCAATCGCGGCGCGTTGTTCGCTGATCAAAACCTCATCCCTGCCCAGGCAAACCGCAGGCGATTGGCTCAACGGCTCGCAAACCCTTGAATACCGGGATCCACAGGGCCTGGCGATCGACGCCTTCAATTACTGCAAGAATGCCGCGAATAACAACGAGCAGCAGGTCAGCGAGACCGTCGACGATCTTGAGATCAATACCGGTATCCACCTCAATCAATTACTGCAACGGGCAGAAGCCATCCCGGCGCTGAAAACAAGCACCCACAACGCGCAATTCAGCGGCCAGACATTGGCCCGGCAGTTTGGCCCGATCAGCAGCAGGGTGTTGCAGGATCGCATCGATGGGGAGACCTGGCATATCAGTTCATCCCTCGCAGATGGCAAACACGAGTACTGGTATGCCAAGCAGGTACTGAGCGTTGCGCAACTGGGCGGCGCGCCACTGAAACTGTGCCTGGACGCCACACCCGGCCTGAACATCCAATTGGTCGTCCTGTTCCTGGATACGCATGAGCAACGTATCGGACACTCCATGGCACCGGCCAATCGCAATCAGACCTGTGACATACCGCCGGAAACGGCGCACCTGCGCTTGGGACTGCGGGTCTACGGCAGTGGAACTGCAGCCATCACGGCACTGTTGCTCGGGCATCGAAACCTGCAACCCTCGACCTTGCTCGCCAAGGCCCGGCACTTGCTGCTGACTAACCATTACCCCGCCTATGACGACCTGTATCGCAACGGTTTCGTTCACACACGTGTTATCGCCTACCAGAAGCGCGGTATTGCAGTCGATGTCTTCCGTCTACGCGCCAATCAATCAGCGGGTTATCAGGAGTTCGAAAACGTCGATGTGATGACCGGCTCCCAGGACAGCCTGGTGAAAATGCTTGAGTCGGGATCGTACAACGTCGTCCTGGTGCACTTCCTGGATCCGTCGATGTGGGAAGTCCTACGCCGGTACGCGCAGAGCATCCGCATCATCGTCTGGGTCCATGGCGCCGAGATCCAGCCATGGTGGCGTCGTGTATACAACAGCAATAGCGAAGAGCACCGGCAACTGGCCAAACTTGACAGCGAAAAGCGCCTGCACTTCTGGCACAACCTGCTTGCGCCCATGCCTGCTAATCTCAAGCTGGTATTCGTATCCCGTCATTTTGCCGAAGAAGTCATGGAGGACCTCGGTTTCCGCCTGCCAGACGCCCAGTACGAGATCATTCATAACCCGATCGATACAGTGCTGTTTTCCTATGAAGAAAAACCCGTCGAGCAGCGTAGGAAAATCTTGTCGATTCGCCCCTATGCCTCTGCAAAATATGCCAATGATTTGAGCGTGCGGGCTATCGAACTGCTCGCCCTCAAACCGTACTTTGCCGAGCTGGAATTCCATCTAGTGGGAGACGGCACCCTGTTTGAGGAAACCCTGGCCCCCCTGCGCAAATACCCAAATGTAAAGATAGAAAACCGCTTCCTCAGGCAGCAGGAAATAGCCGCCTTACACAAGCAATATGGGATTTTCCTGTGCCCTAGTCGGGCAGATACCCACGGTGTTTCCCGCGATGAGGCAATGGCTTCAGGGTTGGTCCCCATCACCAATGGCGTGACCGCCATCCCGGAATTTGTCGACGAGCGTTGCGCAATCCTGGCACCTGCCAACGACGCCGAAGCACTCGCAGCGGGCATCGCCAGGCTTGTAGAAACGCCCCAACTATTCCATGAGTTATCCATGGCTGCGCGCGCAAGAATAGAACGCCAAACGTCGATGAACAGAATCTTGGCGCAGGAATTAAAACTGATTGATGTTTAGTTAAACAGCGACTGAGCGTACATAACCTCATGATAAAAAAAGCGTCTAGCCAAACCTCGCACCCGGAATGCCGCACTCCAGACAGGCAAATAGAAAGCAGCTTACATTTCACCAACAAGATATCCGGGGAAGACTATTACCCGCTTGAAGCGACAGCATTCAAGGGTAATGCCAAAGCTCGGAAAACGGTTTGCGGCTTGGCGTTTTTATTCCATGAAGACAAAAACACGCATCAAATAAGGCTTTCACTCCCCAATCCCTACGTGGCAAACGGGCTTAGCATTCGCTTTAAAATATCTGGTTGGCAGTCATTGAAATACATGGCTATCGGCTACGACTCCAGTGAAGGATATAAACACATAAAGCTGGCTAACACGGCTATCAACCAATGGGTAGATTTTTCGTTTGGCTATGGCGATCTCGCTTTTGGCATACAAAACGACTGGCAACACGTCGTCGATTCGACAGTTTGCGAGGTAAAAATATTCTTCAAGGGGCATCCACTGCCAGAGGGCTCCGAACTGAAAGTTGAAGAAGTTATCTGTTGGCGAGAACGTACAACGCCACCTCCATGGTCGAGCGGGCCTGATCAAATTGACCCGAACCAGAAAAGCAAAATATCGCGCTTACCGGCGGTTTTTATCGAAAAGCTGTATGCCTATTTTGAGCAATGCTTTACCCATTCAGAGCAGCAAGTCCAAGCCTACCTTGCCCATGGCGACTGTCCTCTGTCCGGTGACGTGAGTCTCGCCTGGCCTGCTGAAAAAAAACTTCCGGATAGGCTGCAAGATACTGGAACCTACCGATTTTCCTGGCACGCATTGCATCCTGCCGCAATGCTGATGGTCTATGCGCGCAACCATGAGGATATCGCCGCTGTTTTTTCTGCCCGGGAGTTTATCGGCAACTGGCTCGAACACAGTTATTTCACCCATGACGCCGATAAAAAATATGCCTGGTACGACCACGGCACCGCCGAACGAATGCTTGCGTTTATCCTGATGTGGGACATGGGTGCACAGTACAATTTCGACCGACGCTTCATGTCACGCTTACGCAGTGCAATGTTCAGGCACGCGCAGTTGCTGGCCTCCGAGGCCTTTTATGCTTCGCACCAGTTGACGCGTTATCACAACCATGCGTGGTTTCAGGATACGGCACTCTTGGCCGCCGCATTAGCCATGCCAGAGCTGCCTTGTGCGCAAAACTGGGCTTGCAGGGCGCAGGTACGCCTTGAAGATCAGTTGGACAACTTGATCATTCGCGACAATGGCTACGCCATCTTTATCGAAAATTCGATTGGCTATCATCAGGGCGTGCAACGCCTGATTAC
Source organism: Pseudomonas sp. 25 R 14 (assembly GCF_900004755.1). NCBI lineage: Bacteria > Pseudomonadati > Pseudomonadota > Gammaproteobacteria > Pseudomonadales > Pseudomonadaceae > Pseudomonas > Pseudomonas sp. 25 R 14. The sequence goes on along the minus strand of NZ_CVTS01000010.1, from coordinate 33,834 downwards.
CTTTGCCGGCGAACTGGCCTTGTTGAATGGAGGACACAGCAGCATCCCGGACATAGCCCATGAGCTTATGCAGTTTTCGGAGCTATTAAAGTACCCCGACAATAGAACCCCCGCGCAAGGCGATACGTTCCGCAAGGCCAACCCTACGAGCGCACCTGGAGCACTCACCCCTTACAGCAACAATAGCGTCGAGATACTGCCAAAGGCTGGCTATGCAGTCATCAAGAGCAACCACCAAACGCACGCTTATATGCTGTGCTTATTTGCAACTTCTCTGTGCCAGACGCACAAACATGAGGACAATCTTTCGTTCACGCTATACATGGATGGCATTGAATGGCTGATAGATCCAAGCTTCAACTCTCACGAATATAAAAAACCGCTGGAAACATTCCTCAGAAGTGCGTGGGCACATAACAACGTCGCAATCAGGGGCGCTCATTACAGCATTGAACCAAATCTTGCACAGCTCACCGGCGCGGTGGAGAACTCAATTTTCCACATGCACAGCTCGCACTCTGCCTACCACGGATATGTGGTTTCAAGGTCTATTGAAGGCACCCTCGACGTACTGGATTTTCGTATCACGGACACGGTGACGGGTGACGGCACTACCGAGGCGTTCACCCTCTTTCATTGTGGCGATGGGGTCATCGTGACCCCCGTTGAACAAGGGGTGCAGTTGTCCCACCCCCATTCACGATGCAGCCTGGATATTCTCAGCAGCAACCGCTTTACCGTCATTTATGGATGGCACGAGTCCGCTGATCTGAATGCCATGGCCGGCCTCGGCTTCATGCAAGCACAGGCAACGACAGTGGTGGCGTTCAGAATCCCCCTGCCTGGGTGTTCAACCTTTCAGATAAGCGCCTCTTCGAATACGCCGACCCCGTAAACCCGGAGCTTGTATGCACCCAGCCACTCCACTGCATTGGTATTGCTCCGTCTGCGTAAAAGTCGTGGGCAGCGTTCCCGGTCATACATTTTTGCTGATCGTACTCATGCTGGTATCGCAGCTCAGTTTACTCAGTGCATTTTTCCTGCCGATAAAAGCCATTATCCTGATGGGGTCCCCCTTCATCCCGGATTACTTCCCCGCAGCACTTGCATCCCTGGGGCGCAAAACCCTCTTTACCTACTTGAGCATAGCGGCAATATTTTTATACCTGACCCATTTGCTTGCAGAAAATAAAATCAAGAGCTTTACCGAGCGCGGCGCCCAGCAACTTATCGTCAACTGCGCCAATATGATTCCGTTCGAAGACCAGGAAAATCTCACAACCCGTACATTCTCAAGATTGACCAGAAGCCTGGCAAACACGCTATTCATCACCGCTGCCCTGATGGTGCTGGGCATCATGTATAAAGGACTATTTTTCGCACTCCTGGGTATCTGCGCATTCGCGGGCAGCGTGTACATATTTGTACGACCCGCCCCCACCACAGAGGTTCTAGAAATACCCAACACCGTTGCTTCACTGGGATTTCTTGCCGCCTTCGGTTTTATATTTTACGACCTGCTGAATACAACTTCCTCCAACATAATCGCAGCATTGATTGGGCTTATGTTGGCGCGCCAGATAATGCAACGCGCGGCCATCCTGATTCAGGACACCCATAGCTTGATGACTCAACATGTTAAAATTTCGAACTTACTTTTTAACATGCCATGTCTCGCAACTTCTGACAACAGCCCTGATATTTTATGGACACTTCTCAAGCCTGATGTACGCCACTCTCTTATCGGCAACGCCATCTCTGAAATTACAGGAGCCTCTTACAACGTCATCGACGCGAAATGGCACCAAATCGGAATACACGACATTGCGGCCTTCGAGGTCACCGCCCGCCATACGGCCACTGCGCAGAAACACCGGTTTCTTATAAAAATCTTCAACTCAAAAAGAAAAAACCTGGCCATCAGTGAAGCAATGTTACTGGCGAACACCCAGCATACTAACTTACCCACTCTTCCGTTCCTGGGGGCCAGCGCTATAGAAAATTTCAACTGTCATGTCTTTGAATGGACCTCACTCGAAAAGTGCGACCCTTTATACATAAAGCACCCCATGCATAGTGTATTGAAAGACATGATGAGAACCCTGCCAGCGGCAAATCTTACTGAGCTGTTTTTAAACTCTCAGCCCTTACTATGGGATCGCCTCACCCCACACAATCTTTCAGCATTTGAACTAGCGATCGACACCACTCACTATGCAGACATCCTGCAAGCGTTTATGGCAGCACGCGCAGATATAGTGTCCCACTTGAAAAAAGTCCCACTGCAAATAGCAAATTTCGACATACACAAAGATCATTTATTAAGCGACCCACAGGGCAAGCTCTATGTAAGCCACTGGGGCCTGTGGAGTCTCGAACCCGTCGGAGCAGGATGGCCCACGTCGAAAAAAGAGCTACAACAACTGCACGGCATTTTTCATGACCTGCAACTGAATCGCGACGACACACGTCATCTTTCATTTCAACTATTCACCCTTTCAGTCCTGTTATCAGCGCTGGACAGGCTTGTGGCAAAGCAACACTTCATTTCGGCAGCCAAGTTACTTCCCCCCATCATGGCCGCCTATGCCCAGGAAACGGCCCCGCAACAGCAGGAGTCGCGGATATGAAAAAGATCGCCATGATCGTCTGGAACGAGTTCCGTCACGACGCCCGCGTATTGAAACAGGCCCAGACACTGCAGGCGGCCGGCTATCAGGTCACGGTGTTTGCGCTGCACACCCCGGGCGTCACCCGGCAAAAAGAAACCCTCAACGCAGGCATCCAAGTGATCCGCGTAGCCCGGCGCCCATTCTGGCGGGCACGGGCCGCCGGGCCTGGCCACGCAGTGGCCCCATCGGCAACGGGGAACACACTGTCACCAATGCGCCTCATCGCCCGGCTATGGACTCATGTCGGCCTGCTGGTACGCATGGCCCTGCATCGTGCAGCGGTCATCCACGCCCATGACGTTAATACACTGCCAACCGCTTGGTTGGCCGCCCGCCTCAGTGGCGCGCAGTTGGTTTATGACGCTCACGAAATCAGCACCAGCCGCGAGGGCTACTCGCGCTTTCGTGGGTGTGTGGCGCGAATTGAGCAAACGTTGATGCCCAGGGCCCAGGCCACCCTGACCACCACGACGACGCGAGCAAAGTTTTTTGCCCGTGCCTATGGAATTGTGCGCCCGTTGGTCCTGCAAAATCGCCCGCGATTGACTGTGTGCCCGCCAACCCAACGTATTCGTGAAGAGTTGGGCTTGCAACAGGCCTGGCCAATTATCGTCTATCAAGGCGGGTTGCAGCAGGGGCGCGGGCTGGAGCGTCTGTTGCGAGTAGCCGCCAACGTGCAAGAGGCCTATTTTGTATTGATAGGCGCAGGCCGGTTGACCTTGCCACTCATGGCGCTAAGTCGCGAACTGGGCTTGAGCGAACGCGTGCATTTCATCCCCACCGTTTCCCTGGCCGATTTACCCAGCTATACCGCATCGGCCGATATTGGCGTCCAGCCTATCGAAAATACCTGCCTGAACCACTTCAGCACAGACTCCAACAAGCTATTCGAATACGTGATTGCCGGGCTGCCCGTGGTGGCTACGGATTTTCCGGAAATCCGCCGGGTCGTCAAAACCCATGACCTAGGACTACTGGCCAACGCCGGCGACGACCTGCAACTGCGCACAGCCCTCCAAAGCCTGGTCGACTCCCCCACCCTGCGCCGCAAGTACGCTCGCAACGCATCCAGGGCCAGGCCACATCTGAACTGGGAACAGCAAGAGAGCCAATTGGTAACCCTCTACCAGCGCCTGCTCGCGGGAAAAGCGCAGGTTTATCCATGACTGTCCGTATTCTGCTGTTGAGCTTTCATTACCCGCCTGACCTTGCAGCGTTTCGCATCGAAGCACTCGTGGAGGCATTACTCGCCCAATCAACCTACAACGTACAGGTTGACGTAGTGACCACCCATCCCAGCCGCTATCCCTCACACTACTCCCCCGGCGACTACGACCCGCCACGCCCGGGGCTGACCATTACACGCATTGCCCTGCCCAAGCATAAAAACGGCCTCCTGGGCCAGGCGTGGGGATTTTGTGTCTATGCCGATGGCGTGCGCAAAGCGGTGAAGAACAGGGAGTACGACATGATCCTTGGTTCCTCCTCACGCCTGATGACGGCGGCCCTGGCCAGCGCTATCGCGCGTTGGCGCAAAACACCGCTGTACCTTGATATTCGCGATATCTTCGTCGATGTCTTGCCCGAGCTGTTCCCGGGAATCGTCGGCAAGATACTGGCCGGTATGTTTACACGGGTCGAACGGCTGACCATCAACCAGGCATCACGGATTAACCTGATCTCACCGGGGTTTCTCGCTTACTTCAAAGAGCATTATCCCGACAAAAATTTTTCCACTTATACCCATGGTGTTGACGAACTGTTTCTTCAGCCTCTCCCTCCTGCCGGCCTTTACCCAAACAAAGGCCGCTTGAAAATCGTGTATGCCGGCAACATCGGTGCAGGCCAGGGCCTGGAAAAGATCATCCCGCAACTGGCAGAAAGACTGGCTGAACGCGCGTACTTCTACATCATTGGGCATGGCAACACCGTACAAAAGTTGCGTGACGTGCTGGAGCGCCGGCAGATAACCAATGTCGAGCTGATTGCCCCGACACCCCGCGCCGAGTTGATCCATTACTACCGCCAAGCCGATGTACTGTTTTTGCACCTCAATACGTTCAAGGCCTTCCTCAAAGTCATCCCCTCCAAGTTGTTTGAGTACGCCGCTACCGGCAAGCCGATCCTGGCGGGCCTGGAAGGCTATGCAAAACACTTCACCAACACGCATATCGCCAATGCCTCGGTGTTTACCCCCGCCGACCTGGATTCGGCCGTTGCCGCACTGACGCGACTGCATCTGGGAGCAACCGACCGGTCAGCATTCGTCCGCGACTACACGCGTACGACCATCCAGCAACGCATGGCGCTGGACATATTGGGTACCGGGAGCAATCCATAGAACAGCACAAGGCCCCGCCGATTATTGCAAAAATAAGCTAAATAAAAGCCCGCGCCGGCCGACAACCTGTCAAAGCCTTGCGGATTGATCAATCATGCGTAATAACCAACCCGTTACCCAGCGCGAACGTACCTTCCCCGCTCAACAACGGTTGATCTCCACGACCGATGCCAAAGGCGTGATCACCTACTGCAACGATGCGTTTGTCGAGATCAGTGGGTTTTCCCGGGATGAACTGATGCGCGCCCCGCACAACCTGGTACGTCACCCCGACGTGCCAGCCGCGGTGTTCGGGCATATGTGGGCGACGCTCAAACAAGGCTTGCCATGGATGGGCATCGTCAAGAACCGCTGCAAGACCGGCGATCACTACTGGGTCAACGCCTATGTGACCCCGGTGTTCGACGGCGAACAGGTGATCGGCTACGAATCGGTACGGGTCAAGCCGACTGCCGAGCAGATCCGCCGTGCCGAAGCGCTGTACCAGCGGATCAACCAGGGCAAGTCGGCGATCCCGCGCAGTGATAAATGGCTGCCGGTGCTGCAGGACTGGCTGCCGTTTATCCTGGTCAGCCAGCTGAGTTTCCTGATTGGCATCTGGCTCAATTCCCACTGGGGCTTTGCCTTGGCCGCCGCCTTGTCGGTGCCGCTGGGCCTGCTCGGCCTGAGCTGGCAACAGCGTGGCCTCAAGCGCCTGCTGCGCCTGGCCGAACAGACCACCTCCGACCCGCTGATCGCGCAGATGTACACCGACAGCCGTGGCGCCCAGGCGCGACTGGAGATGTCGATCCTCAGCCAGGAAGCGCGTCTGAAGACCTGCCTGACCCGTTTGCAGGACACCGCCGAGCACCTCAACGACCAGGCCGCGCAGTCCAATACCCTGGCGCACAACAGCTCCACCGGGCTGGAGCGCCAGCGCGTGGAGACCGAACAGGTGGCCACCGCCGTCAATCAGATGGCCGCGACCACCCAGGAAGTCGCCAGTCATGTACAGCGCACGGCGGATGCCACCCAGGAAGCCAATCGCCTGACCAGCCGTGGCCGCGACATTGCCGGGGAAACCCGCGAAGCCATCCAGCGCCTGTCGGTGGTGGTCGGGGAAACCGGCGTGACCGTGACCCAGTTGGCCAAGGACAGCGACGAGATCGGCGGCGTGGTGGATGTGATCAAGGGCATTGCCGACCAGACCAACCTGCTGGCCTTGAACGCGGCCATCGAAGCGGCGCGTGCCGGTGAGATGGGCCGGGGCTTTGCGGTGGTGGCCGATGAAGTGCGGCAACTGGCGCAACGTACCAGCGAATCCACCGGGCAGATCCATGCCCTGATCGCTAAGCTGCAACAGACCGCCAGCACCGCCGTGCAGACCATGGATGCCGGACATCGCCAGGCTGAAGAAGGTGTGGCGCGGGTAATGGAAGCGGACGCGGCGCTGGTGGGGATCAGTGAAGCGGTGGCGCATATCACCGACATGACCACCCAGATCGCTGCGGCGACTGAAGAGCAAAGCTCGGTGGCCGAAGAGATCAGCCGCAATATCAGCACCATTGCGCTGTTGGCCGACCAGACCTCGGAGCAGGCGTTGAATTCGGCGCAGTTGAGTGAAGAACTGACCCATACGGCCAATACGCAGTATTCGCTGGTGGAGCGGTTTAACCGCTAGATCGCTATCGCAGGCAAGCCAGCTCCCACATTTTGAATGTATTCACAGATCAAAATGGGAGCTGGCTTGCCTGTGATGAGGCTCTAACAGGCGCCTAAAAACCCAGCCATCTTCACCGCCGCAGCCTCCAAATGCTGCTCATGACTGAACCCCGAAGCCTTCAACGGCTTCAAATCATGATCCCCCGCGACCAGCCACATCACCTCGATGCTCGGCGACAGCACATAACCCTCCACCGCCGCCCGATTGCCCAGCGCATCGCGCTCGCCCTGCACGATCAACGTCGGCGTCTTCAGCCCAGCCAAGTGTTCGACCCGCGGTTTTTCCGGCTTGCCCACCGCATAGAACGGATAACCCAGGCACACCAGCGCATCAGCCGCCAACTCATCGGCCACTAGACTGGCCATCCGCCCGCCCATGGACTTGCCGCCAACCGCCAAAGGCCCAGCGACATGACGTCGCACCTGGGCATATACCTCGCGCCAGCATTCCAGCAGTTTCGGCGCTGGGTTCGGTGGGCGTTTGCCCCCGTCCACACGGCGCTGGGCCATGTAGGGAAACTCGAAGCGCAACACGTTCATCCCATGCCCGGCAAGGCGTACAGCCATATCGCTCATGAAACCCGAGTCCATCGGCGCACCCGCACCGTGGGCCAGGATCAGCGTCGGTGATGGACCTGCGCCAACGCGCGTAGCCGCATTCCACAACCAGCCCTGTTCACGCACACACTGCGCCCATTGATCCCCGTCAATACTGGCCTTGTGCTCTTTGCCCATGCTTGCCTCGCTTTTTAGTCTGCCTATAACTCCAGCCCAAGTGCCGCATCTGCTTGGGTTGAACCGTGGATGGGGAACCATGAACACTACTTTAAGTACCGCCTATAACTACAAGGTGGTCCGCCAATTCGCCATTATGACGGTGGTGTGGGGCATCGTCGGCATGGGGCTCGGGGTTTTTCTCGCCGCCCAGTTGGTATGGCCCGAACTCAACTTCAACCTGCCTTGGACCAGTTTCGGTCGATTGCGCCCACTGCACACCAACGCGGTGATTTTCGCGTTTGGTGGCTGTGCGCTGTTTGCCAGCTCCTTCTACGCGGTGCAACGCACCTGCCAGACCCAGTTGTTCGCGCCCAAAGTCGCCGCGTTCTGCTTCTGGGGCTGGCAATTGGTGATCCTGCTGGCAGCAATCAGCTTGCCACTGGGCTACACCAGTTCCAAGGAATACGCCGAGCTGGAATGGCCGATCGACATCCTGATCACCATCGTCTGGGTCGCCTACGCCATCGTGTTCTTCGGCACCGTGGCCAAGCGCAACACCAAGCACATCTACGTCGGTAACTGGTTCTTCGGTGCCTTCATCATCACCGTGGCGATCCTGCATATCGTCAACAACCTGGAAATCCCGGTCAGCCTGACCAAGTCCTACTCCCTCTACGGTGGTGCGACGGATGCCATGGTGCAGTGGTGGTATGGCCACAACGCCGTAGGTTTCTTCCTGACCGCGGGCTTCCTGGGGATGATGTATTACTTCGTGCCGAAACAGGCCGAGCGTCCGGTTTACTCCTATCGCTTGTCCATCGTGCACTTCTGGGCATTGATCACCCTGTACATCTGGGCCGGTCCTCACCACCTGCACTACACCGCGCTGCCGGACTGGGCACAGTCCCTGGGCATGGTGATGTCGCTGGTCCTGCTGGCACCCAGCTGGGGCGGCATGATCAACGGCATGATGACCCTCTCGGGCGCCTGGCATAAGCTGCGCAGCGACCCGATCCTGCGCTTCCTCGTGGTATCGCTGGCGTTCTACGGCATGTCGACCTTTGAAGGTCCGATGATGGCGATCAAGACGGTCAACGCCCTGTCCCACTACACCGACTGGACCATCGGCCACGTACACGCCGGCGCCCTCGGTTGGGTGGCGATGATCTCCATCGGCGCGCTGTATCACATGATCCCGAAAGTCTTCGGTCGCGAGCAGATGTACAGCCTCGGCCTGATCAACGCGCACTTCTGGCTGGCCACCATCGGCACCGTGCTCTACATCGCTTCGATGTGGGTCAACGGCATTGCCCAGGGCCTGATGTGGCGTGCGGTCAACGAAGACGGCACCTTGACCTACTCCTTCGTCGAAACCCTGGTGGCCAGCCACCCAGGCTTCATCGTGCGGTTGGTGGGCGGTGCGATCTTCCTCAGCGGCATGTTCCTGATGGCTTACAACACTTGGCGCACCGTGCGTTCGGCACAACCTGCCGAAGTAGCCGCTGCGGCGCAGATGGCCTGAGGAGTCGATGATGAAACACGAAACGATTGAAAAGAACGTCGGCCTGCTGATGCTGCTGATGGTGCTGGCCGTGAGTATCGGCGGCCTGACGCAGATCGTCCCGCTGTTCTTCCAGGACGTGACCAACAAGCCGGTCGAAGGCATGAAGCCCTATACCGCGCTGCAACTGGAAGGCCGTGACATCTACATCCGCGAAGGCTGCGTACAGTGCCACTCGCAAATGATCCGGCCGTTCCGCGCCGAAACCGAACGCTACGGCCACTACTCGGTTGCCGGCGAAAGCGTATGGGACCACCCGTTCCTCTGGGGCTCCAAGCGTACCGGTCCCGACCTGGCCCGGGTCGGCGCTCGCTACTCCGACGACTGGCACCGCGCGCACTTGTACAACCCGCGCAACGTCGTGCCTGAGTCGAAGATGCCGGCCTACCCATGGCTGGTGACGGCCCAGGTCGACAGCAGCCACACCGAAACCAAGCTCAAGGTCATGCGTACCCTCGGCGTGCCGTACACCGACGCGGACATCACCGCGGCCGTGGACAGCCTCAAGGGCAAGACCGAAATGGACGCTCTGGTCTCCTACCTGCAAGTGCTCGGCACTGCAATCAAGAGCAAGAGGTGACCCATGGGTTTTGAACTGGATACCGGAATGATCCGCGGACTCGGCACGCTGGTGGTGGCGATTGCCTTCATCGGCCTGTCGCTGTGGGTGTTCAACGCCAAGCGCAACCCGGAGTTCGCCGAAGCCTGCCTGCTGCCATTTGCCGATGAGCCTAAGCCTGACGCCATTGGCACCCCATCCGACGCTCAAGAAGAGCCTGTAACAAGGAGCATTCGGCCATGACTACCTTTTGGAGTACATGGATCTGTGTACTGACCCTGGGCAGCCTGATCGGCCTGACCTGGCTGCTGTTCGGCACCCGCAAGGGCGAGACCAAGGGCAGCGTCGACCAGACCATGGGCCACGCCTTCGACGGGATTGAGGAATATGACAATCCCCTGCCGCAATGGTGGTTCCTGTTGTTCGCCGGCACCCTGGTGTTTGCCGTCGGCTATCTGATCCTCTACCCGGGCCTGGGCAACTGGAAAGGCGTATTGCCGGGCTATGAAGACGGCTGGACCCAGAACAAGGAATGGGACAAGGAAATGGCCAAGGCCGACGCCAAGTTCGGGCCGATCTTCGCCAAATTCGCAGCCATGCCCGTGGAAGAAGTGGCCAAGGACCCGCAAGCGTTGAAAATGGGCGGTCGCCTGTTTGCCTCCAACTGCGCGGTGTGCCATGGCTCCGACGCCAAGGGCGCCTACGGCTTCCCGAACCTGGCGGACGACAACTGGCGCTGGGGTGGTTCGGCTGATGCAATCAAGCTGACCATCATGAACGGTCGCCACGCAGCGATGCCGGCCTGGGGTGAAGTGCTGGGCGAAGACGGTGTAAAAAACGTCGCCGCTTATGTACGTCACGACCTGGCCAAATTGCCGCTGCCGGCTGACAGCAAGGTCGACCTGGCCGCTGGCAAGCAAGCATACGACACCACTTGCGTGGCATGTCATGGCCCAGAGGGCCACGGTGTTGAAGCCATGGGCGCGCCAAACCTGACGCAACCTGCCGGCTTCATCTACGGCACCAGCCTTGCGCAGTTGCAACAAACCATCCGCCACGGCCGTCAAGGCCAGATGCCGGCGCAGGAAGCACTGCAAGGCAACGACAAGGTCCACTTGCTGGCCGCCTACGTCTACAGTCTGTCGCAGAAAGAGCAGAAGTAAGCTTTAAGCTACACGCTGCAAGAGAAGAGTTCTCAACTCGGCTCTTGCAGCCTTTTCAGCCCTCCCCCTCCCCGCTCCAAACTTGCCGCTTGCAGCTTGCTACTAACCGCTGCGCCCTGCGCCCTATTGTCACACCCTTCTAAAGCACACCTTTCCCCTCTCGCCATTCGGGTCTACGCTTGTTTCGACAGTGGGCCGGCGTTGATCGGTCGCAGCTTAACTTGCACGCGATGAGTCAGACATTCCAGCAGGGTGACAGGCGCAAGGGCTGACAGTTACCGGCTATCGCGCCACCGACCATTCGTCACCTTGGCAGCGTGTCCCTACACATCGCGTTGCAAGTACCTGCGCCCCCTCAAAATTCCTGTCCAACCCGTCAGCTTTTCATTTTTGATTTTGTCCTTACACCAAACAGGGAAAGGGCGCAGAATCTGGCTTGAAACGCATTGACGCAGGTCAGCGTTACGTTGCAATGGCACTTCGCATTGTCCATACTTGCGGCCGATTTTTATCCTAATAAAACACCTAAACCGTGGAACCTTAGAATGAGCACAGCAATCAGTCCGACTGCTTATAACTATAAGGTAGTCCGCCAGTTCGCCATCATGACGGTGGTCTGGGGGATCCTTGGCATGGGGCTCGGTGTCTTCATCGCCTCGCAACTGGTCTGGCCGGAGTTGAACTTCGACCTGCCATGGACGACGTTTGGACGCCTACGCCCACTGCACACCAACCTTGTGATCTTCGCCTTCGGCGGATGTGCACTGTTTGCCACTTCCTACTATGTCGTGCAGCGAACCTGCCAGACGCGACTGATTTCCGACGGCCTCGCCGCCTTCACCTTCTGGGGCTGGCAAGCAGTCATCGTCGGCGCCATCATCACCCTGCCAATGGGCTTCACCACCACCAAGGAATACGCGGAATTGGAATGGCCCCTTGCCATCCTTCTGGCGATCGTCTGGGTGACCTACGGCATCGTGTTCTTTGGCACCATCGTCAAGCGCAAGACCAAGCACATCTACGTCGGTAACTGGTTCTACGGTGCGTTCATCGTGGTGACCGCGATGCTGCACATCGTCAACCACGCGTCCCTGCCGGTGAGTTTCTTCAAGTCCTACTCGGCCTACGCCGGTGCGACCGATGCGATGATCCAGTGGTGGTACGGCCACAACGCCGTAGGGTTCTTCCTGACCACCGGCTTCCTGGGGATGATGTACTACTTCGTGCCAAAACAGGCCGAGCGTCCGATCTACTCCTATCGCCTGTCCATCGTGCACTTCTGGGCGCTGATCACCCTGTATATCTGGGCCGGTCCTCACCACCTGCACTACACCGCACTGCCGGACTGGGCACAGTCCCTGGGCATGGCCATGTCGATCATCCTGCTGGCTCCAAGCTGGGGCGGCATGATCAACGGCATGATGACCCTCTCGGGCGCCTGGCATAAGCTGCGCACCGACCCGATCCTGCGCTTTTTGGTGGTATCGCTGGCGTTCTACGGCATGTCGACCTTCGAAGGCCCGATGATGGCGATCAAGACCGTCAACTCGCTGTCCCACTACACCGACTGGACCATCGGCCACGTACATGCCGGCGCTCTGGGCTGGGTCGCGATGATCTCCATCGGCGCGCTGTACCACATGATTCCCAAGCTCTATGGCCGTGCGCAGATGCACAGCACCAGCCTGATCAATACGCACTTCTGGCTGGCCACCATCGGTACCGTGCTCTACATCGCCTCGATGTGGGTCAACGGCATCACCCAGGGCCTGATGTGGCGTGCAATCAACGATGACGGCACCCTCACCTACTCCTTCGTCGAAGCGCTGCAAGCCAGCCATCCTGGTTTCATCGTGCGCGCCCTTGGTGGTGCGTTCTTTGCCAGCGGCATGCTGTTCATGGCCTACAACGTCTGGCGCACCGTGCGTGCCGCGGACCCTGTAGCCGCTGAAGCCGCCGCCAAGATCGCTGTCGTGGGAGCTCACTGATGAAGCATGAAGTAGTCGAGAAGAATATCGGCCTGCTGGCCTTCTTCATGGTCATCGCCGTGAGTATCGGCGGCCTGACCCAGATCGTTCCGCTGTTTTTCCAGGACGTGACCAACAAGCCGGTCGAAGGCATGAAGCCGCGCACCGCCCTTGAACTGGAAGGCCGCGACGTCTACATCGCCAACGGCTGTGTCGGCTGCCACTCGCAGATGATCCGTCCGTTCCGTGCCGAAACCGAACGCTATGGCCACTACTCGGTTGCCGGTGAAAGCGTGTGGGACCACCCGTTCCTGTGGGGTTCCAAACGTACCGGCCCGGACCTGGCCCGCGTGGGTGGTCGTTACTCCGATGACTGGCAGCGTGCGCACTTGTACAACCCGCGCAACGTGGTGCCCGAGTCGAAAATGCCGGCGTACCCGTTCCTCGTGGAAAACAAGCTCGACGGCAAAGACACTGCCAAGAAAATGGAAGTCTTGCGCACCCTCGGCGTGCCTTACACCGACGAAGACATCGCCGGTGCCCAGGCAGCTGTAAAGGGCAAGACCGAAATGGACGCGCTGGTGGCCTACCTGCAAGGCCTGGGCACCATCATCAAAAGCAAACGGTGATCTGAATGGATATCGGGATGATTCGAGGCCTGGGCACCGTTGTCGTGATGGTGGCCTTTATCGGCCTGGCGTTGTGGGTGTTCAGCCCCAAGCGCAAGTCAGAGTTTGAAGACGCGACCTTGCTGCCTTTTGCGGATGATCCCGAAGCCATCAAGCACGTCGAGCAAGCTTCTAGGAGTAACAAAGAATGACTACGTTCTGGAGTCTGTACGTCACAGTCCTCAGTCTGGGTACCATTTTTGCCCTGACCTGGCTGCTGCTGTCGACCCGCAAGGGCCAGCGCGCCGAACAAACGGACGAGACGGTTGGCCACTCGTTCGATGGCATCGAGGAATACGACAACCCGCTGCCAAAGTGGTGGTTCATGCTGTTCGTCGGCACCATCATCTTCGCCTTGGGCTACCTGGTGCTGTACCCGGGCCTTGGCAACTGGAAAGGCCTGCTGCCGGGTTATGCCTACCTCGACAACGAGAAGCAAACCCCGTTCGCCAACGGCCAGAGCGGCTGGACCGGCGTGCACGAGTGGGAAAAGGAAATGGCCCGCTCGGACGCCAAGTTCGGGCCGATCTTCGCCAAGTTTGCCGCCATGCCCATTGAAGAAGTGGCCAAGGATCCGCAAGCCCTGAAGATGGGTGGCCGCCTGTTCGCCTCCAACTGCTCGGTGTGCCATGGTTCCGACGCCAAGGGTGCCTATGGCTTCCCCAACCTGACCGACGCCGACTGGCGCTGGGGCGGCGAACCGGAAACCATCAAGGCCACCATCATGGCTGGCCGTCACGCGGTCATGCCGGGCTGGGCTGAAGTGATCGGTGAACAAGGCGTGGCCGACGTCGCCGGTTTCGTGCTGACCAACCTCGATGGCCGCAAGCTGCCGGAAGGCGCCAAGGCCGACGTGGCCAACGGCGAGAAACTGTTCGCCGCCAACTGCGTGGCGTGCCACGGCCCGACCGGCAAAGGCACCCCAGCGATGGGCGCGCCTGACCTGACCCACCCGGGCGCGTTCATCTACGGTTCGAGCTTCGCCCAACTGCAGCAGACCATCCGTTACGGCCGCCAGGGCCAGATGCCTGCACAAGAGCAGTTGCAGGGTAATGACAAGGTGCACTTGCTGGCGGCGTATGTTTACAGCCTGTCGCACAAAGAGCAGCAAGAGCAGAAGTAAGCGGCAAGCCGCAAGAAAAAGCCCCGTACAGCGCATGCTGGCGGGGCTTTTTTCTTTCTGGAGAAACACATCGACCGCTTGTAGCTTGAAGCTTGTAGCTTTTCACTGCGACGTAGTAACGTAACTACATTCACCCATCCACTGGGAGGCGCCCCATGACAATTACGACCATCTCCAGTCGCGAATTCAACCAAGACACAAGCGGTGCCAAAAAAGCCGCGCGCCAAGGACCGGTTTTTATCACCGACCGAGGCAAGCCTGCCCATGTACTGCTAAGTATTGAGGACTACCAAAAACTGACAGGTATCAACGCCGACATTGTTGATCTGTTGGTGATGCCAGAAGCGGCGGATATCGAATTTGAAACCGAGCGCGCCGTGATTATTCATCGACCCGTGGACCTCTCTTGATGTATCTGCTCGACACCAATGTCATCTCCGAGTTACGCAAACCCCAGGCCGACAAAAATGTGGTCGCGTGGGCCAAAACTATCGCTGCGCCGCGCATGTACATTTCGGCGATCACCTTGAAGGAGTTGGAGACTGGGGTGCTGCGAATGGAGCGCCGCGACCCCGTGCAGGGCAAGGTCTTGCGCACCTGGCTCAAACGCCACGTCATGCCGGCCTTCGATGCCAGGATCCTGCCGATTGACGCTGCCGTGGCATTGCGCTGCGCCAGCCTGCATGTACCGGATCGTGCCAACGAAGGTGATGCGCTGATCGCCGCAACCGCTCTGGTTCACGGCCTGACCGTGGTCACCCGCAATGTCGCCGACTTCCAAAGCAGCGGTGTGACACTGATCAATCCATGGGACGAATGACCTTCGGGCCCTGAAAAACCGTCCATACTCAACCTGTCAATTGATTCAAGTCACGTACACCATCAATTGATTTCCCCCAACGCGACCAAAGGTCGCACCCGTTCATCGGTACTACAGGCGTATCATTACGCCACTGCAACACCCCTATTTTGACCCCGGCTGGCACGTACTGGCCGAGGCAAATCTCCACTGCCGTGGGATGCAATGATGAGCAACCAGATTCCGGTACATGACGTTACCCCGCCTGCCAAAAAAACCAGCAACACCGTTGATCTCTACGCCTCGCGAGAGAAAATCTACACCCGTGCCTTTACCGGGCTGTTCCGCAATCTGCGGATGCTCGGCGGTGCCGGCCTGTTCCTGTTGTACTTCGGTACGGTGTGGCTGAACTGGGGCGGACACCAGGCGGTCTGGTGGAACCTGCCAGAGCGCAAATTCTTTATCTTCGGTGCGACATTCTGGCCCCAGGACTTCATCCTGCTGTCAGGCATCCTGATCATCTCGGCCTTCGGCCTGTTCTTTATCACGGTGTACGCCGGGCGTATCTGGTGTGGTTATACCTGCCCGCAAAGTGTGTGGACCTGGATCTACATGTGGTGCGAAAAGGTCACCGAGGGCGACCGCAACCAGCGCATCAAGCTGGACAAGGCGCCGATGAGCGCCAACAAGTTCCTGCGTAAACTCAGCAAGCACACGCTGTGGCTGCTGATCGGTTTTGTCACCGGCATGACCTTTGTCGGCTACTTCTCGCCGATCCGCGAACTGGTGTTCGAGTTCTTCACCGGCCAGGCCGATGGCTGGTCGTACTTCTGGGTCGGTTTCTTCACCCTCGCCACTTATGGCAATGCCGGCTGGCTGCGCGAGCAAGTGTGTATCTACATGTGCCCGTATGCGCGCTTCCAGAGTGTGATGTTCGACAAGGACACCCTGATCGTGTCCTACGACCCGCGTCGTGGCGAAGTGCGTGGCCCACGCAAGAAAGGTGTCGACTACAAGGCCCAGGGCCTGGGGGATTGCATTGACTGTACGATGTGCGTGCAGGTCTGCCCCACCGGTATCGACATTCGTGACGGCCTGCAAATCGAGTGCATTGGCTGCGCCGCCTGCATCGACGCCTGCGACACCATCATGGACAAGATGGAATACCCGCGCGGCTTGATCAGCTACACCACCGAACATAACCTGTCGGGGCAAAAGACCCACAAACTGCGCCCGCGCCTGATCGGCTATGCGCTGGTGCTGCTGGCGATGATCAGCCTGCTGGCCACCGCATTCTTCATGCGCTCGCTGGTGGGTTTCGACGTCAGCAAGGACCGCGTGCTGTACCGCGAAAACGCCGAAGGGCGGATCGAGAACGTCTACAGCCTGAAGATCATGAACAAGGACCAGCGCGACCACACCTACGTGCTAGACGCCACGGGCCTGCCGGACCTCAAGCTGCAAGGCAAGCGCGAGATCAAGGTCGCCGCCGGGGAAATCTTCACCATGCCGGTGGAACTGTCGAGCGCGCCGGAACAAATGCCATCGACCACCAACGAGGTGAAATTCATCCTCAAGGATGCGGACGATGACAGCGTCCACGTTGAAGCCAAGAGCCGGTTCATCGGCCCACAAATTCGTTGAAAGAGAACAGAACAATGCCCGTAGCAACTGCCGCAAGCCCCTGGTACAAGCACCTCTGGCCCTGGATCATCATTGCCATCCTGGCCTGTTCGGTGACGCTGACCTTGTCCATGGTGACCATCGCGGTGAACAACCCGGACAACCTGGTCAACGACAACTACTACGAGGCCGGCAAAGGCATCAACCGCTCCCTGGACCGCGAATTGCTGGCCCAGACCCTGCAAATGCGCGCCACCATGCATCTGGATGAGCTGACCGGCGAAGTCGAGTTGCACCTCACCGGCAACAGCGGGCCGGCCACGCTGGAACTGAACCTGATTTCGCCGACCCAGCCGGAGAAAGACCGCAAGGTCATGCTCACCCGTAGCGAGAGCGAGCCGGGTCGGTATATCGGCCAGGTCACCGACAAGGTCGAAGGCCGGCGCTTCGTCGAACTGCTGGGGGTGGAAGGCGACAGGACCTGGCGCATGTTTGAAGAGGAAGAAGTCAGCCACGGCACCGACCTGAAGTTGGGTGACGAGCCGTTGCAGGGTGCCGAAGACCTGAAGAACTGAAAGCCTGCGCTTCGCGCATCGCCGGCAAGCCGGCTCCTACAGGGAGTGTGCGATAACCTTGTAGGAGTCGGCTTGCCGGCGATGAGGCCCTCCCCGCCCACACAGATCCAAAGCCATGACCACCCCAATCCCCTGCTACCACTGCGCCCTCCCCGTCCCGCCCGGCAGCCGCTTCACCGCGGTGATCCTCGGCGAGCCCCGGGAGCTCTGCTGCCCGGGTTGCCAGGCGGTGGCCGAGGCGATTGTCGCAGGTGGCCTGGAGAGCTATTACCAGCACCGCAGCGAGGCCTCGGCCAACCCCGAGGCCTTACCCGTGCAACTGGTCGACGAACTGGCTCTGTACGACCGAGCCGATGTGCAAAAACCTTTCGTGCGCCACGACGGCGACCTGGCCGAAGCTACCCTGTTGATGGAAGGCATCAGCTGCGCCGCCTGTGGCTGGCTGATCGAGAAACATCTGCGCAGCCTGCCGGCCGTGGCCGAGGCGCGGCTGAACCTATCCAACCATCGCCTGCATGTACGCTGGGCCGACGCGCAATTGCCGTTGAGCCAAGTGCTCAGCGAGCTGCGCCAGATCGGCTACGCCGCCCACCCTTATCAAGCCGACCGTGCCGCTGAACAGTTGGCCAGCGAAAACCGCCTGGCCCTGCGCCAGCTCGGCGTTGCCGGTCTGTTGTGGTTCCAGGCGATGATGGCGACGATGGCCACCTGGCCGGAATTCAATATCGACCTCAGCCCCGAACTGCATGTGATCCTGCGCTGGGTCGCGCTGTTTCTGACGACACCGATCGTGTTCTACAGCTGCGCACCGTTTTTCAAGGGCGCCATGCGTGACCTGCGCACCCGTCACTTGACCATGGATGTCTCGGTTTCGCTGGCCATCGGCGGCGCTTACCTGGCGGGGATCTGGACCGCCATCACCGGGGTCGGCGAGCTGTATTTCGATGCCGTGGGCATGTTCGCCCTGTTCCTGCTGGCCGGACGCTACCTGGAGCGCCGGGCCCGCGAGCGCACCGCTGCGGCCACCGCCCAGTTGGTCAACCTGCTGCCGGCCTCGTGCCTGCGCCTGAAAAGCGATGGCCATAGCGAACGCATCCTGCTCACCGAACTGGCCCTGGGCGATCAGGTGCTGGTGCATCCAGGCGCGATCCTGCCGGCCGATGGCGTGATCCTGGATGGCCAGTCGAGCATCGATGAATCCCTGCTCACCGGCGAATATCTGCCACAACCACGACAAGCCGGCGATAGCGTCACCGCTGGCACCCTCAACGTCGAAGGCGCGTTGACCGTTGAGGTGCGCGCCCTGGGCCATGACACCCGTTTATCGGCCATCGTGCGCCTGCTGGAGCGGGCCCAGGCAGAAAAGCCACGCCTGGCCGAAATCGCCGACCGCGCTGCGCAATGGTTCCTCCTGTGCTCATTGATCGCTGCCGCCGTGATCGGCCTGCTGTGGTGGGAACTGGATTCGTCACGGGCATTCTGGATTGTCCTGGCGATGCTGGTGGCGACCTGCCCGTGCGCCCTGTCCCTGGCGACCCCCACCGCGTTGACTGCCGCCACCGGCACCCTGCACAAACTCGGCCTGCTACTGACCCGCGGCCATGTGCTGGAAGGCCTGAATCAGATCGACACGGTGATTTTCGACAAGACCGGCACCCTGACCGAAGGCCGCCTGGCCCTGCGCGCCATTCGGCCGCTGGGCAGCATGAGCAGCGACCTCGCCCTGGCCCTGGCCGCCGCCCTCGAAAACCGCTCCGAACACCCGATTGCCCGGGCCTTCGGCCGTGCGCCGATGGCCGCCGACGAAGTGCTGAGCACGCCTGGCCTGGGCTTGGAAGGCCGGGTTGGCGAGCGCCTGCTGCGTATCGGCCAGCCGGCCTTTGTCTGCGAACTGAGCGGCTGCGCAATTCCCGACTCGCCGCAAGACGCTGGCCAATGGCTGCTGCTGGGCGACACCAACGGCGCCCTGGCCTGGTTTGTCCTCGATGATCGCCTGCGCAGTGATGCACCGGCGCTGCTGGCCGCATGCAAGGCACGGGGCTGGCGTACCTTGCTGCTGTCGGGGGATAGCTCACCGATGGTCGCCAGCGTCGCCGCCGAGTTGGGCATCGACGAAGCCCGTGGTGGCCTGCGCCCGGATGACAAGCTGCAAGTGCTGCAACAGTTGCACAAGGAAGGCCGCAAGGTGTTGATGCTCGGCGACGGGGTCAACGATGTGCCGGTACTGGCCGCCGCCGATATCAGCGTGGCCATGGGCTCGGCCACTGATCTGGCGAAAACCAGCGCCGATGCGGTACTGCTGTCCAACCGCCTCGATGCCTTGGTACAAGCCTTCAGCCTGGCACGGCGCACGCGCCGCGTAATCATTGAAAACCTGCTGTGGGCCGGGCTATACAATGGCCTGATGTTGCCGTTCGCCGCCCTTGGCTGGATCACGCCGATCTGGGCGGCGATCGGCATGTCCCTCAGTTCGTTGACTGTGGTGCTCAACGCCCTGCGCCTGACTCGCCTGCCGCGCGCCAGCGCCGCGAGCGCCACCCCTCAGCCCCGTCCGCTGCCGGCTTGAGCCGCACGGGCATGGAGTAGCGATGCCAGCTCTTTACGTAATGATTCCAGCAGCACTGCTGATCGTCGCCATCGCCATCTACATCTTCTTCTGGGCGGTGGACAGCGGCCAGTATGACGACCTCGACGGGCCGGCCCACAGCGTGCTGTTCGATGACCAGGACCCCAAGCACCTGGCCGCCGTCGACGAAGCCAGCAGCCATCCGCAGCCACCGAGCAAGCCTGACGAACCGGCGCCACCCCATGCTTGAGCTAGCGCCGCTGCTGGTTTCCGCACTGATCCTCGGCCTGCTGGGCGGCGGTCATTGCCTGGGCATGTGCGGCGGCCTGATGGGCGCGCTGACCCTGGCGATCCCTGCGGAGCAGCGCAGCCGGCGCTTTCGCCTGCTGCTGGCCTACAACCTGGGGCGTATCCTCAGCTACGCCACGGCCGGCGTGCTGATTGGCCTGGCCGGCTGGGCAGTGGCCAACAGCCCGGCCGCGATGTTCATGCGCATCCTCGCCGGCCTGCTGTTGATCAGCATGGGCCTGTACCTGGCCGGCTGGTGGAGCGGCCTGACCCGCATCGAAAGCCTCGGGCGCGGCCTGTGGCGCCATATCCAGCCGGTTGCCAACCGTTTGCTGCCGGTGTCGAGCCTGCCGCGCGCCTTGCTGCTGGGCGCGCTCTGGGGCTGGTTGCCGTGCGGGTTGGTCTACAGCACGCTGCTCTGGGCGGCCAGCCAGGGCAACGCACTGGATAGCGGGCTGTTGATGCTGGCTTTCGGCCTCGGCACCTGGCCGGTATTACTGGCCACCGGGCTCGCCGCCGAACGCATCACCGCGCTCTTGCGCAAGCGCAGTGTGCGCATGGCCGGCGGCCTGCTGGTGATCCTGTTCGGCATCTGGACACTGCCCGGCCCACACCAGCACTGGCTGATGGGCCACTAAAAGGCCATGTGGCATAGCGCCGCTCCCCGTTGATACAAATCAAGATGACCGCCCAGCCATGCCCCTAGACTCGGCCCACTAGCCATTCCGGGGAACGCCCGCATGCTCGACGCCATTCGTTGGGACACAGATCTGATTCATCGCTACGACCTGGCGGGGCCGCGCTATACCTCCTACCCCACCGCCGCGCAGTTCAACAGCCAGGTCGGCACCTTCGACCTGCTGCACGCCCTGCGCGACAGCCGCAAAGCCGTACGCCCGCTGTCGCTGTATGTGCACGTGCCGTTCTGCGCGAATATTTGCTACTACTGCGCCTGCAACAAAGTCATCACCAAGGACCGCGGTCGCGCCCAGGCCTACCTGCAACGCCTGGAACAGGAAATCCAACTGGTGGCCTGCCACCTGGACCCCAACCAGCAAGTGCAGCAACTGCACCTGGGTGGCGGCACACCGACCTTTCTCAGCCACGACGAACTGCGCCAACTGATGGCCCAACTGCGCCGCCACTTCAACTTGCAGGATGACGACTCTGGCGACTACGGCATCGAGATCGACCCCCGGGAGGCCGACTGGGCCACCATGGGCCTGCTGCGCGAACTGGGCTTCAATCGCGTAAGCATCGGCGTGCAGGACCTCGATCCCGAAGTGCAGCGCGCAGTCAATCGCCTGCAAAGCCTGGAAGAGACCCGCGCGGTGATCGATGCGGCGCGCACCCTGCAGTTTCGTTCGATCAATATCGACTTGATCTACGGCCTGCCCAAGCAGACACCAGAGCATTTCGCCCACACCGTGGCCGAGGTCATCAGCCTGCAGCCTGATCGCCTGTCAGTGTTCAACTACGCCCATCTGCCGGAGCGCTTCCTGCCCCAACGACGGATCAACAGCGACGACCTGCCGGCCCCTGCCGACAAATTGCAGATGCTGCACAACACCATCGAGCAACTGACCGCAGCCGGTTACAACTACATCGGTATGGACCATTTCGCCCTACCCGACGACGAGTTGGCCATCGCCCAGGAAGAATCGACCCTGCAGCGTAATTTCCAGGGCTACACCACCCACGGCCATTGTGATTTGATCGGGCTGGGAGTCTCGGCCATCAGTCAGATTGGGGATTTGTACTGCCAGAACAGCAGCGACCTGAATCACTACCAGAACGCCTTGGCCGGCGCACAACTGGCCACCAGTCGCGGCCTGCTCTGCACAGCCGATGACCGTCTGCGCCGGGCAGTGATCCAGCAGTTGATCTGTAACTTGCGCCTGGACTTCGAGCACATCGAGCAGGCGTTCACCGTGGATTTTCGCGGTTACTTCGCCGAAGTCTGGCCGCAACTGCAAGTGATGGCCAACGATGGCCTGATCGCACTCGACGCCGAGGGGATTCGTGTATTGCCCGCTGGGCGCCTGTTGGTGCGCTCGGTGTGCATGGTGTTCGATGCCTATCTGCAACAGCAGAACAGGCAGCGATTTTCACGGGTGATCTGAAGCAGGTTACTTGGCGATCAACGAGGCCGCTTTCACCGCGTCCTCGGCACTCAAGTTCTTCATTACTTCGTTCAAGGACGCATAGGCGGAGGTCAATGCGGCTTGCAGGCTGCCTAACGCCGCTTGCACGGCGCCCAGTTTCGCCTGGGCCTGGTCGGGGCTCAGGCGCTTGTCGGCCATGATCGCCGTCATCTCAGCCATCTTTTCCGCGATCTGCTGCTTCAACTGGCGAATCATTTTCAGCAGCTTCTGCACGTTTTCGTCCAGGCCGCTTTCTTCGATATCGTTGTTGGCCGTTTTCTCGGCGTTGGCCGCCCTCAACGAAGCACCGGAAAAGGTCACGCTCACACCTTCGGCAGGCTTGGTTTCACTCAGCGCTGCGGTCTCGCCCGCCTCGCTGACGGTGCTGGTTTTTTTCGGCTCAAGCAGAGTCGGCACCGTGGTGCGGGACGGGAGATTGCCGTCGATGGAAAGCATATCTTGAGCCTCCAAGCTCTTGGTCGATAGCAGTCCATCGGCCGCTGTGTAAAATTCTTTATACCCCTGCCGGTTTTTTGTACAGGCTGGCCTGATAGTCCCTCAGTGCGGTACCCTTACGTCTTATGTGTGTTTTCCCACAAG
Organism: Pseudomonas sp. 25 R 14; assembly: GCF_900004755.1. NCBI lineage: Bacteria > Pseudomonadati > Pseudomonadota > Gammaproteobacteria > Pseudomonadales > Pseudomonadaceae > Pseudomonas > Pseudomonas sp. 25 R 14. The sequence goes on along the minus strand of NZ_CVTS01000010.1, from coordinate 10,767 downwards.
GATTTAAGAAATGTCCGAGCCAGTCAAACTGCGCGCTCATAGCCAGGCTCACTGCAAGGATTGCAGCCTGGCGCCCCTCTGCTTGCCACTTTCGCTGAATCTGGAAGACATGGATGCGCTGGACGAAATCGTTAAACGTGGTCGCCCACTGAAGAAAGGCGAATTTCTGTTTCGCCAGGGCGACAAGTTCGATTCCGTCTATGCAGTACGCTCGGGCGCCTTGAAGACGTTCAGCCTGAGCGATAGCGGCGAAGAGCAGATCACCGGCTTCCACCTGCCCAGCGAGCTGGTTGGCCTGTCGGGCATGGACACTGAGATTCACCCGGTGTCGGCCCAGGCCCTGGAAACCACGTCGGTGTGCGAGATTCCATTCGAGCGCCTGGATGAGCTGGCCCTGCAATTGCCGCAGTTGCGCCGCCAATTGATGCGCGTGATGAGCCGGGAAATCCGCGACGACCAGCAAATGATGCTGCTGTTATCGAAGAAAACCGCCGACGAACGGATTGCCACGTTCCTGGTCAACTTGTCCGCACGTTTCCGCGCCCGTGGCTTTTCGGCCAACCAGTTCCGCCTGAGCATGTCGCGCAACGAAATCGGCAATTACCTGGGCCTGGCGGTGGAAACCGTGTCCCGGGTATTCACCCGCTTCCAGCAAAACGAACTGATCGCCGCCGAGGGCAAGGAAGTCCACATCCTCGACCCGATCCAGCTGTGTGCACTGGCCGGCGGCTCCCTCGACGGCTGATCGCCGTACAAGGGATGCGACACTTGCGGCCAAGCCAACCGGTTGGGCCGCAGGTATACTGACGAGTCTTTGCCCCCAGGACTCCCGATGATGGCCTTCGACTCATTCGACATCAAATCCCTGATTCGCCCCGTCATCGACTTCCCCAAGCCTGGGGTGATCTTTCGTGATATCACGCCGCTGTTCCAATCGCCCAAGGCCATGCGCCTGGTGGCCGACACCTTTATCCATCGCTACGTCGAAGCCGAGTTCACGCACATCGGCGCGATGGATGCCCGTGGTTTTCTAATCGGTTCGATCATCGCCTACCAACTGAACAAGCCGCTGATCCTGTTCCGCAAGCAAGGCAAGCTGCCGGCAGACGTATTGTCCGAGGGTTACCAGACCGAATACGGCGAGGCCTTTCTTGAGGTGCACGCCGACAGCCTGTGTGAAGGGGATTCAGTGTTGATGTTCGATGATCTGATTGCCACAGGTGGCACCTTGATTGCTGCGGCCAACCTGGCACGGCGTATGGGTGCGCGGATTTTCGAAGCGGCGGCGATTATTGACCTGCCGGAACTGGGTGGCTCGCAGCGGTTGGAGGATATGGGGGTTCCGACGTTTTGTTTGACGCAGTTTGGGTTGACTGAGCGCTGATTTGTGGTGTCTTGGCGGGCCTCTTCGCGAGCAAGCCCGCTCCCACATTCGACCGCATTCCTATGTTGGAAATCGATCGAATGTGGGAGCGGCGGTGCGACGATTCGACTTGCTCGCGATAAGGCCCCTTAGAACACCATCAATCACAAACCCATCTGCTTACTGATGATCTCGTTCATCACCTCCCGAGTGCCGCCACCAATCGACAAGATCCGATTGTCCCGGTACAGCCGCTCCACCAGACTGCCGCGCATATAACCCAGCCCTCCAAGAATCTGCACCGCGTCATACGTCACGCGGTCGGCGGTGTCCGTGGCGAGGTTCTTGGCCATGGAAATCTCCTTGATCACACTCTTGCCAGCCGCCATCTTCGCCGCCTGGCGATAAGTGAACTCCCGGGAAACCTCGACCGCCGTGGCCATCTCCGCCAGGCGATGCTTGAGCACCTGGAACTTGCCGATCGGCTTGCCAAAGGCCTCGCGCTGGGCGGCCCACTTCAAGCTCTCCTCCAAGGCCATCTGCGCGGTCATATTGGCCATCAATGCCAAAGCCAGGCGCTCGCTCTGGAAGTTGCCCATGATGCAGGCAAAACCCATGTTTTCGGCACCAATCAGATTGCCTACGGGCACCTGGCAATCATCGAAGAACAACTCGGCAGTGTCCGACGCCCACCAGCCCATCTTCTTCAACGGCTGACCAACGGTGAAGCCAGGCGTGTCCTTCTCGATCAACAGCAGACTGATGCCGGCAAACCCTGGCCCACCAGTACGCACGGCGACGGTGTAATAGTCGGCACGCGCGCCACTGGTGATAAAGGTTTTGCTGCCACTGACCCGATAACAATCGCCATCACGCACGGCACGGGTTTGCAGGCTGGCGACATCGGAACCGCCACCGGGCTCGGTGACGGCCAGGGCCATGATCTTCTCGCCGGACAAGACTTGCGGCGCCACGCGCTCGCGCACTTCGGGACGCGCCCATTTGACGATGGGCGGCAGGCCGATATCCAGCGAGCCCAGCCCGGCCACCACGCCGCCGGAGCCACAGCGCATCAACTCTTCGCTGGCGGCGACCTTGGCGAACAGATCGCCTTCGTGGCTACCGCCCAGCGCTTCGGGGTAGCCGATCCCGAGAATCCCCGCCGCGCCGGCCTTGAGGTACAACTCGCGGGGGAAGAGCTCGGCTTCCTCCCATTGCTCGACGCCCGGCAGCATCTCGCGCTCGACAAAACGGCGCACGCTGTCGCGGACCAATTGGTGGCTGGGATCGAAGTATTCCTGATAGGCAGACATCGGCAAGCTCCACGGAGAGGTGGAGCGAACTTACCAAGCGCTTGCTTGGTTATCAAGCGACACAAAATTTTCGACCCCACCAAAAATCCCCCACATAAGCTCATTCATATCTGGGAATTTGTGGTCGGTGTTAGAGGGCGATAGGTTTACGCCCGGCAAACGAGTGCGCCAGCGTGCCGCCGTCCACCAGCTCCAGCTCGCCACCCAACGGCACACCGTGGGCGATGCGCGAAGTGACCAGGCCTTTGTTGCTTAGCAGTTGTGCGATGTAATGCGCCGTGGCTTCGCCTTCCACCGTCGGGTTGGTGGCCAGGATCACTTCGCTGAAGGTGCCCTGCTCTTCAATGCGCGCGACCAGTTGCGGGATACCAATCGCCTCCGGCCCCAGGCCGTCGAGGGGCGAGAGGTGGCCCTTGAGCACAAAATAGCGCCCGCGATAGCCGGTCTGCTCCACCGCGTACACGTCCATCGGCCCTTCGACCACGCACAGCAGCGTGTCGTCGCGACGGGGGTCGGCGCATTGCGGGCACAGTTCTTCTTCGGTCAGGGTGCGGCACTGGCGGCAATGCCCCACGCCGTCCATGGCCTGGCTCAGTGCCTGGGCCAGGCGGGAGCCGCCGCTGCGGTCACGCTCCAGCAGTTGCAGCGCCATGCGCTGGGCAGTTTTCTGGCCCACGCCCGGCAAGGTGCGCAGGGCATCGATCAGTTGACGAATCAGGGGGCTGAAGCTCATGGGGCAAAGGTCCGACAAAACAACGAGACGCGGTTTATACCCGCGCCTCGGATAAGCGTCAAATACGCACGACCAACTTGCCGAAGTTGCGCCCTTCCAGCAAGCCGATAAAGGCTTCGGGCGCCTGCTCCAGACCCTCGACCATGTCTTCGCGGAACTTGACCTTGCCGTCACGCACCCACGGCGCCATGGCGCTGATAAATTCGGGGTGTCGATCGCCATAGTCGTCGAACACGATAAAGCCCTGGATGCGCACGCGCTTGGTCAGCAGGGTGCGTTGCAGCGCCGGCAACCGATCGGGTCCGGTGGGGGCTTCATGGGCGTTGTAACCGGCAATCAGGCCGCACAGGGGAATCCGTGCCTTGGCATTGAGCAAGGGCAGCACGGCGTCGAAGACCTTGCCGCCGACGTTTTCGTAATAAATATCCACCCCTTTGAAACAGGCCAGGGCCAGTTCATTGGTAAAGTCCGCGCTCTTGTGGTCGATACAGGCGTCAAAACCCAGCTCATCCACCACATAGCGGCACTTGTCCGCGCCGCCCGCAACGCCCACCACCCGCAGGCCCTTGAGCTTGGCCACCTGACCGACCACCGAGCCCACCGCACCGGAGGCCGCCGCCACGACCAGGGTTTCCCCGGCCTTGGGCTGGCCGATATCCATCAATCCCATGTAGGCCGTCATACCGGGCATGCCCAACACGCCAAGGGCCATGGACGGGCTCGGCAACCCCTTGGGCACCGGCATCAGGTTGCGACCGTCACTGATGCTATGGCTTTGCCAGCCGGTGGCACCGACCACCAGGTCACCCACTTCAAACTTGGGGTTGCGCGACTGTTCGATACGGCTGACAGCGCCGCCGGTCATTACCTCGCCGATTTCCACTGGAGCGGCGTAGGACGGCGCGTCACTCATACGCCCACGCATGTAGGGATCCAGGGACAGGAACAGGGTCTTGAGCAGGACCTGGCCGTCTGCCAGGTCTGGCAGCGCCACACGTTCCAGGCGGAAGTTCTCCGGTACGGGCGCCCCTTGCGGGCGGGATACCAGGACGATGCGCTGGTTAAGGGTCATGGCTTGAGTCATCAGCAAGGCTCCTTTTATCGGTGATTGAATTCAGCGGTATAGGGTGCAGACAGCTGTTGCAATACTGACGTTCGATTTTGACCGACACAAACAAAAATGCCAGGCACGAGGCCTGGCATTTTTTATTGCATGTCACCGATCAGAACGGCAGCTTCATGCCCGGAGGCAGTTGCATGCCTGCGGTCACACCGGACATTTTGTCCTGGCTGTTGGCTTCGATCTTGCGCACAGCGTCGTTGACGGCCGCGGCGAACAGGGCTTCGAGCATTTCCAGGTCGTCTTCACCCACGCCCGGCAATACGCTTGGGTCGATGCTCACGCGCTTGATGTCGTGACGACCGGTCATCACCACGCTGACCATATCGCCACCGGCTTTACCGGTGACTTCGGCGTTGGCCAGTTCTTCCTGCATCTTGGCCATTTTTTCCTGCATCTGCTGCGCCTGCTTCATCAGGCCGGCCATGCCACCTTTCATCATGGGAATCACCTCAAAAGTACGTGGATCAATACGGCGCCGAGCCTTGGGGCACGGCGCCTTCAATTATCAGCCCTGTGCTGCCTGGGCTTCGACGGGCTCAATAGTATCGTGTCGCACCACCGCGCCAAACTGCTCCATCATCTGCTGGATGAGCGGATCGGCCTGGATCGACTCCTCGGCCTCGCGCTGACGGTTGAGACGGCGACGGGTCGCAGCCTGGGCCGGGGTTTCCTGCTCGGGCTTGATCAGCTCGATGGTCACCGTCAGGGTGCGTTCGTGGAACTGGTTCAGGGCATCGTTGAGCCGGCGCTGCTGGGTCGCGTTGAACAGGGCACTGTGGGCCGGGTCCAGGTGCAACAGCCAGTGATCGCCATCGACGGCGATCAAGGTGCAGTTGGCGGCGATGCTGCCGGTCATGCCGGAGATCGGCAATTTCGGGAACAGCTCCAGCCATTGCAGGGCCAGGCCCGTGGCCGGCATCGCGGCGGGTTCCGCCTCGGGCTCGGGCGCAGGCTCGGCGGTGTGCTCGCTGGCGAGATCGTCCAGGTAGCTGTAGGCCGAATCCATGTCCGGCTCGATGTAGTCTTCGTCCAGCGGTGGCTCGTCGTCCAGGTCAATGCCCGGCGTGGCGGCATCCACTTCGGCGAAGGTCGGCTCAGGCACGGGCGCGGCGACCCATTCCGGCGCATCGGGCACCACGCTGTCGGGAGTTGGCGTCGGCATTGGCGTGAGTTCGGGCTGTTCGCCAGCGGTTTCCAGCACGGGCTCGACTGCCGGCTGCTGCTCGACCACCGCCTCTACCGGCTCATTCCAGGGCAGGTCGACCACAGGCGCGGGCGCAGGCTCGGCAACCGGCGCAGCTACCTCCACGGGCGCCACAGGCTGTGCGACGACCGGCTTCGGCTCCGGTGCGACAGGCGTCGGCGCGACCACTGGTGCAGCAACCGCTGCGCCAGCCACTGGTTTGGCGGAATCAACTGTGGCCTGGCTGATCCCCACTGGCTTTAGCGGCTGTCTCGGCGCGTCGGCGGTATCCGCCGGGCGGAACGCCAACATGCGCAACATGACCATTTCAAAGCCACCGCGCGGGTCTGGCGCCAATGGCAAGTCACGTCGACCGATCAGGCCCATCTGGTAGTAGAACTGCACATCTTCGGCCGGCAACGCCTGCGCCAGGGCCAACACGCGATCGCGGTCACCGTGGCCGTTATCGACGCCTTCCGGCAGGGCCTGGGCGATAGCGACGCGGTGCAGCACATTGAGAATTTCCGACAGCACGCCATTCCAGTCCGGGCCCTGCTCCGACAAATGGCGCACGGCTTCGAGCAGCGCCTTGGCATCGCCTTCGATCAGCGCATGCAGCACATCAAAGACCTGCCCGTGATCGAGGGTGCCGAGCATGGCCCGCACGTCGGCGGCCATGACCTTGCCTTCACCGAAGGCAATCGCCTGGTCGGTCAGGCTCATGGCATCACGCATCGAGCCATCGGCCGCGCGACCCAGCAGCCACAGGGCGTCGTCTTCGAACGGCACGTTCTCGACACCCAGCACATGCGTCAAATGCTCGACCACCCGCTCGGGGGTCATGTTCTTCAGGGAGAACTGCAGGCACCGCGACAAAATCGTTGCAGGAAGTTTCTGCGGGTCGGTGGTGGCCAGGATGAACTTCACGTAGGGCGGCGGCTCCTCCAGGGTCTTCAACAGGGCGTTGAAGGAATGGCTGGAGAGCATGTGCACTTCGTCGATCAGGTAGACCTTGAAGCGGCCACGGCTAGGCGCGTACTGCACGTTATCCAGCAGTTCACGGGTGTCCTCGACCTTGGTGCGGCTCGCGGCATCGATCTCGATCAGGTCGACAAAGCGCCCTTCGTCGATCTCCCGGCACACCGAACAAGTGCCGCAGGGGGTCGACGTGATGCCAGTCTCACAGTTCAGGCACTTGGCGATGATCCGCGCAATAGTGGTCTTGCCCACCCCGCGGGTGCCAGTGAACAGGTAGGCGTGGTGCAGCCGCTGGCTGTCCAAGGCATTGATCAGAGCCTTGAGCACATGGGTCTGGCCGACCATTTCGCGGAACGAGCGCGGACGCCATTTACGTGCAAGAACCTGATAACTCATCGAAAACCGTCGCAACTGGGAAGCGGAAGCCGGTAATGCTAGCGGAGCAGGGGGGAAATTGCATCCGGCACGCTCGCCTAATCTGACTAAGCTGGTAGTGGCATGCCCTGCAAAGGGCTGATCCCGGAGAGTTTATGCGCGTAGTCCTGGGCGCTTTATGGATGATAACCACACTGAGCCTGGCGGCACCTGCACCGCTGCGCTTCTCGATTTCCGACAGTTGGGCCATGCCCTTGGTGCAGATCGAGGACGACCAGCCGACCCAGGGCATTTTGTATGACCTGATGTTGAGCCTGGCGACCCAGGTCGGCCATCCAGCGCAGTTCCAGGTCCTGGCCCGGGCCCGCATCGCCCCGGCCATGGAGCGCGGTGAGATCGATGTGCGCTGCTACGTCGCACAAGCGTGGCTCAATGACCTGTCAGGCGATCATGTGTGGAGCATCCCCTTGCTGGTGCAGCGCAATGTGCTGGTCAGTGCCCATATCCCCCCGTTGTCGGTACGCGTGCCCAAGTTGGCGGCGCAGAATATCGGCACGGTGCTCAATTACAGCTACCCGACCCTTGAACCGCTATTCGCCAAAGGCCAACTCAAACGCGACGACGCCCGCAGCGAAGAGCAGGTGCTGCAAAAACTGGTAGCCGGACGCTTCAAGTACGCGGTCACCAATGAATGGACCCTGGAGCGTTTCAATCAACAGTTGCCGGTGGGTCGCAGGTTACACGTGGTGGCAGTGATCGAAGAGCAAAGCCTGGGCTGCTTCGTGCGCAACGACCCAGCCCTGCCCGTCCAACGAATTTTGCGTACGCTGCTGCGCATGAAGATGTCAGGAGAGATTGACGCAATCATCAAGCTCTATACCGGCGACCGCGGACGTCAGCTTCCCTCTTCGCCGGCGCCATAGTTGAGCAAATCAAACCCGGCGGCCCAGGCCGGAACCTCGTCAGCCGGCATGGGCTGGGCGAAATAATAACCCTGGGCCACTTCACAGCCCATGCGCAGCAGCAGTTGGCCATGCTCCAGGGTTTCCAGGCCCTCGGCGATCACTTCGCGGCCAAACGCCCGGGCCAGGCCGATCACCGCCTGAGTCAGGGCCAAATCGTCCTTGTCATGCAGGATGTCGCGCACAAACGACTTGTCAATCTTGATGGTCTGGGTCGGCAGGCGCTTGAGGTAGCTGAGGGAGGAATAGCCGGTGCCGAAATCATCCAGGGAAAACCTCACCCCCAGCGCCTGGCATGCTGCAAGGTGCTCGGTGACTCGCTCGATATGGTCGATGGCCACCGACTCGGCAATCTCCAGGTCGAGCATGTGCGGTGCAACCTCGGGGTGCTGCGCCAACAGTTGTTGCAGGCGCTCGACAAAATCCGCGCGCTGGAAATGCCGGGCCGCGATATTCACACTGACCGGCCAGCAATGCCCAGCCTCTTGCCACTCACGCATCTGCGCCAGTACCTGGTCCATCACCCATTCGCCGACATCGACGATCAGGTCAGTCTGCTCGATCAAGGACAGGAAATCCTTGGGCGACACCAACCCACGTATCGGATGCTGCCAGCGCAGCAGTGCCTCAAACCCCACGACCTGACCATGGCGCAGGTTGATCTTGGGATGAAAGTGCAGGCACAACTCCCCCGCCGCCAGGGCCTGGCGAATCTGCTGCACGGTCTGGTGGGTGGCCTTGACCTCCTGCTCCAGTGACACGTCAAACAGTTGATAGCGGTTGCGACCACTCTGCTTGGCCACATACATCGCCTGGTCGGCATGGCGCAGCAAGGTGTCGGCGTCCTCGTCATCCAGCGGAAACAAGGTCACGCCAATGCTGGCAAACACGTTGATCTGCGCGCCGAGGATCGAATAAGGCTCGGAAATCGCCGAGAGGATGCGCCGCAGCGCGCGATTCAGTTCATCTGTATCGCGCACATAGCGCAGGATCAGCACGAACTCATCACCCGCCAGCCTGGCGACCACATCTTCGCCACGGATGATGTCACGCAGGCGGCTGGCCACCTCCACCAGCAACAGGTCGCCAGAGGCATGGCCATAGCCGTCGTTGACCGCCTTGAAGCCATCCAGGTCGAGCATGCACACCGCCAGGGGGATGTGCTCGCTGCGGGAAAACTCCAGGGACTGCACCAGCAACTCCGACAGGTAAGCCCGGTTCGGCAGCCCGGTCAGCACATCGTGACCGACCCGCCATTGCAAGGTTTGCAGCAGTTGGCGCTTTTCGCTGACATCAAAACGGATCGACACGTACTTCTGCACCTGCTTGGTACGCTCATCGACCAACGGCACCATGGTGCTGTCGACCCAATACAGCGATCCATCCTTGGCGCGGTTACAGATTTCCCCACGCCAGACCTTGCCCTCGGTGAGCGTGCGCCACATGCCCTGGAAAAACCCGGCAGGGTGCAACCCGGAACTGAGGATCCGGTGGTTGCGCCCCAGCAACTCGTCGCGGCTGTAGCCGGACATGCCGCAAAATTGGTCGTTGACGTAGGTAATGCGGCCGGTGAGGTCTGTCTCGGAGAAAATGGCGGCGGCATCCACGGCCCTGCGGTATTTCTCATCCATGAATGAGGCTCTAGGTGGCTAGCGGTTGAACCGCTCGACCAGGGCACGCAACCCGGAAGAGATGCTTTCAAGTTCCCGGCCCCGGATGACTGCAGCGTTGGCATTGCCCGCTGTCTTTTGCACCGTGGCCGCGACGTTATTGATCTGTTGTGAAACATCCTCTGCGACGTGGGATTGTTCCTGTGAGGCAGCCGCCATTTGCTGACTCATGCCGGTAATGCGCTCCACTGCCTGGCGAATGCCCAGCAGTGCCTGTTGCGCTTGCAATACCTGTTGCACGCCCTGCTCGGCTTCGCGAATGCCGGTGCTGGCGATTTCAACAGCCTCGTCGGCGCCGGCGCGCAAGTTCTGGATGATGCCCTGGATCTGTTCGGTCGACTCCCGGGTCTTGCCCGCCAGCGCCCGCACTTCATCGGCCACCACGGCAAAACCACGCCCTTGCTCGCCCGCCCGCGCCGCTTCGATGGCGGCATTCAGGGCCAGCAGATTGGTCTGGTCGGCGATGGCCTGGATCATGCTCGCGGCTACGCGGATTTCCTGGGTCTGGCCGGCCAGGTGGCCAACGGCCTGGTTGATCTGGGTGACGGTGGCCGCCAGCAGTTGAATCGCTTCGCGTGTGGTGCCGACCACCTGGCTGCCGTGTCCAGCCAGGTCATTGGCGGTACGGGCTTCGCTGGCGGTCTGTTGGACGTGCACCGCCACTTCGGCGATGGATGCGGCCATTTCGGTCATGGCGGCGGCCGTCATATCGGTTTCGGCGCGCTGTTCCAGCAGCGCCGACTCGGTAGTCGCCGACAGTGCACTGGAGTCGGTCGCCGCCCCAGCCATCTGCGTGGCCAGGTCACTGAGGCGCGTGAGGGCAGTTTTCAAGCGCGCCTCTTCGCTGATCAGGATCATCTCCAACTGCGCAGCCGGCCCCAGCGCATCGCTGTAGGTCATGGCGCTGATCGGGTCGGAAAAGGTATTGGGCGTGTGCTCGACAATCTGCTTGAGTTGCTGCCCCAGACGCAGGTGCGCCCAGGCACCCACCCCGAGTAACAGCAGCGCGGTCGATGCCTGCGCCCACCCCGTGGGCAGCCATTGCACCGCCCCACTCGCGGCCACCG